>NZ_CP102578.1:2245961-2564038 GCF_042230915.1 Archangium gephyra | reverse complement strand
GGCGCTGGTTCGAGCAGTACGGCTGGCCCATCCGCTACAAGCTGCACACGCCCCAGGTGGTGTCCTTCCTGCTGTCGCGGGGGGTGCACCGGGTGGTGGCGCTGCACTACGCGCACAAGCCGGGCATGGCGCGCTTCCTCAACTCCTACGTCGCCGAGGTGGCCCGGGCCGAGCCGCGCGTGTTGGGGCTGGCCACCGTGCTGCCGGGCGAAGAGGGCGCGGCGGACATTCTCGCCGAGGCCTTCGCGGCGGGCCTCAAGGGCGTGAAGCTGCACTGCCACGTGCAGTGCTTCGCCCCGGACGCCCCCGCGCTGCACGAGGTGTATGCCGCCTGTGCCCGGGCCGGGCGGCCGCTGGTGATGCATGCCGGCCGCGAGCCCGCCAGCCCCCAATACAAGTGCGACGTGCATGCCCTCTGCTCGGCCGAGCGCGTGGAACGGGTGCTTGAGGACCACCCGGGCCTCAAGCTGTGCATCCCCCACCTGGGCGCCGACGAGTTCGACGCCTACGAGCGGCTCCTGGAGCGCCACGACAACCTCTGGCTGGACACCACCATGGCGGTGGCCGGTTATTTCCCCATTCCGGTCCCCCGCCGCTTGCTGGAAGTGCGGCCCGAGCGCATCCTCTACGGCACGGACTTTCCCAACCTGCCGTACGCCTGGGACCGCGAGCTCAAGCAGTTGTTGGCCCTCAAGCTCGGGGACGAGGCCGAGGCAGGCATCCTGGGGCGGAATGCCCTCCAACTTTTCGAGGGATGTTGAAAACCGGGCACACCCCTTCCGGAACCGGGAAGCCATTCGCATCTTGCCCCCCATAGAATCTGCCTTCCCTGCCGGAATAAGCATCGAGGCCCCGCCATGTCCTACATCCTGGTCGTCGACGACGACGCGAGCCACCGCACGCTCATCTGCGATGCCCTAGAGGAGATGGGCTATCGCACGGAGCAGGCCGCCAACGGCCGAGAGGCCCTCGACACGCTGGAGGGAGAGATTCCCCAGGCGGTGCTCCTGGACCTGCGCATGCCGGTCATGAGCGGCTGGGGCCTGCTGGACGCCCTCAAGAAGATGCCGCGGGCGCGCGGGCTGCCGATCATCATCATCTCGGGCTACGGCTTCGAGTGGGAGGCGGAGCTGGTGGGCGCCGCCGGCTACATCTCCAAGCCGGTGGACCTGGACAAGGTGCGGATGACGGTGCAGCGCATCATCGGGCCGCCCGAAGTGGCCATGGTGCACTGAGCAGCACGGCTTCTCCCGCGCCACCTCCCAGGTGCCAGGCCTGCTCGGGCCTCGGACATCGGGGGGATTGTGGGAGGGCAGCGGAGTCGGCTCTGATCCGGCCCGCGCATGTCCCCCACCCCCACTGACCTGGCCGTCGCCGCCCACGGGCTCGTGAAGCGCTTCGGCGAATTCACCGCGCTCGACGGGATGGAGCTGACCATCCCCCGCGGCTCCTTCTATGCCTTCCTCGGCCCCAACGGAGCGGGCAAGTCCACCACCATCGCCCTGCTCACCGGCGTGTACGCCCCGGACGCCGGGCGCATCTCCCTGCTGGGCGTGGACGCGGTGGCCCGGCCGCTGGAGGTCAAACGCCACATCGGCGTGGTGCCCGAGGAGCTGAGCCTCTTCGAGCGGCTCACCGGCCGGCAGTACCTCACCTTCTGCGGGCGGATGTACGGGCTGAGCGGGGACGAGGCGGCGGCGCGGGCGGCCGAGCTGCTCGAGCTCACGGAGCTGACGTACAAGGCGGGCGCGCTGGTGGCCGAGTACTCCAAGGGCATGCGGCGGCGGCTGGCCATTGCCGCGGCGCTCATCCACGCGCCGGAGCTGGTGCTGCTGGACGAGCCCTTCGAGGGCATCGACGTGCTGGCCGCAGGCGTCATCCGCGAGCTGCTGCGCGAGCTGAGCCGGCGGGGCGTGACGCTGCTGCTCACCACGCACGTGCTGGAGATCGCCGAGCGGCTGGCCACGCACGCGGGCGTCATCCGCGGCGGGAGGATGCTAGACCAGGGCACGGTGCAGCAGTTGATGCAGCGCTATGACGCGCCGTCGCTGGAGGCCGTCTTCGAGAAGCTCATCTCCGTGCCGGCCGCGCGCAACGCGAAGCTGTCCTTCTACGGGGACGCGCCGCCCGCCGACGTGGTGCCGCTGCGCCGGGGGTCCGCGTGAACCGGGTGGCCGCGCCGGGCTTCTTCCGGCACCTGTGGCTGTTGTGGGGCCTGCGCCTGGACATCGGGCTCAACCACGGGCCGGGCAAGAGCCGGTTCATGGCGGTGGCCGCCTTCCTGCTCTCGAGCGCGCCGGCCTGGGGCCTGGGCGTGACGTTCTACGGGCTGATGCGCCTGCGGCCCATCGCCGAGAACGACGTCTGGCCCTTCTTCATCCTCAACCTGCTGTGCTTCGTCACGTCCGCGGTGTGGGTGACGTGGCCGCTGATGAGCGCGGGCGTGGATGACCACTCGGAGCTGAGCCGCTACGCGCCCTTCCCCATCTCGCCCTTCCGGCTGCTCATCGCCTCCACGGTGGCGAGCCTCTTCGAGCCGCGCGCGCTCGTCTTCTACGCACCGCTGACGGGCGCGGCGCTCGGCTTCGCCTCGGTGCACCCGGTGCGCATGCAGTGGTTGGCCGTGCTGCTCTACGTGCTGTTCGCGCTGCTCAACGCGGCCTGGAGCCGGGTGGGCCTGCACCTGGTGCTCAACGTGCTGCGCGAGAAGCACAGCGCGCAGCTCATCGGCGGCGGCTTCGTGGTGTTCCTCGTGGGCGCCTCCCTCATTCCGCCCATCGACACCTCGTGGCTGACGGCCGTGGGCGAGGGGGGCGTGGACAAGCTGGACATGGCTCTCATCGTCGACGCGACGATTGCCCTGGGCCGCGTGCCCTCGGGATTCTTCGGGGACGCGCTGCTGGAGCTCACCTACGGGTACCGGCGCAATGCCCTGGTGGACGGCGTGGGCATGGTCTTCTTCGCCCTGCTGGGGCTGGGGCTCGCCTACGCGCTGCTGCTGCGCTTCCACCGCAACGTGGGCCGCGCCGGCCCGTCCGTGAAGGAGTCCGGGGACAAGGATCCGTTCGCCCGGACGCGCACCACGTACACCACGCTGCTGGCGCGCGAGGCGTTGGACCTGTGGCGCAACCCGCGCGCCCGGCTGCTCGCGTCCGTGCCCTTCGTGCTGGCCATCCTGCTGAAGCTGACCTCGGGCCGGGCCCTCTTCGAGTACCTGCTGGGCGCGAGCGCGGATGCCTGGTTGATGGGCGGCCTGTGCATCTACGGCGCGGTGGTGATGGCGTCCACGTTCTCGCAGAACACGTTCGCCTATGACGGGCACGGGTTGGCCATGCTCATCGCCGCCCCCGTGGAGTTGGGGGACGTGCTGCGGGCGAAGAACGTGGTGCAGGGCGCGGCGGCAGGCGGCATGGCCCTGCTGGTGGGCATGTTCTACCGGGTGTACTTCGGCAGGGGCTCGGCGCTGGACTTCCTGTGCGCCATGGCGGCCGTGCTGGCCGTCGTCCCGGTGCTGCTCGCGGCCGGCAACTTCCTGTCCCTGTACTTCCCGGTGAAGTTCCACGCGAGCCTCAAGCGCCGGGACAAGCTGCCCCTCACCGCCTCCATGCTCGGTATCGTCGCGGCGAGCGTGGGCTGTGCCCCCTTCGTCTGGGCCCTGCGCTTCGCCGGGAAGAGCGGACCCAGCGGGCAGACGCTGGCGATGATCGCCCTGTGCGCCATCGTCAACGTGCTCATGTACCGCGCGCTGCTCCCCCTGGCCCTGCGGCTGCTCGGGCAGCGCAGGGAGATCGTGCTGCGCGCGGTGACGCGGGAGTGAGCACTACCAGTCAAGGGCCTTGCTCCGGGGGCGTGGATGGCTTCGGGCTGAACTCCTTCTCCTGCCGGATCAACTCCAGACTTCCCTTCATATCCTTGTACTGGGTGTGTTCTGGCGAGACGGATTGGAAGTGGCGCTCAGCCAGATCCAGCATGCGCCGCGCCTCGGGCAGGTGCTCCGGGTGGAATATTGCCCACCGCGCGAAGAGGATGGCCACATGGACTCGCCGCTCGACATCCGTATAACCGAGCCTCTGGATACGACGAAGCGCGCGGCCGAAGTCCTTCCAGGACGAGTCAGGTCCCCATGCACCCAGGAGAATCTCTTCGGCAATACGGCGGCGCGTCTCCAGCCGCTCCCAGTCCGTCTCATCCTGGGCGAGCAATCGCCGCTGCAAGGACAGGAACTCCCGTTCATATTTCTCGAACGGAGCATCCTGCAGCGATACGTAGAGTTCAGAGATCGCCCTTGCCCCTTCCATCCACCGCCGATGGAATGCCTCTTCGTCGCGCTCCTGGCTCATGGGCAGGGCTTTCCATTGGCTTCGGAGGGCCAGGCCCCCTTGTTCTGCATGCAGACATCTCTACAGGCCACACATTGACTGTGCTTGTACAAGGGGCCGTCAATGCCTTGCACCGCAGTATCCAGGCAACCCGTGTACTTCGCGTAGCAAATCTTCTTGAACTCCTGCCAGGACAGTTCCGTCGTCTTGTCCTTCGACCCCTCGGAGGCATTGTCCTTTGCCGGCGCCGCTGATTCCGGAGCAACAGGCAACGGAGTCGTACTCACGGGAATGGGAAGCACCGTCTCCTCCCCCGCCACGGCGGTGCAGTACGCCGGGTTCTGCCGGCAGGCGCTCGAAGCCGAGTCCATGCTCTGCTCCAGCCGCCCCCTGGCTGGCCCCGCGCCATACACCCGCGTAGAAGGGCCACCCACGCATGCGCACATCGAGACCCAGAGCAGCAACATCCAGCGTTTCATGTCTTCCGAGGCTACCTCCAGCACCCACGCCCGGCAATCCGGCGAGTGTCGTCTGACCGCGATGCACCCGCGATGACCATGGACCCGACCTTCATCCGCACGGTGACGCTCCTGCGCGAGCAGGTACCGGACTTCAACCGCTATCCCTTCAACCTGCCCGTGGTGCGCGAGCTGGAAGGCCTGGAGCTGCACCCGCGTGTCACCTTCTTCGCCGGGGAGAACGGCAGCGGAAAGTCCACCTTGCTCGAGGCCATCGCCACGGCCGCGGGGTTCAACCCCGAAGGAGGCACGCGGAGCTTCAACTTCGCCACCCGCAGCTCCGAATCCGAGCTGCATCGGTTCCTCCGGCTCGTCCGCGGTTATCGCCGCCCCCGCACCGGCTTCTTCCTGCGCGCGGAGAGCTATTTCAACGTGGGCACCGTCCTGGAGCAGATGCCAGACATCCTCCAGGACGCCTACGGAGGCACCTCGCCCCACGAACAGTCTCACGGCGAGTCGTTCCTGATGCTCGTGCGCAACCGCTTCTGGGCCAACGGCCTCTACATCCTCGACGAGCCCGAGGCCGCCCTGTCACCGCAGCACCAGCTCATCCTGTTGCGCCACATCGACGATCTGGCCCGGCGCAAGTCCTCTCAACTCCTCATCGCCACGCACTCCCCCATCCTCCTGGCCTATCCGGATGCGCGCATCTACTGGTTGTCCAAGCAGGGTCTGGCCCCCATCGCCTATGAGGACACCGAGCACTACCGCCTGACCCGCGATTTTCTCCTCCATCGAGAGCGCTACCTCCGCGAGTTGATGGATGCCGATGACGAGGATTGAGCCTCGCGTGGTAGATAGCCCCCCATGCCCATCGCCGAGCTCAACCACCAAGGCATCCACTTCGAGGACTCCGGCGGCTCCGGTCCCGCTCTCATCCTCGCGCACGGCTTCCTCATGGACAGCCGCATGTTCGACGCGCAGGTCCAGGCGCTCGCCCCCGAGTTCCGCGTCATCCGCTGGGACGCCCGCGGCTTCGGCCGCACCCGCTGGGATGGCAAGCCCTTCGACCTCTACGACTCCGCCGCCGATTCCATCGCCCTGCTCGACCACCTCGGCATCCAGCAGGCCGTCGTCGGCGGCATGTCCCAGGGCGGCTACTGCGCCCTCCGCGTCGCCCTCCGCTATCCCGAGCGCGTCCGCGCCCTCGTCCTCATGAGCACCCGCGGCACCATCGACGAGCCCGAAGTCCGCGCCGGCTACCGCCAGACGCGCGACCTCTGGGGCACCCCGGGCGCCACCGAGAACATCATCCAGTTCCTCGCCGGCGGCATCATCGGCGACTCCCGCTTCCACTCCCCCTGGCTCGACCGCTGGCGCCAGACCCCCAAGGACCACTTCGTCGCCGCCATGAACAACCTCATCGACCGCGACGACATCCAGCCCCGGCTCGCCGACATCCGCTGCCCCGCCATCGTGTTCCACGGCACCGATGACACCGGTATTCCCCCCTCCGAGGGCGAGTACCTCCACAAGACCCTCCCCGGCAGCAAGCGCCTCGTCCTCGTCTCCGGCGCCGCGCACGCCGCCAACCTCTCCCACCCCGACGCCGTCAATCCTCCCCTCGTGGAGTTCCTGCGCGCTCACGCCTGAACGGAGATCCCCATGGAGTCCCAGCCCATCGCAGGTGTCGTCTGGTACGCCATCGGGCGCTTCTACGAGGCGCTGGATGGCTCCCTTCAGGACCTCGGCTACTTCGCCCACCTCGGTGGCCTCGAGCCCCTCTTCAACGGCCCTCCCGGTGAAGGCTCGGCCTTCTTCACCTTCCGCGCCGACCCCTTCACCGCCCAGAAGCTCCAGAATGGGGACCTCTCGGTGTCGCTCGACTCCACGGGCAGTTTCACGCTGTACCTCAACCGCGAGCCCTGTGGAGACTTCTCCCGCCCCGAGACGTTCTCCCGCGGAGAGCCCATCGCCACCTTCCAGCGGCTGTCCGCCGTGGTGGGGACTTCCGTGGGCCCGCTCGGCACCAACCTGTTCTCGGCGGCCCTGCGCTCCAGCACCACGTTCCACTTCCAGGGCAGGGACTGGAACCTGGAGCGCCTGCTTCCCCACGGCATCACCCAGCTCGGCGTGGCCAGCACCACCGCCATCCCTCCCCCTCCGGGCTACAAGACGGTGACTCCCTTCGTCGGCTCCGCCATGGCCGTCGGCGGAAACGTGCGCTGGCCGTAAGTCAGCATCCAGGAACAAGGGACTCGCAAACCGAGTGCTCCAGATACCCTCACCCCGTCCCTCTCCCGAAGGGAGAGGGGAGATTGGGGGGTGATTGGGGGTGATTGGGTTGAGGTGATTGGGCTGGGGTGATGGGTCAGTAGGTCAGGCCGTACTTCGCCGCCTTCTCCTTCACGCCCTTCATCACGTTGGCGTCGAAGGAGTCGTCCTTGTCCGCCACGTTCTTCGTCCTCCAGGCGTCCCGCTCCGCCGCCAGTTTCGCCGCCTTCTCCTCCAGCGCCTTCCGCTCCCCGGCCAGCTGCTTCACCTTCGCGTCCCGCGCCGCCGCGTCCAGCCCCTGCAACTCCTGCGGCAACTCCTCGTCCTTCACGCTCGCCAGCGCCTCCGGCTGCGCCGCCAGGTCCACCGCTCCCCCCACCGCCGCCGGCGCGCTGCTCACCGAGGCCGCCGCGCCCGAGCCCTTCCCCACCCCTCGCGTCGTCTTCAAGAACTGGATGCGCTCGGCCGCTGCCTCCGGCGCCAGCTCCGCCATCTGCTGCACCCGCGCCCGGTTCGCCACCTGCGCCTCCTTCTTCCCCGCGTACATCGTCTTGCTCGCCAGCTCCGCGTTCACCTTCGCCAGCTCCGCGTCATACGGCGTCGCCACCGCCACCATCCCCCCCGACTGGTCCAGCGACTCGTACCGCCCGTCCGTCGTCTTCGCCGCCAGCTTCCAGTGCGTCTCCGTCTCCGGATCCCCTCCGCACCGCACCGTGTTCACGATGATGTGCTTCTCCGCCGCCCTCTTCACCCAGTGCTTGAAGTTCCAGTCGTCGTTGCGCTGCGCCGGCGGCGCGTCCCCCACCAGGAAGATGAGCTTCATCGTCTCCCGGCTCTGGTCCCACGACAGCTTCGACACCGCCTCACCCAGCCCCCGCCCCACGTGCTCCGGCGTGTCACCGCCTCCGTCCGCCTGCAGGGCCCGCAGGTGCGTGAAGAGGCCGTCCAGGTCCTCCGTCAGCTCGTACCGCTTCGTCACGTAGGCGTCTCCCACGTCCCGGTACGCCACCAGCCCCACCCGCACCTGCGGCGTCGGCTTGCCCTGCGCGATCCGCGATGCGATGGAGAAGATCTTCTGCTTCGCCCCCTCGATCAGCCCCGCCATCGAGCCCGTCGTGTCCAGCACGAACACCACGTCAATCCTCGGCCGCGCCTGCTGCTGGGACGACGGCTGGGACGGCTGCTGCTGGGAAACCGGTGCGCCCTGCGCCTGGGCCGGCTGGGCGGGCTTCGCGGGGGCCTCGGCCAGGGCCAGGGAGGACGTGAACGCAACGAGGGCCAGCGCGGCCCCGAGCACGGGGCGCGAAAAGGACTTCAGGGTCATGGCAGGGCTCCGGGGAGAGGTAATCCGAGTCGAAATTCCAGCGCGCGCTCGCTGGTGTAACGGACGAGCCGCCCGCCGGGTCTAACGCCTCCGGTTGCACCCGCTCCGCCCAGGCGCTACGCCTTTCCACCCGTGCGCGTCTTCCACTGCGATCAGTACGTCGTCCCGCTCCCTCCCGGCCACCGCTTCCCCATGGAGAAGTACCGGCTGCTGCGCGAGCTCCTCCTCACACGCGGCGTCCTCTCCCCCGGCCGGCTCCGGGCCTCCGAACCCATCTCGCGCGAGGACCTGGAGCGCGTCCATACCCCGCGCTACCTCGACGCGCTCTGGACGGGCACCCTCTCCGAGGCGGAAGTCCGCCGGCTCGGCTTCCCCTGGTCCGAGGACCTGCTCGTGCGCTCGCGCGCCTCCGTGGGAGGCACCCTGGGCGCTGCCCGCGCCGCCCTCGAGGACGGCATCTCCGGCAACCTCGCCGGGGGTACCCACCACGCCTTCCCCGACCATGGCGAGGGCTACTGCGTCTTCAACGACATCGCCGTCGCCATCCGCGCCCTCCAGGCCGAGCGCCGCATCCAACGCGTCGTCGTCGTGGACCTCGACGTCCACCAGGGCAACGGCACCGCCGCCGTCTTCGAGGGCGATGACTCAGTCTTCACCTTCTCCATCCACGGCGAGCACAACTTCCCCTTCCGCAAGCAGCGCTCCAGCCGCGACGTGGGCCTGCCCGATGGCGTGGACGATCGCGCCTACCTCGACGTGCTCGCCACCCACCTGCCCGAGGTGCTCGAGGCCGCTGGCGCCGACCTCCTCTTCTACCAGGCCGGCGTGGATCCGCTCGCCGAGGACGCCCTCGGCCGGCTCTCCCTCACCCACGCCGGCATGAGGGAGCGCGACCGGTTGGTGCTGGAGGCCGCGTGGCACCGCGGTCTGCCCCTCGTGCTCACCCTCGGCGGCGGCTACGCGAAGCCCATCACCGCGACCCTCGAGGCCCACCTGGGCACCTACGAGACGGCCCTCTCCGTCTTCCGGTGAAGCGGAGCGCCGCCACTCACAACCTCCCGGGAATTTTGAACCGCCCCCGCCAATCGCACGCCCCCCCGTCCCCAGGTGGCCGGGCTCCACGTTAGAGTCGGGAGTTGATGAGCCAGGGGCCGCACGCGTGGATGCTCGAACGGTTGGACGCGTTCCTCACAGAGGAGCAGCGCCGCTCGCCGCCCGAGGAGCTCGGCCGCTACCGGGTGCTGGCCGGCGCCATCCTCTTCATGTTGGCCAACTCCGTGTTGGTCGTCGTGACGGGGCCGCTGCTCCCCCACTCCCTGCTCCGCATGGTAGGGGGTACGGTGTTGGCGGCGGGTTGGATGTCGCTGCTGGTGCTGCTGCGCAGGCAGTCCTCCCCCCGGATTCCAGCGCTGGTGGTGTGCGGCCTGCTCACCGCCGCGTGCCTGGTGGCCATCTTTGCCTTCTCCCGGCCGGGCCCGGGGCAGGCCTCGAGCGCCGAGGGCGCGCCCGCGGGCATCATCCTCATCCCCCTGTTCACGGTCTACCTGGTGGGCGTGCGCACGGGGCTCTTCTTCACCGCGTTCTTCTGCCTCAACGTGGGGCTCCTGCGGCCCCTCTCCCTGTCGGACTTCGGCGCCCTTCATCCGGTCTTCTCCGAGGCCCGCCCATGGATGAAGGGGCTCCTCGACGTCTTCCTCCTGATGGTCGGCTGGTCGTTGAGCGCGCTGTTCAGCGCCGCGCGTGATGCGACGAATGCCACGTTGCAGGAGAGCGAACGCAAGCTGCGCAGCCTCATCGAGAGCACGGACGATCCGGTGTGCGCGCTGGACGCGGAGGGGCGCATCGTCTCCGCCAACTCCGCGGCGAAGCGGATGTTCCACGAGTCCTCCGGACGGGAGCTGCGGCCCGGTGACACGCTGGATGAGCTCGCCGCGGCCCAGAACCAGGTGGAGTGGCGGGCCCGGCTGAACGGCGTGCTCCAGGGGCAGCCCCTCCGCCGGGAAGTATCGTTCCGGGTGGGGGACCGCACCGTGGAGCTGGATCTCTCGTACAACCCCATCCTGGACGAGACGGGGCGGCCGGTGGGGGTGACGATGTTCGGACGCGACATCACGGAGCGCAAGCGCGCCGAGGCCCGGCAGAGCGAGCTGCACCGCAGCCTGATGGAGGCCTCCCGCCAGGCCGGCATGGCCGAGGTGGCCACCGGGGCCCTGCACAACGTGGGCAACACGCTCAACAGCGTCAACGTCTCGGCCTCGCTCGTCCTCGAGCGGCTGCGCGGCTCGCGGATGCCCATGCTCTCGCGCGCCGTGGACCTGCTCGAGGAGCACGCGGAGAACCTGCCCGCCTTCTTCTCGGAGGACCCCAGGGGACAGAAGCTCCCCGAGTACCTCACCAGCGTCACCCACCAGCTGAGCCGGGAGCACGGGATGATGGTGGAGGAGATGCAGCGGCTCGTGCGCAACATGGAGCACGTCAAGGCCGTGGTGGCCGTGCAGCAGGAGCACGCCCGCTTCCGCGGCCAGCCGGAGCCGGTCCCCATGGCGGAGCTCATCGACGACGCGCTGCGCCTGCACGCGACGTCCTTCGAGCGCTCGGGCATCCGCATCCAGCGCGAGTGCGCCGAGCTGCCGCCCGTGCTGGTGGAGCGTCACCGGCTACTGCAGATCCTCGTGAACCTGCTGAGCAACGCCCGGCATGCCCTGCTGGAGAGTGGACGGGAGCAGAAGCTGCTCTCCCTCCGCGTGCGGACGAGCGAAGAGGGGCGGTTGCGCATCGAGGTGAGTGACAATGGGGTGGGCATTGCCCCCGAGCACATGCCGCAGCTGTTCGTGCATGGCTTCACCACGAAGAAGGACGGTCACGGCTTCGGCCTGCACTCCAGCGCGATGGCGGCGGAGGAGATGGGCGGGCGGTTGAGCTGTGCCAGCGGTGGGCGGGGTCAGGGCGCCACCTTCACCCTCGAGCTTCCCCTGCGCCACGAGCAAGCCCGGATGAGCGGATGATGGGAAGGCTCGCATCCCTGGCGCGCGGTGCCCTGCTCGCCGCGTTGCTGGCGGGCCCCCTCGCCCACTCGCACCAGACACCTCCCGGGGATGTCTACCCGATCGTCACCCGCGAGGACCACGGCTTCACCGTGACGTACCGCTCGTCGCTCGAGGACCGTTACTTCGCCCAGCCCTACGACCTCGATGGAAAGCCCTCGGCCGAGAAGAAGGTCATCCCGCGGTCCAAGGTGCCCCTCGAAGTCCGGACGGTCAACCGATGGCCCAGGGTCAAGGGCATGTCCGCCGACACGGAGCTGGCCGTCCTCCGCGTCATCTTCCTCGGGTACGGGACGAACGCCGGCATCGTGAGCGACGGCTCGAGCGTGGAGTGGATCCGCATGGTCAGGGGCGAGGCCCTGCTGTGCCGCCTGCGGATCTCCACCCTGGAGCAGCGCTGTACCCAGCTCGGCAGGGTCCTCGACGGCCCCATGGGGATGGAGCTGCTCGACGAACCCCTGCAGCGTGGCTCCGAGCGCGCCGTCCTCTGGGTCAACGAATACCACCAGCTGATGTTCAGCTCCTGGGAGACCTATTCCCACGGGCCCGTGCGCACCCGGCTCGTGTGGAACGAGATCTTCCCGGACACGTCGCTCGCCTCCGCGGTGAACGGAAGCGTGGCCCTCGTCGCCGTTCATCTCCCCGACGAGCGGGGGCTGTTCCGCATCCGCACGTGGACCGTGCCCTGGCCCGTGCCCCCCACGAGCGCCGGCAAGTAGCCTCGCCTCACGAAGTTCCACGGCGTCTTCGCTCCAGGCGCGAAAGGGCGGCCATTTCTGCTCCCTATATGGGATGGGCAACGCCCCCATGCTCCGGCGAGAGCCCCTCGGCGACTTCCAGCCCCGCCCGCTCGAGAAAGCGGGCGTCGCCGACACGCTCGCGCAGCGCTACCCCGGCAAGGCGTTCCTGGCGTGGCGGCCTGGCGGCCTGGAACCCTGGCGCGCCTCGCGGGTACGTCGCTGGGCGCGGAGAGCTCGGCCCTGGCTCACGCTCGGCATCTGGCCGAGGATGAGGTGTTCCCTGGCGCGGATAATGGGATGAAGCCATCGTTCTCCCATGCACCCGCGCCCGCGCGCGCGTCCGGGGGAGTCATGATTGCAAGCAACCTGCGCCGTTGGCGCTCGGGGTGGTCGTCAGCGACGGGGCAAGCGATCAACTTGTTCCTCGGCTGCGCTGCTCTCTTCGTGGCCTACTGCGCCCTCGGGCGGCTCAATCAGGGGTTCATCTTCCCCCCTCGGAATCACGCTATATTCTGGCTGCCCAGCGGCCTGGCTCTTGCCTGGCTTCTCCGCACGCCCCGCTCTCATTGGCCCGCCTACCTGCTTGCCATCTTTGGAGCAGATGTGTGGATCGGCTCGTGGCATGACCTCCCACTGCCCATCATCGTGGTTTGGGCGCTGACCTCCAGTCTGCTGCCTCTCCTCGGCGCCTGGCTGTTACGCCCGCCGTCGAGCCGCCCTTTCGTGTTCAGTCACGCCGGGGACATCATCCGCCTGGCCTTGCTGGGCGCTGGGGTCGGCGCATTCCCATGCGCGCTCATCGCGGCGGCTGCCAACGTCACGTGGTTACAGGAAGGCGCGTACTGGACGAAAGTGGTCACGTGGTGGACCAGCGACGCCCTGGGGGTGATTCTCCTCACTCCCTTCTTCCTGGCCTGGACGGAGCCCACGAGCCCTCGCTTCGGTCGCGCTGTCGAAGCCCTGGCCTTGCTCACGTTGCTGACGACCGTGGGCTGGTGGGTGTTCTCCTCCACGCAGCCGCGAGAGTTCGACGCGGCGCTTCCCTTCCTCCTGCTCCCCTTGATCGCATGGCCAGCCCTGCGTCTCGGAGCGCGAGGCGCGACGGTTGCCACGGTCATCCTGGATCTGATGGCGACCTGGCACACGGTTCACGAGCGTGGACCCTTCGCGATGCTGAGCCTCTCCGTCGGCACACGCATCTTGAACCTGCAGCTCTACATCTCGTTCCTCAACGTGTTCGTGCTGATCCTGGCGGTAGTCGTCGTCAAGGAGCAGCAGGCGCGCGCCGCCGCTCAGCAGGCCGAGCAGCGCGCCAGGTTTCTCGCCGCTGCTTCCGAGACCCTGTCGACCTCGCTTGACTACGAGGAGAGCTTCTCCGCGCTGCCGCGGCTGTGCGTGCAGTCGCTGGCGGACTGGTGCGTGCTCGACGTCATCGAGGACAACAAGCTTCGGCGCCTGGGTTCCGCGCATCGGGATCCATCCAAGCTGAAACTCCTCGGTGAGCTCGCGGAGCGTTATTCGCCCACCAACCGCTCACCTCAGCCCGCGGCGCAGGTGCTCCGCACGGGCGAGCCGCTCCTGTTGGCTCGGACCACCGACGACGTCATTCGGAACTACAGCGCCGACGATGAGAACGTCCGGCTGATCCGGGAACTCGGCACCCATACGGCGATGGCCGTCCCGCTCGCCCTCCGCGGGAAGATGATCGGTGTGCTCACCCTCGCCTCGGCGAACCCTGGCCTTCCCTACAGCTCCACCGACATCGTGTTCGTGAGCGAGCTCGGGCGCCGGGCCGCCATCGCCATCGAAAACGCGCGCCTCTATCGCGCTGCACAGGACGCCATCCGCCTGCGGGACGTCTTCGTGTCCGTGGCCGCGCACGAGCTGCGCACGCCCCTGCTGCCGCTCCGGCTGCGCCTGCAGAGCATCCTGCGCAAGTGCGCTCGGAACACGTCCGCCCTGGAGCCGGCCTGGCTCGTCAGGGAGCTCACCATCACGGAGCATCAGACCTGGCGGCTCGGACAGCTGGTCGATCAGCTCATCGACGCCTCCAGTCTCAGCTCGGACCAGCCGTTGGAGCTGCACCGCAAGCAGTTGGACCTGTGCACGGTGGTGGAGGGCGTCCTCGAGTCGATGCAGGAGCAGATCGACGCCAGCGGCTGCCAGCTCGTCCGGAAGATGCAAGGTCCAGCGCTGGGGGAGTGGGACGAGCGCCGGCTCGAGCAGACGGTGTTCCAACTGGTGCACAACGCGCTGAAGTTCGGGCAGAGGAGGCCCGTCGAGATAAGCGTGGTGCCGGAAGCGACGTCGGTGTGCCTGGTGGTGCGCGACCACGGCCTCGGGATGTCGGAGAGCGAGGTGGCCGGCATCTTCGACCGGTTCTCGCGCGGAGTGTCGGACCGGCATTACGGAGGGCTGGGTATCGGCCTCCATCTCGTGAAACATCACGTGGAGGCACACGGTGGGAAGCTCTCCGTCGAGAGCCAGCCGGGTGCGGGCTCCACGTTCACGGTGGAGCTGCCGGTGGCGGGAGCCCCTGGAAACCAACCTGCTGCAGGGAAGTCCGGCAAGGCGCAGGGCACGGGTGCGGTGGCTGCGAGGACGCACGGCCGGTGGCCTTCTCCTGCAAGGGCCGGGGCGGTTGGGCTCACCGGACGCTCCCGCTCGGTCAGGGCTTCATCAACGCGGCGAGCTTGCCCGCGAGCTCCGCCTCGGCACGCAGCGGCGCGTCGTCCAGCGCCTCCGCCTCCGCTTTCAGCAGCGCCTCCGTCCGGTTCGCCACCTCGAGGGCCTGCTCCCTCTCGCCCTTCATCCAATGCGTGCAGGCCATCCGCGCTCCCAGGATGAAGTTCGTCAGCGCCACCGTCTTGCGCACCGAGCGCTGCGAGTACCACGTCGCCGTGGACTCCAGCGGCTCTCCGCCTTCGTAGCTCGCGCTGAGCGTGACGGCCGCGGGCGCCGCTCCCTCCGCCGGGCTGAAGGAGAAGGAGCTCGACACCAGTTGCTGGTTGGGCTGCGTCTGCCCCGGGCCACTGAGCCGCGCCAGCACCGCGCCCCGGCGCCGCGAGAGGAACACCGTGGCCACGTCCATCACCGCCTCGCTCGCCCCCGGCTCCACTCCCGGCAGCCCGTACACCGCCTCCACCCGGTAGCCCTCGGCCGGCGCGAGCGCCATCTTCAAGTCGTACGCAATCGGCGTCACCAGGAAGTCGAAGTCCTCGTCGAACACCTTCCGCGTCCGCTCGGCGTCGCTCAGGTAGAAGTAGTTCGCCCCGCGCACACTGGAGATCTTCGTGACCAGCGCCTGCCCGAACGCGATGTTCACGCCGAACACCGTCGTGTCCCGGCCCTGCTGCGCATGGCTGCGCAGCAAGTCCATGAACTCACCCTCCCCCGTGGCTCCCACGTTGGGCATCGCGTCCGTGAAGAGGAAGAGCCGGCGGGCCCGCGACGCATCCGCCTGGACCTTGGCGAGTTGCTTGAACCCATCGCGAAGCCCGCACTCGATGCAGGTGCTGCCCGCCTCGTGGATGGTGTCGATGGCACGCTTCAGGGCCGCGCGGTCCTTCACCTGGCCCTGCGTCACCAGTGTCTCGGTGGTGTGATCGAAGATGACCAGCGAGAAGGTGTCGTTCCCGTCCAGCTTGTCCACCAGCGTGCGCGCCGCCGCCTTCACCGCCTCCATCGGCTCGCCCGACATGGAGCCCGAGTGGTCGATGACCAGTGCCACGTCGAGCGGCTTGCGGTGGAACGTGGCGGGGTCCACGTTGGAGGAGAACCCCACCTGCACGAACACCTCCTGGCGCCCCGTGTCGAGGGCCGGCGCGATGCCCGTCGCCGTGCGCAGGCACAGCACCTGCTCGCAGGCCGGGCCGTCCAGGGGCAGGTCATGCTCCGAGTAGAGCCCCTCGGCGACGAAGTCCTCCGGCTCCGGGATCTGCCCGTGGTCGATCTTCGTCCGCGCCAGCGCGATGTCCTGTGCACCACCCGGGGTCGCTCCATAACCACCGCCCGGCGCACCCGAGACACCACAGCCCACCAGCGTGAACGCCGCCCACAGCGCGGCGAGATGCTTTCGTGTCATGTCTGTCATCCTCCAGGGAAGGGGACCTCGCGCCACAGCAAGTCCCGTTCCGCGTGGAAGCGCTTGATTTCACGACGCGCGGGCACAAGGAGACCCCTCGCCCCTGACAGCCATGTCCTGGCCTACCGCTCCTCGTCGCAGCCCCGCTCCTCCTCGACCGGGAAGGCGGACTTCTGGGCCTCGCGCACGTACACGCGGCCCTGGGAGAAGAGGTCCGGACTCTTCACGCTCACCAGGCCCCTGCTCACGTCCAGATCCTCCCAGCCCACCGTCTCGGTGGTGCCGCTCGCGTACGTCAGCTCCAGCGAATAGCTCCCCACCGCCGCGCCGGGACGCAACCCCGTCACCTTCGCGACCGTCGTCTCCTGACCGAGCTCGACCTCCAGCTCGCCGCTGGCGGGGCGGACGGTGATGCTCCGGGTATTCGCCGAGCAGGGTTTGAAGAGGACGAAGCCCCTGCCCTTGCGCGTCAGTTCGACCCACCTCCCCTCCAAGGACTGGAGCGTGGCCTCCTGCCGCGAGCAGTCCAACTGGCCGCGCTCGAGCAGGCCCGCCGTCGTCCCGCGCGCCCCCTTGAAACGCGCGGGGACCCGGCGCGGCTCGGAGCCGGGAACGAACACCTCCACCGTGTCTCCGGCCACCACGTACGCCTTGCTCGGGGTGGAGGCCTTCTGCGAGGCGAAGAAGTCCGCCCGCGCCGCCTTGACCTGGCACGTGCTCGGGCCTCGCACCGCGCTCCGCTCGAAGCGGTCACTGCCGGGCCAACCCAGGCCGCAACACATCGGGTTCCTTCCCTCGAGCACGAGCCGCGTGGGCTCGAGCTTCAGGCTCCACGTGTCCGGCGGTCTGGCGGCCTGGAGGGTCCAGCGCTCCCCGCTCTTCTGCTTCACCACGAAGGGACAGATGCAGCTCCCCACGCTGGCCCCCTGCGGGAACGCCGCCTCGTAGTGGACGAGCGTCTCGTTATCTCCCTCGACGATGATGAGCTCTCCCCCCTCCTTCCTGTAGCGCCCTGTCACGCTCCCCGAGGCCTGGGCCCTCGCGGACGTGGACGCCCCAAGCCCCAGGGTGAGCAGCACCAACACCGTCGTTTTACAAACCAGACGCAATCGCGGCATCATGAGCAACTCCAACGCAGCGCGCCGAGATAATCAACGCATGGGCCGGCACGGCCGTACGCGCAGGTGCATGGGCCACAAGGAACAACGCAACCATGAGCACGTATCGGATCCGTTCGGGTGACACGCTGTCGGGCATTGCTCGGCGGCACAACACCACCGTCGATGAGTTGGCACGCGCCAACAAGATCGAGGACCCCAACCAGATCCGCGCCGGGGAGAGGCTCCAGATCCCCGATGGTTTCGATGCCCCGTCCACCCAGGGGACTCGCCGCCGCCCCCGCGGCCGCCCCGTGGACACCTTCACGCCCGCGACGAGGCCCCAGGCCCGGGCCTCGGCCGCGCCCACCTCCGCGACAAGGCCCCCCAACCGGCCCGCCCGGCCCGGGACCGCGGCCGCGCCCACCTCCGCGACGAGGCCCCAGGCCCGGGGCTCGGCCGCGCCCACCTCCGCGACGAGGCCCCCGGCTCGACCCGGGACCGCGGCTGCACCCACCTCCGCGCCGAGGCCTCCGACCCGGCCCGTGACGGCGGCTCCCGCCGCGCCGACTCCCATGACCGCGGCTCCGGCCGCGCCCACCGCGCCGGCGTCCGGAACCCGGCCCGTGACTCCGGCCGCGTCCACCGCGCCGACTCCCGTGACCGCGGCTCCGGCCGCGCCCACCGCGCCGACGCCCGAGACCCAGCCCGTCACCGGGGCCGCGGCCGCACCCACTTCCGCGCCGACGCCCGTGACCGCGGCGGCTGCTCCGGCCGCGCCCACCGCGCCGACGCCCGAGACCCAGCCCGTGACCGAGGCGGCGCCTGCCGCGCCCACCGCGCCGACGCCCGAGACCCAGCCCGTGACCGCGGCTCCGGCCACGCCGACGCCCGGGGCCGCGCCCACCACCTCGCTGAGGCCCGAGCCCCGGCCCGACACCTCTCTCCCGCCGCTGGGAACGCTCAGCAGTCAGTATGAGTCCCGGGGAGACGTCGGCAGCGTCTCCGATAACGATGGAGATCCCGGCGGCCCGTCCTACGGCACGTACCAGATCGCGACCAACACGGGCACGGCGCAGGAGTTCGTGGACTCGCTGGCCACCAGCCACCCGGAATACCACGCCGCGCTGTCCCCCCATGAGCCCGGCACCCAGGAGTTCGGCCAGGCCTGGAGGGATCTGGCCGCGAGCGAGCCAGAGGGGTTCGGCCAGGCGCAGCACGAGTTCATCGTGGACACGCACTACCAGCCGCAAGTCGACAGCATCCTGGAGGCCACGGGACTCGACTTGAACAGGCGCTCGGCCGCGCTGCGCGACGTGGCCTGGTCCACCGGCGTGCAGCACAGAGGCACCACGCCCGATATCTTCGAGGCCGCGCTCGCGGGGCGTGACCCGGCCACCGTCACCGACGAGGAGCTCATCGAAGGCGTCTACGCCGAGCGCGGCCGTACCAATCCGGACGGCACGCTGGCGCGCTTCCACAGCAGCAGTCCCGACATCCAGCGAGGCGTGGCCAACCGCTTCGTGAATGAGCAGGCCGATGCGCTCGAGATGCTGGCGCGGGAGCGGATGCTCCAAGCCGCTGGCGCGATACCGGCCACCGCGGGTCCCGTCCCCGAGGATTCCGCCGCCAACGCTCCGATTGCCCAGCAGACTCCCGCCGGCCTGACGGCACCGACGTCCGCGCTGATTCCCCCGTCGCGTCCCGAGGGCCTGACGGCTCCTCCGGGCATGGCGGCCCAGGTGCAGATGCCGTGGTACAGCCAGTTCGACCCCGACCGTGTCGAGCGTGCTGGCAACCAGGCGTGCTTCCGGGCGGTCACGGCGATGGCACGCGACGCGGGCGTGACGGTGCAGGGCCCGGATCGCCGCATCCAGGTCGGCACGAGCGAGAACGAGGAGGGCCGCCTCACGGTGGACTCCGCGCGCGCCCAGCAGGGCCGTGAGTACATCGACGGCCAGCTCGACGCGGGCCGGCCGGTGGTGGTGGGGGTGAGCCACAAGGATGCCGACTACAACGTGGACACCCTGACGGATCACTTCGTGGCCATCACGGGCCGCGGCGTCGACGAGCAGGGCCGCACCTTCTACACGTTCCACGACCCGGGCACGCGCCACACCGACGTCGGCATGGACACCAACCCGAACAACCGCTTCTACGTCGACGGCAGCACGGGGATGATGTACCGGCCCGCGCAGGCGGGGGGCGGCGTCGATCATCGCGGCTACGACGTCTCGATGGTGCGCCTCAACGCGCAGTAGCCGCCGTGCCATGTGAGGTCTGGGGGCGGTGGGAATCGAAGCCGCCGCCGGAGGCTAGCTCGTCAGCGGGAGGACAGAGCAGAGGGCCATAAGACAGGGGTGGAGAGCCCTTCCATGGACAGGAGGAGCTTCTTCGTCCGCGCGTCGAGGATCAGCGTCTTGGAACCTGAGCTGCTCTCATCCACGGAGATCAGCAGCAGGTCGCCCTGGAGCTGGAAGGAGACGGAGGTGCCCGGCGTCTCGGGCACTCCCTCCACCGGAACCAGCTTGCCGCCCCGCTCCCACCGCACGGGGACTTGGGGTACGTAGCCGTCACCCTCGGGTTCCATCCGGTAGTAGATCGGTCCTCCCGGGGTGGCGATACGCATCCAATCCCCCGCCGCCTCATTGAAGCCATTCTTCATCTCCGGAAAGGCCGCGTGCAGCAGCTTCTGGGCGGGAGCGCCTGGAGGAAGTTTCTGGCTCTGGTCGAGCTCCAACCCGGACAGGGTGGTCACGGGCTGGAGCGTCCGAGTGGTCTCGAGCGCCGAGAACCAGGAAGAGGTCGACTTCAGCTCGATGCGCTTCCAGCGCTCTCCTTCGAGCCGGTAGGCCATGACGATCGCTGGATCTCCAGGGCCCTCCACCACGGGGTATCGCTGACCTTCGAAGGAGATGAACCTCTTGCCGTCCGGCCCCGGTTTCGGCGGGTTCGCCACGAGGGCATAGTTGACCAGCGCCACCAGACGCCCCTGCCGGTCGAAGCTCACCCGATCGACGACGGGCACATCCCCCTGCGTGGGCACCTTCGGCTCGGGCAGTCCGGTGAGGGGCAGCAGCGTGCCCTTCCGCTTCACCAGATCCACGAGCCACAACCGGAAACCGGGCTCCGGGTCCTTCCGGCTGGCCTTGACGAGCCCCTTCCTGCCATCGGGGCTCCAGGCCAGGACAGCCGATCTGCAGGACTCATCGAAGGAGAAGACGACTTGTGGCGCGCCAGAGGGAAGCGGCTGCCGTACCCAGTCGCACCCGTCGTCCTCCCTGTCCTTCAAGTACGAGAGTGACGATCCATTCGAGGCAGCGCGGCTCGGCGTAGAGCCCGCGAGCACGAGGGCCGCGAGCAGGACATGTCCGGGAGAGAGAGGCATGGAGGGCTGTCTAGCGCAGGTGGGTGGTGAGGGCGATGGGTGCACGCCCCGGCGCTCAACCCAGACAAGCGCATCGTCCTGCTTTCCAGGGCCAGGGCCATCTGCCCACTTCGCGCTGCCCAACATCCGCGGGCAGTGGCCTACCGGATGCTCGGCTCGCTCAGCGAGGCGGACGACGCCGTCCAGGAGTCCTGGCTCCGGTTCAGCCGCGCGGACACGCGCGGAGTCGAGAACCTCGGCGGGTGGCTGGCGACCGGGGTGGCGCGGGTGTGCCTGGACATGCTGCGCTCGCGGGAGGCGCGGCGCGAAGAGGCCATGGGCGTGCACCTGCCCGAGCCGGTCATGAGCCGCGAGGCGGGGGGCTGCATAGCGTTTCCACCGGCGCACCGGGCCGGCCATCCTCGTCCCCCCGGAGTGCAAGCGTGCTCGCGGGCCGTCGGTGCCCCCTTCGCTCAAGCCTTCCAATACAACCCGTATAACGAGCGCCTCTCGCGGTCTGGGAAGGACGTTCGTAGTGCCTCATTGGAACAAAGGCTTCGCTCTGGCGATCGGTCTGTGCAGTGCTGGGCTTCTCGCGGCCGCGCCCGCGCTCCCTCCTGGCGAGTCCGAGCGCGTGGCTCCACTGCACCAGGGGTCCAGCGACACCTCAGGGCCCATCCGGGATGCGCAGGGACGCATCCACTACATCGTGGAGTTGTACGACGCCGCGGCCCCCCGGCTACCGGGCAGAACGCCGGCGGGGCTGGGACCCGCCAGCGATGCCGCCCTCCAGGCACATCATCAGCTCATGGAGGAGATGGGCGCGGAACACCAGTTCGTGCCCACCACCACCACCCGCCTCATCGGCAAGAGCTTCTCCGCCTTCCTGACCTCGCGGCAGGTGGAGCGGCTCCGGCGAGACTCCCGCGTCGAGAGGATCTCCGAGGACAGCCGGATCGAGCTCAGCGCGGCGTGGACGAATACCGGCAGCACGGAAGTCGCCTCCTGGGGCCTCAACGCCGTGGGCGGGTGGAGGAGCAGCTACGGGACGAGGAAAGTCTACGTGCTCGACTCCGGGGTGGACTTCCACGGCGACCTGAACGTCGTCGAGCGCATCCCCGCCATGGATGGAATCCCGGTGGCCTCGTGCTACCGGCACGCGACCCATGTGGCCGGCATCATCGGCGCCCGTGCGAATGCCCAAGGGGTGCTCGGCGTCCATGCCGGGGTTCCCATCGTCTCGGTGGCGGTCGCAAGCAATCAGTCGCTGAGCCCCTGCATCCCCGACGTGCAGGCCACCACCGTGTACCAGGGCCTCGAGCGCATCAGGGAACGCCTCATCGCGTCCAGGGTCGTCGGCATCGTCAACATCTCCATGAACAGCCCGGACTACAGACTGGGCCTGCTGTTGGGCAACAAGTTGAAGAGCATGGCGCTCCCCGACCCGAGCCAGGGCTATCCAGGGGCGTTCATCGTCCAGTCCGCGGGAAACGGCCATCAGGACGCGTGCCTCGTCTCCTATAACGATCCGAAGCCGGATGACGGAATCATGGTCGTCGGCGCTCTCGACGACAACGGCCAGCCGGTGAAGCCGCTCAATGGCAGCCTCCGGTTCCAGAACATGCCCTATGCCAAGAACGAGCCGGGTTCGAACTTCGGCCCGTGTGTCGAGGCCTGGGCTCCAGGCAACGTCATCCGCTCGACGTGGTCGGGCGGCGGCTACATCAACCTGTCCGGCACGTCGATGGCGGCCCCCCATGTCACGGGGTTGGCCTCGGTCCTCGCGGAGTCCCAGGGGCTGACCTCGCCGGTCCAGATTGAACAGGCGGTGCGGGCGAAGCTCGTTTCCCTGCCCGGCTCGGCGGCGGTCCTCCCCGGCTCGACGGGAGTCATGCCGAACCTGAACGGCCAGGGCGCCTTCGCCCAGCCGACGGTGGCATTCAGCTCCTCATACTTCGAGGGGCCCGACAGCGAGGTCCGCACGCTGAAGTACGACTCGGTGGGCGCCACCAGCTGCAACCTCCGCGTGCTCAAGAACGGCGCGTACTGGTACCAACTCCCCAACCTGCCGCCGGCCTACACGGTGCTCAATGGCACGCTGCCGGCGGGTCAGTACCAGTGGACGGTGGACTGCACCACCGCCCAGGGAGTGCGGGCCAGCGCAGTGGCCTCGGCGACCATCCGGCGCCTTGCCTGGCTGATCAACACCACCAGCACCGGCTATGTCTGGCGCGAGTTCACCGGCCCTGCCCACGAGTCCACCACCACGTTCACCTGGAGCGCGGGAGCCCCGATGTATCAGCGGTACGAGAGCGTTGGCTTCGACGCCTGCGAGGTGACGTCCTCTGGCGTCTCCCGGAAGGACTTCTACTGGGAGACGACGAAGCTCTGGAGCAGCGGGGTCTATCCCCCGTCGCTCGACTTCGGGGTGTTCTACATGGACAATCCCCTCACGGCCGCGCCCCCCTACGGGCCCTTTGACAAGTACAAGTGGCAGGTGGAGTGCTGGAACTCGGCTGGCACCAGGATGAGCGCGACCGTCTACGGCACCCAGTCCTACTGACGCCCACCCACGGTGTCAGATGACTCGTAGGGCGCAAGGTGCCGGAACGGGTCCTTTGACACCTTGCCGGGGCGCACTGGGGGCAGGCAGTGATATCGAGGCTTCCACCATGCCTCGATTCCTCAAGGGGTCCGCCCCGCGCTCCTTATCCCTGCTCCTCACGCTCCTCGCCGGCTGCGCGGCCGGCACTGCCGGTTCGGGTGTTGCCTCCGACGAGGATGCACAGGAACTGCGGCAGAAGGCCGTCTTCCTCTGCGAGCACCAGCAACTCCTGGCACCCGTCGTCTCGCGCTTCCCCGAGGGGGTCGAGCCCTCCGACTTCATCCGGCAGGAGGATCTCGACTTCATCCAGCGTACCCCCTCGCTGGCCGCGCCCACGGAGCTCGATGTTCCCGGCCTCCAGGCCGAGCTCGCTCGCTACGTCCAGTGCGAGTCCGGCCGGTTGAGCGTCTGGGGCGACCTGGCCACTGTCGAGCTCCGGCAGCTCCGCCCCCAGTGGGAGGACCCCCTGTTGCGCACGCCGGAAGTGCTCGCGCCCACCTCGCCCGAGCAGCGCCGCTCCGCCCTGGAGCTCTGGGCCCGCCAGAACCCCGCCACCGTCTCCTACCAGCACCAGCTGTGGTTCGTGCGCACGCCCGAGGGCTGGCGGCGCGACTACTCGCTCCCCGAGGAGGAGGCGCTGTTCTCCACCCACTTCGCGGTGCCCCGTTGCGAGGGCGCGCCGGGCGTCCCCGGGCCCGGCGAGGGTACCGGCCCGGCGCAGGTCATGGGCGAGCCGGACGATGTCGTGCCCTTTCAGAATCACATGAGCGCACCTCGGAGACTCTGGGGTCCCCGGCTCGAGCTTCCACCGGAGGCCCGCGAGCAGCGCGTCGGGGGAGTGGGCCGCGCTCGCTGCACCATCAACCGCGAAGGACGCGTGAAGGACTGCTGCGTCTTGAAGTCCCTCCCGCTCGTCGATGGGCCCTTCGTCCGCTCCCTGCTCCGCTCCCGCTACACGCCCGGGCTCCTCGATGGCCAGCCCATCCAACTGCGCTACACCTTCACCCTCCGGCTCACACCTCCTCGCTAATCCACCCGGCGCCGAGCGGCGGTCTCACCGTCTCCATCCAGCCGCTGTACGCGGCGTGGGCCTCCGCGCCAGCGACCGTCACCTTCCCGGCCGGCCAGGAGACCGTGAGCTTCACGGTCACGACACAGCCCACCACCACCACCCGGACCGTGAACGTGACGTCGAGCTACGGCCAGGTCGTGCAGAAGCCGCTGACCATCACCCCGACGACCAGCCGGGTGAGTCCATCACCTCGTCCCCGAGCGGGCTGCGCGTGAACGTCGGCAGCACGGGCAGCATGGCCTTCCCCACCGGCACGTCGGTCACGCTCACGGTGAGCAACGGCCGCACGGCGGTGTGGTCGGGCGGCTGCTCCAGCAACGGCAACCGGACCCGCAGCTGCACGGTGAGCCTCACCAGCTCGACGTCGGTGACCGCCAACGTGAACTGAAACGCAACGTCCTGACGTGAAAACGGCGGCGCGGCAGGCCCGAGCGCCTCGGGCTGCCGCTCCCCCAAGCAGGTGTGGAGGAGGCGAGCGTGGCACCCCTGGCAGTGGCCAGGAAGGAGCCGGTGAAGGAGAAGACGCCACGAGAGGACCCGGCTGAATGGCTGTGGAGGAGCTCGCCACGGCAGCCCGGGTGGCACCGGCCACGGTGTACCGGAACTTCGGGGCGAAGGAGCGGCTGGTGCTCTGGGACGAGTACGACCCGATGCTCCTGGAGGCCATCTCCGAGCGGCTGGGCACGCTGCCCCCACAGGAGTCCACGCTCGAGGCGCTGGTGGCGTCCCTGGACGCCCTCTACGGCGAGGACCGCAAGCGTATGCTCCGGCGCGCGCGGCTCATCTCGGAGCATCCCCAACTCCAGGCGGTGACAGCGGCGGACCGGTGTCCTTCGCCCGGGCACTAGCGGCTGTCTTCCTGAAGCAGCGCGCGTGCGGGGATTCTTTGGAGGCCGACGTCCTCGCCGAGGCCATTGCGGGCCTGCTGGACGCGGCCATCCGCCACTGGGTGAAGGCGCGAGGTCGTCCTCCGCTGCGTGACGTGCTCCGGAAGGCCTTCGGTTACCTGGCCCTCCGGCGCCCCGCCTCCACTTGATTCTACAACGCTTCTACATACGCCTTCGCCTCCTTCAAGGACAGCCCCAGCTCCGTCACCACTTTCTTGATCGCCTCGAGCTTCTTGTCTTCTTTGACGAGTGCCCGCAGTTCATTGTCCATTGGAGAGACAGAGGAAGACACGGACACACCTACTTGATTTGCGATCTGATTCAAGATCGCATCCATACGCCTCAAGCGCCTTTCCAGAAGGTCTATCTTCCTCGTCAACGGTGAAATGCTCATCGCCCACACAAGGGGCATCAGTCCAAGAAAAACGATGATTGCATATCCCATACCTCACCTCCGTGCGTCAGCCGACGACCCTCACCGGTGACAAATACCTCGAGCGCGGTTCTTCGGAGCGTCCATCGTGACCGTTCGGGATGACGTCGCGCCATGCTCACCGCAACTGGTCCGGAGTCAAGTGGGTGAGCGGCCCGCCACAGACGATCTCGATGGCGTCGATCCGATCGTTCATCGGCCCCTCATCGTTGGCCATATCCTGGGACAGGTCCAGCAGGTAGTCGCCGGACTCCACTGTCTTGAGATAGATATAGTCATTGCCGGAGCCGGAGTAGTCATAGACGCGCGCATCCGCGACCGGGAGTCGGTTGTTGTAGATGGCGCTGACCTTGTCACTCCAGGTGCCGCCGCCCTTGAAGGGCAGCTTGCTGAGATCCACCGTTCCGCATTTATCGAAATCGAGATGCTCGCCGCCGTTCTCGATAAATCCCTGGGCGTCGGCATAGACGCACACGTCCCCATCGGGGCAATTGGGTGGCCCCGCAGAGGCCCGGCCAGACAAGCCAACCAGCGCAAGGACCATCGCCACCCCGCTCAGGCCCGACCAACGCCAGCCCGCCCGTCCCCAACGGCTCGCCCAATGCGTTTCATTCTTGACATACAAGCACATGCGCTCCCTCATGGAGTGCGCCCGGAGGCGCATCAGAAACAGAGAGTGGGCCCTGGGGAGAATGTGACGAAAGAATCGTGAGGGGCCGGAGAGGACAGCGTCAGGAGGGCCCTCCGCGAGGCACCCTGACATGCAGCCCCACTCCGTACACCCGGGCATACGGGCTGCGGAGGATTGCCCAATGTCGTGCTGGAGCGGCGCGCGAGCACACGCCCGAGGGCCCGGACCCCTGCGCCCCCCTCGCTCGGCCCGCCCGGACAGCCCCTCGGCACGCCCCCGCCTCGGCGAGAACGGTCCTTGGCAGGCAAACCGTGGAGGGCTCCATTGTTGGGAAGCCCACTCCAGGCCGGCCCAACGCCCGCAGCAACCTGACAGCCCATCAAAGACAGGCGGGAGATGGCGCTGGAGCGCAAGCGTATGACTCGAACAGACAAGACACTGCGGGTGAAAATGTTCTAGAGAGCGCGCGAAGCACACAGGGGAGCGCCGATGCAGACCAAGAAGCGGCTGGGAGCAATCCTGCTGGATCTGGGGATGGTGGACGGGCTGCAGCTGCAATTGGCACTGGCGTACCAGCACAAGTGGGGCGCGCCGCTGGGCCAGGTGGTGGACCTGCGCTGGTGCCTCCGCCTCGGGCAAACCTCACGAGATTCCACGGGGTCTTCGCTCCAAGCGCGAAACTACGGCCATTTCTGGTCCCCCAAGCAGGTGCGGAGGAGGCGAACGAGGCGCTCCAGGCAGCGGCCAGCAAGGAGCCGCTGAAGGAGAGGACGCCGCGAGTGGACCAGGCCGAGCTGCTCAGGAAGACGTTCGACTTCGACGTGTTCGCCTGCGTGAGATGTGGAGGCAGGCGGAGTGTGTTGGCGGGCCGTGAAGCAAGCGCGCGGGGTGCGCGCGATTTTGGAGCACCTGGGATTGCCCATGGCAGGTGCGCGTCTGGCCCCAGCGCAAGGCCACCCCAGGCCGCGTGGTGTTGAGCTCAAGACAGCCAAGAGGCCCACGTCCCCTGCCGCCCCCCTCCTGGGAGGACGGCCTGGGCCGGCGTGTACCCCAAGGCGACTGCGCGGCCTCTCCACCGGCCTGGCGCACCACTCGGCCGACCCCCTTCAGCGGCCCTCCTCCACCTCTCTGCTCCAGCCCTCTCCCTCAACAGGCCTCCCATCCTTCTTATACGCGCGGCCGATTGTCCGGGGGCTTGGAGCAGCTTGTACGAATCCTTTGACACCTTCCGCTGCACCCCATCGAAGCGACCGCTCTATCTCTCGCACAAGATATACAGGAAATTCGACCGGCTCTCGGAGGTGAGCCCGCCCCCTCCAGAATGAATGTTCTCGACCACCGCCTTGGAGTTGGCCCTCAGCGCGAAATCAATCAGCTCTTGCTCCATGCTTCGGGCGATTTCGGGTGAATAGGCCTCGTAAAGCAGCACCATGCGAGTCCAGCCCTCCTCTGCATGCTGCTGAGCGCGCAAGGCCGGGTTGGCGGTTGCCCCCACATAGAACCGAGAACTGTGGCTCAAATAACCTCTGAGCTTGTTCTTCAGCACGGGCATGGCCTTCTTGGGCACAAGGTCCGTGACAATCTTGTTTTCGATCATCTTGTTGTTCCTCCAATCTGGGTTGCCCCGCGCAATGCCCTCGATCACCTTGTAAATGGCGAAGGCGGCCAGTCCAACCAGGCCCAGGACCGCCAGCAGACCTATGCCGAACGCCTCGCCCTGCGCGTGGACTGTGTGTGTTTCCGGAGAAGACTCATTCGCCTCCGGCGCTTGAGGGGGTGGTGCAGCAGGCGGTTCCGTTGCGCTATTGCCTTGAAGCGTCAGGTCATACGCCGCCCGCTTCTCCTGATCGCCAAGCAGCGTGTAGGCCTCGTTGATTTTCTTGAACTGCTCCGCCTTGAGCGTGTTGCCAGCGTTCTGGTCCGGGTGCGTTTCCATGGCCAGCCGCCGAAAGGCTTTCTTGATTTCCTCAGCCGTGGCGTTCCCGGGAACACCCAGAATTTCATAATGCGACATTTGTGATTCCTTACTTTCCTCGAGGAACTTGACGCCTCGGCGATTTCACACGTGTGGGCGCCTACAATGTCCCGTGTCGGTGTGACACCCACTATTACCGCGCGTTGAACCATCCACCGGGCGAGTCCCAATCGCTTGGTTCGCTCGCCTGCTGTGTTCCCAAATGTGCCTGAGGAGGGGGCTGTCGTCAACAAGTCGTTCCTGCATAATATGCAGAAAGGAGTGGGTGGGGAAAATCTCCCTGGTCGTAGTATGCTTCCAGAGGTCATCCATGAGCCCTGGACAAGCTAAAAAGCCAAGTGAATCAGAGGTTTACGCCCTGGTCCTTGGGAAGATCATCGCGACCCTTCGCGAACAGAGGCAGTGGACGCAGGAGCAACTCGCCACCAGGGTGGGGGTGACTCAGTCCACCCTGTCCCGAATCGAGCGCGGCCAGGCTCACCCAGATCCTTTCACCTTCAAGAAGTTCGCTGAGGTCTTCGGGCTGAGCGTCGACGAGCTCCATAAGCGCGTGGAAGCCGCCATGGAGGCCACGAAACGTGCGACCCAGGGCGTCACGGAGAAGGCCACGGGCTCCACTCCCTGGTGGGAAGTGGCACTGGGGCTCGCTGGTATCGTCGGGCTGATCGGGCTCGTGTCTTTCGCCGTGGCGGCCATCCTCGAAGAACAGAAGCCGACCGAGCCGGAAGAACCGGAGCCCGCCCCGCCCAAGGCCGGTCCCGAGGAACCATCTCCAGCACCTCCCCCACGCGAACCGACTCCTTGAGCCGGGAAGGTGTCAAACGACGGATTCGTTCCGACACTCGGCAGGCAAGCGGCGGGTCTTGGCGTACGTGAAGGGAGCAGGAGGGGTGAGAGCGCTTCTGGAGCACCTGGGGTTGCCCACGGCAAGTGCGCACCTGGCCCCTGCGCGAGGGCCGCCCCAAAGCGCGTGGTGTTGAAGCTCAAGCCGCCACAGCCAGCCAAGAGCGCCAGGCCCCTGCCGCCTCCCTCCTGGCAAGGCGGCTGCGCAGGCGTGTGTCTGCTGGAGATGAATGGCTTCTGCTCCGGCCCGGCGTGCGGCTCATCGGCTCCCCGTCAGCGTCCCTCTCCTCCCCGCGCTGCTCCCGCCCGCTACGCCCAATAGGGCTCCTGTCCTTCCTATGCTCCATAGCCAAGAGACCTGATGCCCCTGCCGCGCTCCTCATGGGAGGGCGGCCTGGGCAGGCATGCCCAAGAAGGCTGCGTGGCCTCTCCACCGGCCCGGCTCACAGCTCGGCCGGCACCCGTCAGCGGCCCTCCTCGGCCCCTCTGCTCCAGCCCTCCCCCTCCACACCGCCTCTCTCCTGCCTATACGCCTCTGGGTGCTGACCTGCTTCATCGCGGCTCCGATCTACATCGCAGCTTCGTGCCTCCCGTCATCGGCCTCGCGATGCTCTCCTACCGCTTCTACGAGGCGCCCTTTCTCCGGCTGAAGTCACGGCTCTTCTCACGCAGGCGAACACGTTGAAGTCGAACGTCTTTCCTCTGCAGTTCTGCCCAGTCCGCGCGCGGCGTCCTCTCCTTCTTCGGCTCCTTCCTGGCCGCTGCCTCAAGCGCCACGCTCGCCTTCTCCTCTCCTGCTTGGGGGAGCCGGTCCCTCCTGTAGCGGCTACCGCATGGAAGGGTATACTGAACTACCTTTGCATCCCTGCCGCACGGAGAATACGAGTGGGAAACGAACCTGCCACCGCAACACCACCCCTTCCATTGCCTCACACAAGTGAGGATGGTAAAGCCTCGAAACTGGCTCCGGTCTCACCACTCCAGTCTGACGGCAACTCTAAGACCAACACAATTCTTTCCGAGCCCAACAGGCCGAAAGACATCAGGCCACGCAGCAAGAAGAGGAGTGGTGAGAAGACGTTCCTCTATGCCGTCATCACCACCACCGTCGTCTTCCTTCTGGTTGCCACGGCTTGGTTCTCGCTTCGCGCAACGGCCAGTTACAGCGACGCCGCTCAGGCGGCGACCGAGGCGTACGCTCAGGGAAACCTTGGCGCGCAGGACGCACTGATGTACCGGTTCGTCTTTGCAAGAGCAGAGGATGCGGCATTGATCAAGGGCGGCACATTGCTCCTCAGCTTCCTCGTCGTCGTATTGGGAGCACTGATGGTGCTGGAGGGGACACAGGCCTTCTACAAACTCAGCCTCGAAGGAGAGGCAAAGAAGTCCGCACTGGAGACGTCCTCGCCAGGACTGGTCATGATTTCACTTGGACTCGCGCTTGCCTATGGCGTCATCTCCTACAAGACCGAAATCGACCTCACGGCGGTTCGCCGGGCATCACCTCAGGACACGCAGCGGTCAGAGACCGCGGACACCGAGGACAACAACAACTCGCAGGCCCTGGACCCCCATGAAGAGAAACTTCCCACCAAGTAGCCGCGCCATTCTGCTCGTACTCCTGTGTCTTGGCTTGAACGCACAGGCAGCGAGCAAAGAAGTCGAGAAATTCTTTGAGGGATGCGCAAAGGCAGCAGCCAAGCAGGAGCTCAAATTCCTTCAGAGTCAACTGAACTCCGCACGCAAGAAGGTGCGGGGAGACTACCGCTATTTGTATTATCAGGCAGTCCTTCTCTTCGCGAAGGGTGAAATCGTAACTGGCCAGAAGATGAGAACCGCCGTGCTGGTGGCGCTGAAGGCAGACGGGCATCCGGACGCAACCATCCAGTTGACGGAAGCTCAAATGAACAAGCTCTACGAAGCAGCCCTTCAAAACGCCATAGTCAAGGCCGTTGAAATCAACGAACCTGAATACCAAGAGGATACCGTAAACAAGGAACTCCTGGAGGTTTTCGAGCAACCCCCGCCGAGATGTCCCAAGGTAGTTCCCTGCCCACCCTGCCCACCCTGCGAATGTTCCGAGGAGGAGGATTCATCCGCTCCGCATTCTCCTGACGCTGGCGTCTCACCTTCGAGCAATGAGAACACAGCACCAGGCCAATCAGCGTCACCCGCTCCAAAGCCCGACTGATGCGACACCCAATCCATTCAATCATCCGCACCATATCGCTCGTGTTGCTGTGTTGGATTTCACCCGCCCAAGCTGCCGATCAAGATGTAGAGAAATTCTTCGAGTCTTGCGCGAAGGCCGCCCAGAGCAGCAGCACCAAGCCACTTCAGCAGCAATTGGACGCAGCCCAAGGGAAGGAGCGGAGCGACTATCGATATCTGTACTACCAAGCTGTTCTTCTGTTCGCACGGGGTGAGATCGCCGCTGGGCAAGGGATGCGGCAAGCCACACAGGCCTCGCTAAAAGCCGATGGCTACTCCAGTACAGCAAGAAAGGAAGTGGAGCGACGGTTGGAGGCTCTTTATCAAGCAGCCCTCGAACGAACTGAGCGCAAGGTTCTCACCCTCCCCGGCACAAGCCTCAAGGCGGACGCCAGGAGCGGAGAGATACTGGAAATCATTGGCGTAAGCACGAGTCTCCAATGTAGGGATTCCCCTGAATGCTTCTGCGGCTGCCTCTGTCAAGTATTCACGGAAAAGGAACCGCACCGGGGGACTCCCGATTCTGGTTCAGACGCCCGGTAATCGCCAGGAGCGCCCCCAAGAGAAGGCGAGCGTGGCGCTTGAGGCGGCGGCCAGGAAGGAACCGGGGAGGGAGAGGACGCCGCGAGTGGACCAAGCAGAGCTGCTGCGCAGGACATTCGCGCTGGACGTGTTCGCGTGCTTGAGGTGTGGAGGCAGGCGGCGGGTCTTGGCGTACGTGGTTGAGGCTCAAGACAGCCAAGAGGCCCACGTCCCCTGCCGCCCCCCTCCTGGGAGGACGGCCTGGGCCGGCGTGTACCCCAAGGCGACTGCGCGGCCTCTCCACCGGCCTGGCGCACCACTCGGCCGGCCCCCTTCAGCGGCCCTCCTCCACCTCTCTGCTCCAGCCCTCTCCCTCAACAGGCCTCCCATCCTTCTTATACGCTTATACGCAACTCGACGAGGCCCTCCCGATCCACCCCGAGTGCCCGGAGGAACGGGAGCAGGCTGCTGCACCGGACCCTGGGTGCATCTATATCTTGGGCCTGCTCCCCTCTTCTCAACTGATACCCCTCATGCGGTTCAAAGTGTCCACCATGTCCTGGCGCATGGTCTTTGTCTTCTGCCTCCTATCGCTGCTGCCCCCCCAGGCGGTGGCCCAGGAGGCGCGTCCGGCTGGAAAGTCCGCGCTCCTGCTCATTCCCGAGGATACGGCGCTGCCCGCCATGGCGATGCTCGTCGCCAGTCTCCGCTCCTCCTTGTGGGAGGCCCAGGACGGCCCGATCTCCCTGGATGTCGAGAGCCTGGATCTGGGTTGGGCCCGCGGGCCTGCCTACACCCAGGCCCTGCACACCTGGTATCTGGCCAAGTACCGGGAGCGTCGGCCGGATGCCCTCATCGCCTTCCGCTCCGACGCCATCCAGGTGGCCCTGCAGCTGCGCCGGGAGCTGTGGCCGGAGATCCCGATGATCGTCCTCTCCGAGGACGATCGACTCTGGGAGCAGCAGCCTCGCCCGGAGCGGGTGGCGGGCCTCTTGCTGCATTATGACATGCGGGCCACCGCGGAGCTGGCCCTGCGGCTGCTGCCTGGCACACGGAGGCTGGCGCTCATCAACGGCTCCAGTCCCTGGGAGCGCGCTCGGCAGGAGCAGCTGGTGCGAGAGCTGCAACCGCTGCTGGCGCAGCGAGGGCTGGAGTTCATCGACCTGAGCAACCTGCCGCTGGCCGAGCTGCTCGAGCGCGCGAGGACCCTGCCGGACGACACCACTGTCCTCACCTTCACCTTCATGACCGATCCCAGCGGGAGACCCTTCGTGGGGCGCGAGATCGCACGCATGATGCTCTCCGCCAGCAACCGGCCTAGCTTCGCCCTCCACGACACCGTCCTGGGTCTGGGGTTCGTCGGCGGAGCGCTCGTCAGCTACGAGGCCGTGGGCCAACAGCTGGGCATGCTCACCTCCCGCGTGCTGCGCGGAGAGCAGGAGGAATTCCTCGCGCCCCTGAAGCCGGCACCCGTGGACACGCTGACGGTCGATGCCCGCGCGCTGCGGCGCTGGGACATCCCCCGCGATCGGGTGCCGTCCGGGGTGCGGCTCGCCTTCGACGAGCCCACGCTCTGGGAGCGCTACCGCTGGTGGGTCCTGGGGGCCCTGACGATCAGCGGCCTGCAGGCGCTGGTGGCCGGGGGGCTCGTGGTGGAGCGCCGCCGCCGCATGCGTGCCCAGGCCGAGCTCCTCGAGCGCCAACGCCTGGAGAAGCTCGCGGAGATGGAGGCGCGTCGAACCCTGGAGCAACTGGCCCACGTGAGCCGGGTGGCCGCCCTGGGCGAGCTGGCCGCCTCACTGGCTCATGAGCTCAACCAGCCCCTGGCCGCCATCCTCAGCAACGCCCAGGCCGCACGCCGCCTGCTGAACGCCAACCCCGCGGAGCTGGACGAGGTGCGCGAGGCCCTCGGGGACATCATCTCCGACGACAAGCGCGCGGGCGAAGTCATCCACCGCATGCGCGCGCTGCTCAAGCGGGGGGAGCCCCGGCAGGAGCTCCACTCGCTCAATGACCTGGTGCGCGAGGTGGCGCGCCTGGTGGCCAACGACATGCACCTGCGCGGCGCGACCCTGGAGCTGGCGCTGACCCCGTCGCTGCCCACCGTCCAGGGGGACGGCATCCAGCTCCAACAGGTGGTGCTCAACCTGCTCATCAACGCCATGGATGCCATGGCCGATGTCCCCGCGGGCCAGCGCCAGCTGCAGGTCCGCACCGCCTCGCCAGGCCCGGGGCAGGTGGAGATGAGCGTGCAGGACTCGGGAGGAGGGATCGAGCCGTCGCGGCTGGCCCTCATCTTCGAGCCCTTCTACTCCACCAAGGAGCACGGGCTGGGAATGGGGCTGTCCATCAGCCGCTCCATCGTCGAGGCGCACGGCGGCCGCTTGCAAGCCGAGAGCCCTCCGGGGCAGGGGGCTCTGTTACGGTGCGTGCTTCCCGCGGCGCACACGGAGTCCTCGCCATGACACCCACCCCCGCCACCATCTTCCTCGTGGACGACGATGAGTCCGTGCTGCGGGGGCTGGGGCGGCTGCTGCGGGCCGCCGGCCATGTCACGAAGCCCTTCGCCTCGCCCTCCGAGTTCCTCGCGCAGCTGTCCGGGGATACGCCGGGCTGCGCCGTGCTGGACCTGCGGATGCCGGGGCTGAACGGGCTGGAGTTGCAGCAGGCCATGGAGTCCAAGGACTGCCATCTGCCTGTCATCTTCATCTCCGGCCACGGGGATGTGCCGGCCAGCGTCAGGGCCATGAAGGCCGGTGCCGTGGACTTCCTCCTGAAGCCCTTTGATGAGCAACACCTGCTGGGAGCCATCTCCCAGGCCTTGCTCAAGGACGCGGCGGTCCGCGCCAGCCGCGCCGAGACAGCCGCGCTGCATGCCCGTCATGCCGTCCTCACTCCCCGCGAGCGCGAGGTATGCACGCTGGTGGCCCAGGGGCTGACCAACAAGGAGGTCGCCCAGCGGCTGGGCACCACCGAGAAGACCATCAAGGTGCACCGCGCCCGCGTCATCCAGAAGCTGGACGTGGACTCGGTGGCGGAGCTGGTGCGGTTCGTGGATCGCCTGGGCCAGGGCTGAGCCCGCGCTGTGTAAGCACTAGGTCCACTATCCACCTCCCGACAGTCCAAGTAGAGAGCGGGGCGCACGCTGGCTGTCTCCAGCGGAGCCCAGTGTGCCGGGCGGCGCCGCCATCCTTGGGCACGACTTCGCCCACCCTGGAGCCATCCGGCACGCCGTCGGAGAACCTGGCGTTCCGCGTTTCCATCGCCCATGTCGGGCGTACCCCGAGGAGAGTTCATGTCATATTTGCTTTCGAGGTGGCTCGCAGCGTCGGCCACCGCATTGCGCGCCGGACTGGTGCTTGGACTGGCTGCCAGCACCCTCGCCGCTTGTAACGACATACCGCTGGTGGCCCAAAACGGCACCCACGAGACGGCGGAAGACACGCCCCTCGAGGTGCACCTGCCGGCCAGCGGCAACGGGGCACTCACTTTCAGTATCGTCGACGCGCCGGACCACGGCACGCTGAGTGAGATCAGCGCCAATGGCTTCGTCACCTACACCCCCGGCGCCGACTACCATGGCGAAGATGCCCTCACCTTCCGCGCCACCAACCGCAAGGGCCAAAGCGCCCAGGCCACGGTGAGCATCACCATCACGCCAGTGAACGACACGCCCACCCTCTCCTCGGTGGCCAACCAGAGCATCACCGCTGGCGGCTCGACCGGCGACCTGGCCTTCACCGTGGACGACGTGGAGACCGCCGCCGACAGCCTCACGGTCACCGCCACGTCCTCCAATACCGACCTGGTGCCCAACGACCCCAGCCATCTCGTCCTCGGCGGCTCCGGCTCCAGCCGCACCCTCAACGTCGTCCCCGCCGCCAGCGCCAGCGGCTCCACCACCATCACCCTCTCGGTGAGTGACGGCTCCGCCACCACCTCCACCACCTTCGCGATCGACGTCACCGCGATTGCGAGCCTCTACTGGATGACTACCGCCGGGTCGCTGTGGAGGGTTGACGTGGACGGTACCGACGCGATCGCGCTCAAGACCAGCATCAGCGGGGCGCTTGCCGTCGCCACAGACCCGGTAACCCATACCCTCTTCTACAACCGCGGCAGCGCAATCGTTCGAGCGGACAGTGATGGGGCGAACCCGGCCGATATCGTGGCGAACGGAGGCAACCCCTCCGGGCTGGCAGTCGACTCGACCAACCGCATGCTGTACTGGTCCGATTTCAACGGAGATCGGGTCATGCGCGCCGAGCTGGACGGCAGCAATCCAACGCAGGTGCTCAGCAGCATCGACAGCCCGGCCGGCATCGCTCTCGATGTCCCCAACGGCAAGGTGTATGTCATTACCTACAACAACACCAAGCTCATACGATTCAATTTCGATGGTACCAACCTGGAGACCCTCGGCTCGAGCCTGGGCGGCCAGGGCATAGGCGTGGCGGTCGACTCGAGCGGCGGGAAGGTGTACTACTCGACCCGCAGCAACAGTATCTATGTCGCCAACCTGGACGGCTCCAACACCACCACCCTGGTGACCGACCAGCTCTCAGTGCAGGGGATTGCCATCGATGTCACGGCCGGGCGGCTGTATTGGTCGGCGCCGAGGGCTGGAGTGCTCCGGAGCGCCAAGCTGGCCGACGGCAGCGATATCCAGGACGTGAGCTCGAGCAGCGGCGACGGCTGGAGTCTGGCCTTCATGCCCGCGCCGTAGCCAGGAAGCCCCCCCCATCGCGGCCGTGTCATCCAGATGCTGGACGTGGACTCCGTGGCGGAGCTCGTGCGGTTCGTGGACCGGCTGGGCCAGGGCTGAGCCCGCGCTGTGTAAGCACCAGGTCCAATATCCATGACCTGACACTCTGAGTAGAGGTGGCCGCGCTGACATGGCTCGGCACCTCCTCTGGCTGCTGGCCATCTGGCCTTTGCCCACCATGAACCCAGAGCCACTTCGCATGAAAAACCTACCGATCTCCCTTCTCGCCTTCTGCTTGACGCTTGCAGTCACTGGCTGCCAGTGCTCTTCATCTCCATCAGACGATTTCTCGCTCAGGGTCGTCCTCGCGGAGACCCGCATCTCCGCGGGGATGACGACCACCGCGAAGGCCCAGCGGGTCCATGACGATGGCCGCGTCGTCGACCTCGACGCCTCCACTTCACAGCAATGGACATCGTCCGCTCCTCAAGTGGCCTCCGTCGAACCGCAACCGGACGGCACTGTCAAAGTGACGGCTCTCCAGCCCGGTAGCGCCATCATCACAGTCAACGCGGACGAAGCCTCGGGCGAGGCAACCCTCGAGGTCACCGACGCTCGCCTCCTCTCGCTGCAGGTGTCACCCACCCTTGCCTCTGTGCCCTCGGGCTCGACACAGCAGTTCACCGCCCAGGGCAGCTACAGCGACGGCACCACGGTCGATGTGACGAACAGCGCGACGTGGACCTCGAGCAACACCGCCATTGCCACCGTGAGCAGCACGGGCCTGGGCACCGGCGTGGCCATGGGTGGGCCCGTCACCCTCACCGCCACCCTGGGTGGCGTGAGCGGCACGGCTCAACTCAGCGTCACGGGGTGGACGTCCGCGGGGTCCATGTCCACGAGCCGCTACAACCACACCGCCACGCTGCTCGACTCGGGCCGGGTGCTCATCGCTGGGGGGCGCAATGGGACGACCACCCTGAGCAGTGCGGAGTTGTACGATCCAGCTACCCACTCCTGGTCTCCACTCGGTGCCATGTCCAAGGGCCGCTTCGATCACGCCGCCCTCTTGCTCCCCGGTGGTTACGTGCTCGTCACTGGGGGCGTCGGCGCCCTGACCAGCGTGGAGATGTATGATCCGGAGAGCAACGCCTGGTATCCGGTCAGCCCCATGAGCGGGGGCCGCTACGGTCACACCATGACGCTGCTTCCCTCGGGCCAGGTGCTCGTCACCGGCGGCACCGATGGCACCAACGCTTTAGTCACCGCGGAGGTGTTCGAGCCGCTCGCCAACATCTGGGTCAAGTCCAGCCTCATGGGCACCGCCCGCTTCCACCACACGGCCACATTGCTCCCCTCGGGCAAGGTCCTCGTCTCGGGGGGGACCAACGCCTCCGGGAGCTTGAGCAGCGCCGAGGTGTACGACCCGGCCACCAATTCGTGGGCTCCAGCCGCCACCATGGTAACGCGCCATGGCCTTCACGCGGCCACGCTGCTCCCCTCTGGCAAGGTGCTCATCTCAGGGGGGCAATCGCTCACAGCTCCCTCTTCCTCTGAGCTGTATGATCCAGACACCAACAACTGGTCCGCGGCTGGCTCCATGGCCGAAGGCCGCTCCCGCCACACCGCCACGCTGCTCGCTTCGGGCCAGGTGCTCGTCGCGGGGGGCGACGGCAGCAGCTATTACAACACCGCGGAGTTGTACAACCCAGCCACCTCTTCCTGGTCCGCAACCGCCTCCATGGCCGCGTCCCGCGGAGCTCACACCGCGACGCTGCTGACCTCAGGCAGGGTTCTCGTCGTGGGTGGCGAAGATGGCACCCAATCACTTGCCACGGCGGAAGTGTACGTGCCTTGAGCGCACAGCCTCTCTGAAGGTTGCATCGAACCCTCCGCTTGGAGCTTACGGCAAGGAGTTCAAAGCCTTGCTTTGGCCAGAGACGTTGAGCGCCTTGCCGCTGTGCTCGAGGGAGCAAGTCTTTACCTGGCCATCTCTCGTTCCGTGCCAGGGCTACACGCACAGTTGGAAATGGAATTTCGAGCGATCCCCGCTCGACGAAAAGGAGCATATGGCGATGAGTGCTGATTCGAAATTCGAGACTGCATACGAGATCGGCTGCGAGGGATATACATATCTCTATCCCATCGTGTTGATGGACGTGACGCGCCGGCAGATGACGAACGTCAAGGAGATCGACCTCCCCTCCTGGCGAAGCCCGGCCAACGTGTTCATGAACAACCCGCGCTTCCCGGGGCCGGAAGACCGCACCGTGGTGCGACCCAACTTCGACACGCTCTATTCGAGTGCGTGGCTCGATCTCGGGCGCGAGCCCATGGTCATCAAGGTCCCTCCGTCCGATGGGCGCTACTACCTCTTGCCCATGCTCGACATGTGGACGGACGTCTTCGCCTGCCCCGGCCCCCGCACGACGGGGACCGCGGCCCAGGAGCTCGTCATCGTCGGCCCGGGGTGGAGCGGGACGATCAACCCGGCCCTGAACCTGCAACGGATCGACGCGTCGACGCCGTATGTCTGGATCATCGGACGAACGCAGTGCAACGGTGACGGGGACTACGACAGCGTGCACGCGTTCCAGAATGGCCTCCAGATCATCCCTTACTCCGCCTACGAGGCCGGGCTGCCGCCGCCGCCGCCCGTCGGGACAGACACCGATGACATCAGCCTCGAAGAGCCGTTGGTGATCGTAGAGAAGATGACGCCCGAGGCGTTCTTCGCCTATGGCGCGGACCTGATGTGCAAGAATCCAGCGCACTTCAATGACTACCCCATCCTCGCACGTCTGGCGCGGGTAGGCTTCGTGGCGGGCCAGCCGTTCGACCTGAACGCAGCCCCGGCGGAGGTGCAAGACGCCTTCAGGAAAGCGGCCCCCGACGCCCTCGCCCGGATGAAGGAGAAGCAGCACTCCCTCACGCCGCTGACGAATGGCTGGGTATACCCGAACGAGCTGATGGGGACCTACGGGACGAGCTACCTCCGCCGCGCGATCATTGCCCTGATCGGACTGGGCGCCAATCTCCCGGAGGATGCAATCTACCCGACCGCCTACGTGGACGTGGATTCCAATCTCGCCCCGCTGGACAGCGCCATGCGTTACACGCTGCGCTTCGAGGCCAACAGCCTGCCACCGGTGAACGCCTTCTGGTCCGTGACGCTGTACGACGAGCAGGGATTCCAGGTCCCGAACGCCATCGACCGCTTCTCGCTGGGCACGCGAAACAACCTGGCCCAGGACTCCGATGGCTCCGTGACGGTGTATGTCCAGCGCTCCATGGACGAGGCCGATCCGAGGTGGTCGAACTGGCTGCCGGCACCACAGCAGGGCGCGTTCAACCTCACCATGCGGCTGTACTCGCCGAAGCAGGAGGCGATCAACGCAGATTGGCACCCGCCCGCGATCTCGCGAGCGACGTGACCTACCTACGCTGCTTGGAAGCACGCGACTACGCCCGCCGATCCAGTCCACAGCGGATAGCGAGGGGCTAAAAAAGAGCGGCCGCACCCCCGGAGGCGTGGAGCGCGCGCAAAGCGCTCCACGCCTCACCTACGCTCACGCCATGCCGGAGCGGGCCACCCACCGTCTTTCACGAAGCCCCCTCAGCCACGGGGAGCCTCAGAGCTTCGGCTCACGGCGTGAAGGTCCGGACGCGGAGGATGCGCGGGAGGTAGGGGCCGGCAGGGTCTTGCTCGAACATGGCCACCACGGGCTGACCCGACGTGCTCAGGGCGAGCGCCATGTCCCCCAGGACATCCTCGCCGCTCACCGGGGCAAAGGTCGTGTCGAAGGGAGTGACACGGCCGTCCACCGGCACCCATGCCGTGCCGTTGAACTTCCGGATGAAGCGCCTCTGCTCGTTGTACAGCCCGCCTTCGACGAGGGCCACCGTCGGCGTCCCCGTGGCATCCATGCGCAGCAGCGGCGGGCCCGCCTCGTGGGGCGTGCCGGGCCAGCCCTCCAGTCCCGTGGGCGCGACGGACACCCAGGCGCCACTCTGCTCACGCACCACCTTGACCCGCCCGTAGTCCAGGTAGGCCACCCACGGCGTGCCGTCCACGGGCGACAGCGCCAGCGAGGGCCGCTCCGACCCACTGTACTCGCCGTTCGGGACGGGCGTTCCCACGCGCACCCACTGGTTCGCCTCCCGGCGGAAGACATGGGTCTTCTCGAAGATGGTGAAGTCCCGGGAGCCATACCACTCGTCCCACGCCACGACGATGCGGTTGGACGGATCCACGGCGATGACGGGATGGCGGGTATGCTCATTCCAGTCCGACGTGCTCTCCGGGATGTCGCCCATCGAGACCCAGGTCGTGCCGTCGAAGCGGAAGACGGCGATGCGCTCATTCTGCCGTGCCCGGTCGTACATCACGGCCGCGAGCACGGGCCGGCCCTGGCCATCCATGGCGGCGGCCACCGCGAGGGCGTCCTGGCCCTCCACGCTCACGGGGCCCCCCACCTCGGTCCAGGCCGTTCCGTTCCAGCGTCGGACCCGCACGTACGTGCCGGAGCTCGAGGGCGCGGAGTCGAGGAACGCCACCACGGGGGCGCCCGTCGGGTCCATCAGGAGCGTGGGATTCCGCGCCCAGGTGCCGCTCCCCAGAGAGCCGCCCAGCAGCTGGTAGGCGCTGCCCGTCCATCGCGCGGCGTAGACGTTGAAGGTGCTGGTGTAGGAAGGTCTTTCCTCCCAGGCGACGAAGGGGCGGTTGTTCGCATCCACCGCCAGCGAGGGCGCGTCGATGGGGTCCGCCGTGTTCGAGACCTGCGGGCTCGTGCCCAGCCACTTCCACTTGGATGCCGTCACCTCGATGGCGGACAGCACCGCGGGCAGCTCGTCCGCCATCAGCTCCAGGTTCAGCGCGCTGTCCCGCACCGGGACGTCCATGAGCAGCGTGTACGCGCGCAGGGGGACCTGGAGGTCCTTGTACTGCGGCATGAACGTGGTGCCCTCGGCAATGATGCGCATCTCGCGGTTCGTGACGGTCTCGTCCGGCTCCATGAAGAGGAGCTGAACGGTGTAGATGCCCGGCCCCGGCACCGGGATTTCGTAGGCAATGCCCGGGTTGAGCCAGGACTCGCCCATGCGGAGCGACTGATACAGCGAGTCGTTCGTGGTTCCCGCGATGGGGTCCGGCACCTGGAGTACCTGGCCGCCGAGGAAGTCGCGGTCCGCCTCCCAAGGCCGGCCATTGATGTCGGTGAACGCGCCCCCGCCCACGTTGATGCGGATGGGCAGCGTCACCGTCGTGACGGCCTGGTTCTGGTGCTGGAGCGTGGGCGCTTCGTGCTGGAGCGTGGGCTCTTCGTGCTGGAGCGTGGGCTCCTCGGGGCCCTCCGCCCCGCCACAAGCGGCCAGCCACGCGGTGCCAACGAAACCGAGCAACATCCTGCGGGAAGTGCTCGTGCGCGTCCCGGGACTCTTCCTGTACATGTGTTTCCTCTTACCCCCGAAGGAGGGCTTGAAGGGGTCACCGGTGTGGCGACCACCCGACGAAGACACGAAAAACCCGTGCCGATATTCACTCCGTACGAGCTGTGCACCGGGCCGGTGGAGAGGCCACGCAGCCTCCTTGGGCAAGCCTGTCCAGGCCGCCCTCCCATGAGGAGAAGGCATGGGGCCGAGGTCTCTTGGCTGGCTGTGGTGGCTTGAGCTTCAACACCATGCGCTCTGGGGTGGCCCTCGCGCAGGGGCCAGGTGCGCACTGGCCGTGAGCAATCCCAGGTGCTCCACAATCGCTCTCACCCCTCCTGCTCCCTTCATGTACGCCAACACCCGCGCCTGCCTCCACACCTCAAGCACGCGAACACATCCAGGGCTTTCCGTCCTTTTCAGCAGCCCGGCCTGGTCCAAACGGGGTGTGCGCTCCTTGCTCGGCTCCTCCACCGTCGCGGCAACGGCTGGGCTCTCCTCCTCCAACCCCGGCTCCGCCCCCGATTGAGGGAGGCACCTGCCGTGGCCAGGCCTCGTGGGTGTCAGAGAATTCGAGTGACGCGAGCCAGCACGACACGCGGCGGAAAAGAGGGTGGAGCCCCCTTGGGGCACACGCTTGCCTGGTCCGCCCTCCCTGAAGGGGGCGACAGGAGAGGCTGAGGACGAAGTGAAGCCCGTGGCCTCAACCACTCCTTGCCACTCAAACAAGGAATCGCGTAGAAAGCCGCCGCACCTCCAAACCAGGATAAAACGGTATGCGCGGCATGTGGTTCATGGCGGCAGTGGTGGCTTCGTCGTGGGTGGGAACCGAGGCACGGGCGCAGGACGACTGGGAGACCCCACTGGCCCGGAGCGGGGAGCAGTATCTGCCGTATGGTCAGCCCATCCCGCAGGAGCAGGCCCTCGACGCGCCTCCCCAGCCGTATGACGAGGCCATTCATGGCCGTGCCCACCCCAACACCCAGCCCCAGGCCAACGAGGTGGGCCGCAACCGGGTGCGCCTGCCCGAGCGGGCCCAGAGGCCGCGCCCCGGCGGGCAGATCCCCGACATCTTCCCGGGCTCGGGCGACCGCGGGTTCTGGATCTGGAACGGCCAGGGCATTTTCGCCGCCAACGATGCCCAGACGGACCTCGTCATCCCCGACAACGCCATCGGCACCACCATCTACGCGCCCACGCATATGCCCGCCGGCAATGCCTGCGTGGAGACGGTGACGGCGCACTGGCGCTACAGCGGCATGTCCACCACCGCGCACGCGCATGGCTTCTGGGACCACTGCGGCCTGGACGGCGCCACGGGCTGGCAGAACTTCGAGTCCATGGACGCGACGTGGAAGAGCAAGTACGCGCGCATCTACGACGGTGAGGAGCGCTACTTCACCGAGTCCTACAAGGACGGCAACGGCTGCTGGCACGGGCTGATGTACAACTTCAACCTCGGGAGCTGGGAGGAGAAGGTGTCTCCCGCCATCTGCGGCTCGTCCTCCTTCGCCACCGGCTGGACCATGTGGGAGTCCCATCACCTGATGGATCAGTCCCAGGTGTGCCCCGCCTTCCCCCGCATCCGCGCATCGGGCCTCCAGTTGTGGACGGGCAGCACGTGGGCGGCGCTGGACACGAGCAACACCAGCAACCTCGGGCCCTATGGCCTGTGCTGGACCAACAGCACCTACAATTTCCAGGTGAACGTGGTCAATTCCGACTGGACGGGGCTCACGCCGTAACGAGCCGCGGAGAACCCTGTTCGAGACATGGATTCAGAGGCCGGAAGCCGCCGATTGCCAGCGGCTCCCGGCCTTGGTGTTTTCACGGCTGGGGCAGGCAGGCACGGCTCGCCGCACCCTGGATACCGTGCAAGAAGCTACGATCCCTCGCGTGCGACGCTGAATTGGTTCGAGCCCTCGGGACCCAACCGCCCCGAGAATCTGATGACGGGGCTGTGCTCCCGCCCCCCAGGGCACGGACTGGGTGTGGGGGCTCCGGCGCTTTGTGGAGTCCGGTGCGGCGCCCAACGCCGTCTGCCGCATCACCGAGAATGTGTTGCGCCGGTTGAGCGCGCCGAAAACGAAGGCCCAGCGCGCGGCGCGGCCCGTGTACCAGCACCACGCGTTCCAGGCGAACGGAGACGGCGTGCGGTTCTTTGGGGCCTGGGCCTCTTGGCTGGCTGGAGTCTCGACGTAGGCAGCCGGAGCTATGACTCCGCGCAATCCATTGAGGAGCAAACCATGGCAACCCTGAGAATCCTCGTCACTCTCGGAATATTGTTCGCTTCGCTTTCTTCTTTCGCCAATGTCGCGATCACCGCCGGCGATTGCTCGGGAGCGCTTTTCAGGATGCCCGGCATGGGCGACGGCCAAAAGGCCCTGGTTCTGACCGCCGGCCATTGCATCGGCATCGGCAGCTTCCGCGAACAGTTCCCCGCCGACGGCGAACTTTTTCTCGACCATCCGGTGGATGAAAGCGTCATCGTCAAGAAGACCAAGAACGAAGACGGCGAGCGCTTCGGCTATAAAAAAATCCTCTTCGCTTCGATGACCGGCACAGACCTGGCCGTGCTCGAGCTGGAGGCCACTTACAAGCAGCTGACGGACAAGGGCTATGTCATCCACTCGGTGGCGCAGGCGGCGCCCGCGCCGGGCATGATCATCGAATTCAATTCCTACAACCGCAACGTCAACAGCTCTTGCGAGGTCGAAAAGATGATCCCTCTCATCAAAGAAGGCCCGTGGACATGGAAGAATTTCGCGCGCATGAAGACCGGCGACAGCTGCCGGTGCCAGCATGGTCAGTCGGGCACGGCGGGGATCGAAAAACGCTCAAAAACGATCTATGCCCTGCTGCAAACCATGTATGAGGGCGGCCGCCCGTGTACGCTCAACAACCCCTGCGAGGTCGCTCCCAAAACCGGAGCCACCACCACTGGCGCGTTGCTGCAAGCCTACGCCGTGCCGACTCTGCCGCTGTACGACTGCTACGATAAAGCCAAGGCCAGATTCGATTTCAACTTGGGCAGCTGCAAGCTGAACTTCAAAAAGAATCCCTGAGCACGTTGGACTCGGGCGCCGGGTTCTACGCTCAAGGAGCTGCTCGACAACCGGCTGGATCCGGAGCCGCGGTACAAGACGCTCCCCAAGCGAGAGCCGAGGAGACGAGCGTGGGGCCCCAGGCAGCGGCCAGCACGGAGCCGATGAAGCAGAAGACGCCTCAAGGAGACTCTCGCCGAGTTGCCCAGCAGGACGTTCGACTTCATGGGAGCGCGGCCAGGGCCGACGTGTACCCCAAGGGGCTGCGCGGCTTCTCCACCCGCCTGGCTCACTGCTGGTGCGGGTCCCGTCTGCGGCCCTCCTCGGCACCTCCGCTCCTGCCCTCACCCTCCACATGGCCTCTCTCCCGCCTATACACAAGGTGGGCGTGCGCCTGGACGAGCGCGGGGCCATCGAGGTGGACGAGTGGTCCCGCACCCGCGTCTCGGCCAGGGGCTCCCACATCCGGCCCATGAAGCACACGCTGAGCGGGCGCGACGAGCGCACGATGATGAAGGTGATTGTGGAGCGCGACACCCACCGCGTACTGGGTTTCCACAGGGTGGGGGCGGACGCGCCGGAAATCATCCAGGCGCTGGCGGTGGCGCTGAAGTGTGGCGTCAGCCATCCTCCAGAAATCCTCCTCTTTTTCGATAATCCTGGTATAGGAAGGAGGTCCGGTCTGGCCGGACTTCCCCCAACAGGAGCAAGACAACATGAGGAAGCAGGCGAAGAGTCTGTGGATGGCGGCTGCGCTGGTGATGGGTCTGGGCGTGGGCTTCACGGCCGGAGCGCGGCAGGAGTCGCAGGCGCCGTCCGCGGCGGGCCTGGAGTGTTTCCGCAACTCGGATTGCGACGTGGTGTGTGGCAAGGGCAACGGGGTCTGCTCCTCGTCCCAGTGCTTCTGCATCATGTAGTTCGAGGCGTGGTGGCGCGCGGAATCTCCCTCCGCGCGCTGCCGTTGCCGAAGCGGCTCAGCGCCCGGGCCCGCCGAAGGTGGAGCCCGCGGTGAGCTGGAGGATGCCCGGGTAGCTCGGCTGCCCGTGGTGTCCGATGATGTGCTCGTAGCGGTTCTCCGCGAGCGACTTGCCGCGTTGTCGCTGGTCTTGTCCCATGGGGCCGCGCATGCCGAAGCGGCCCCGCCCGCTGCCGGAGTCCTGCCCAACACCGTGTGCACCTCGGCCGGAAAGGCAGTGGATGAAAAAGGCTTCGTGCCCATCGGCGGCATCGAGCAATGGGTGAGGCTCAAGGGCGCCAGCTGCGCCAATCCCGTGATTGTGTTCGTGCACGGCGGCCCAGGCACAACCCAATGAGTCCCTATGCGGACAACGTCTACAAGTCCTGGGAACAGGATGCATGTCTCACCTTGAAGCGCGAGGGACGGCTCGGCGAATCGCTCTGAACCACCCGGGGAGGTGTGGGGCGCCCAACCGGCGGACGGCCCGGCGAGCCCTTCAGCGTGTGGCTCATCGCCCGCATGTTCCGTGAACATGGTCTGTGCAAGACGCCGGGGCAGGCTCAACCGACCAATGTAAGCCCGCCCCCTTTCTGAGAGGGAGAGCGCTTGAGAGCGGCGGGTTGTTTTGTGTGGAAGCGGCGGGAATCGGACCCGCGTCCGGCTTCACCGGCGGCGGTGCGCCAGGGCCGCGTGGCCCAGCCTCAGCATCCGCTGGCGCTCGGCCTCCGGCAGCCCGAGGCGCTCGAGCTCGGCCTCCAGCTCCTCCCGCTTCAGGTAGCCGCCCACGCAGGCGTTGAGCCACATCGCGGCGGTGGAGTCCTCGAATTCGCGCTCGCCGTAGCCGCTGAATTCCCGCATCAGGTCCGTGTACCGGCGCAGGTAGTACTTCTGGTGGTAGTCCTCGGCCCGGTAGAAGGTGGCCAGCGGCAGGATGGGCAGGAGCATGGACCCGCTCCTTCCCGCCATGGCCTGCCTCGCCGTGGCGAGCGCCAGCCGCTTCTGCGTCTCGTCCGCGTAGAACACGGCCGACATGTACTGGCGGCTATACGGGCGCTCGGTGGGGACCGCCTCCTTCCAAAACCAGCCCAGCAGCGTCTCGTAGGAGATGCGCGCCGGGTCGTAGTCGAGCTGGAAGGATTCCGTGTGGTCCCCGAGCTGGCGGTACGTCGGGTCCGGCTGGCTGCCGCCGGTGTAGCCCACACGGGTCCGAATCACTCCTGAGAGACGCCCGAACCGGGCGTCAGGGCCCCAGAATCAACCCACCGCGAAGGTGGCCGTCTCCACCCGGCCAGGGGCCCTCGTGTCCACGGGCAGGAGCCGGGGGGCGGGCGCTTCGGCGTGCGGGGCTGGGTTCATGGTGTGTCCTCCTTCTGCCTCTACGCATGAACCCAGCCCCCGGTTACTCCTCTTCCCGGCTCACGCCAGGTCGAAGAGCAGCGCCTCCAGCGGCTCCGTCGCCGAGAGCACCAGCCGCGACTCCTCGGACACGGCCACCCCGTCTCCGGCCTTCACCTCCACGCCGTTGAGCGTGCCCGTGCCGCGCGCCACCTGCAGCCACGCGTGCCGGCCCGGCGCCAGCGTGTACTCGGCCTTCTCCCCCTTGCCCAGCAACGTGCTCGACAGCCGCATGTCCTGGTGCACCTTCAGCGCCCCGTCCTTCCCCTCCGGCGACACCACCAGCCGGAAGCGGCCCTGGCGCTCCTCCTGCGTGAAGGCCTTCTGCTCGTAGCTCGGCGTCAGGCCCTGGCGCTCGGGGATGATCCAGATCTGCAGGAAGTGCAGCTCCTCGCCCGTGTTGTTCTTCTCGCTGTGCAGTACGCCCGTGCCCGCCGTCATCCGCTGCAGGTCTCCCGCGCGCAGCACCCCCACCGTGCCCATGCTGTCCCGGTGCTCGATCTGCCCCGAGAGCACGTAGGTGATGATCTCCATGTCCCGGTGCGGGTGCGTCCCGAAGCCGCTGCGCGGCGCCACCCGGTCCTCGTTGATGACGCGCAGCGCCCGGAAGCCCATGTGGTTCGGGTCGTAGTAGTCCGAGAACGAGAAGGTGTGGTGCGAGTCCAGCCACCCGTGGTTCGCATGGCCGCGTGCTTCAGAAGGTCGAACGATCATCATGGGGTACTCCTTGTCTCCAATCCGCTTGGATGCTCCAGGGCCCGGGGGCGATTCGCCTCGAGCGAGCAGCGTCCCGCCCAGCAGGCCCGTCACGCTGGCCAGCAACCCGCCAGCCGCCTCACGCCGGCCGAGCGTCCGGCCAGCCGTCCTCCGCCTCACGCCGCCTTCTCCACCGCCGCCGCCTTCACCGCCTGCACGTCCAGCTCGATGTCGATGCGCTCGCCCACCAGCACCCCGCCCGTCTCCAGCGCCTTGTTCCACGTCAGCCCGAAGTCCTTGCGGTCGATGCTCGTGCGCGCGCTGAACGCCAGGCGCTCGGTGCCGAACGGGTCCGTCACCCGGCCGAGGAACTCCGTCTCCAGCGCCACCTCGCGCGTGGTGTCCTTGAGGGTCAGGTCCCCCACCACCACGTAGCGGTCCTTGCCCGCCGCCTGCACGCGCTTGCTGTGGAAGATGACGCGCGGGAAGGCCCCCACGTCGAAGAAGTCCTGCGAGCGCAGGTGGTTGTCCCGGGCCTCCACCTGGGTGTCGAGGCTCGCCGCTTCGATCTTCACCTCCGCCTGCGCCTTGAGCACGTCGCCGTTCATGAACAGCCGCCCCTCGTAGCGCGTGAAGCGGCCGTGCACCCGCGCCACCACCATGTGCCGCACCGTGAAGCCGATAGAAGAGTGGGTGGTGTCGATCCGCCAGGTCTCGATGGCCATTGAGTCGTCTCCGTCAGAGTGCTTCCCTGGCCTGTCCCTACAGCAACCCGCTTGCCAACGTGCAACCCCCTGGAATCACATGGGCCGCGGCCAGCCTCGGGGGAGCAGAACTCTCAAAATGAGAGTGAGTGCCTATCATCTGGAGAGCACCGCCCCCGTCCCTTCCGAGGGCCGCCCGCCCGGTCCTCCGGGGCCGCGAGTGCCTCCGGCCGAGTGCCTGGTGCCGACCCCCTGGCGGGTGCGCACCTCATCCAGGAGAGGCTCGAGCACGGGGGTAGACACCATGGATGTCAACGAGGTCATCGACAGGGCTCGCGACGCCTTCAATGTGCGGCGCGTCTTCGGAGATCCCATCCAGCAGGGCGAGGTGACGCTGGTCCCCGCGGCCCGCGTCACCGGAGGCGGAGGGGGAGGCGGCGGAGAGGCTCCCACCACCGAGGGAGCGCAGGGGGCCGAGAGCGCCGGCAAGGGCTACGGCAGCGGCTTCGGCCTGAACGCCCGGCCCGCCGGGGCCTTCGTCCTGCGCAATGGCAAGGTGCGCTGGATGCCGGCGGTGGACGTCAACCGCATCATCCTCGGCGCCCAGGTGCTGATGGGCATCGTCCTGCTGACGTTCGGCCAACGGCTCGCACGCTACCTCTTCCAGGACAACAAGCCCCTGCTGCACCGCAAGCGCCTGGCGCGGTGAGGAAATGCAACGCGGCCCATCCCCCTGCTCCGGGTGGGCCGCGCGAGAGACTCCGTCACCAGGGCGTGGCGCCCGTCAGTCCAGGAGCGCCCTCCGGAAGCCCGGGGTGCCATCCCCCAGCTGTCCGTACTCGTTACCGCCCCAGGTGGTGATGGTGCCGTCCGACTTCAGCGCCAGCGAGTGCGAGGCGCCGGCGGCGAGGACGGTGGCCTCGGCGAGCTCCGGCACCTGGAGCGCCAGGGAGCTGGGCAGGTCGGTGCCATCCCCCAGCTGGCCGAAGGTGTTGTCACCCCAGGCCCACACCGTCCCATCGGCCAGCAGGGCCAGCGAGTGCGCCTGGCCGGCCACGAGGGCGGTGACGTTGGCGAGGCCTGGCACCTGCACCGGCGCGGTGCTCGAGGTGGTGGTGCCGTCCCCGAGCTGGCCGGTGGAGTTCTCACCCCAGGCCCACACCGTCCCGTCCGCCTTCAGCGCCAGCGAGTGCGCGCCCCCGGCGGCGATGGCCTGGAGGTCCGTGAGCGCCGGCAGGAGCACCGGGAGGGAGCTCGAGGTGGTGGTGCCGTCCCCGAGCTGGCCGGAGGCGTTGCCACCCCAGGCCCATACCGTGCCGTCCTCGCGCAGGGCCAGGGAGTGGCCGGCGCCGCCCGCGACGCTCCTGACGCCGAGCAGCCCCTGCACCTGCACCGGGGTGGTGCGCGAGGTGGTGGTGCCATCCCCGAGCTGGCCGGAGGCGTTGTCACCCCAGGCCCATACCGTCCCGTCGACGCGCACCGCCACGGCATGGTGGGCCCCCGCCCAGATGGCCACGACGTTGGTGAGGCCCTGCACCTGCGCCGGGGTGGCGCGCGAGGTGGTGGTGCCATCCCCGAGCTGGCCGGAGGCGTTGTCACCCCAGCCCCACACCGTCCCATCGCAGCGCAGCGCCAGGGAGTAGAAGGCACCCGCCGACACGACCTCGATGCAGCGCAGGTCCGGCACCACGAAGGGCGCCTCGCTGTAGGCGACGTCCGTGACGCCAAGCTGCCCGTCGCCGTTGTTGCCCCAGCTCAACACGACGCCATCGTTGCGCGCGTAGAGGGAGTGGCCATTGCCCGCGGAGAGCCGAGCGGGGCGCGGATTGCCCCGCACCTGCACGGGGAAGGGGTAGGCGCTGGTGGCCCCGTTGCCGAGCTGGCCGTAGGTGTTGTCGCCCCAGGCCCACACCGTGCCGTCCTCGCGCAGGGCGATGGACATGCGGCCCCCGGCCGAGACGGCCGTGACGCGCGAGAAGCCCGGCACCCGCACCGGGGTGCTCACCGAGGTGTTGTTGCCCACGCCGAGCTGGCCCGTCGCATTGCGTCCCCACGTCCAGAGCTGGCCGTCGGTGCGCAGGGCCAGCACGTGGCTGCCGCGGGAGGAGAGGGCCGAGATGGGGCCCGCCAGGCCCGAGACCTGGGCCGGCAGGGAGCGGGGGGTGGTGGTGCCATCCCCGAGCTGGCCGTAGAAGTTGTCCCCCCACATCCACACCGTGCCGTCCCCGCGCAGCGCCGCCGAGTGGTAGGGCCCGGCCTCGATGGAGACGACGTTGGTGAGCCCCTGCACCTGCACGGGGACACTGCTCGCGGTGGTGGTGCCCTCGCCGAGCTGGCCGTAGGAGTTGTCGCCCCAGGCCCACACCGTCCCGTCCGACTTGAGCGCCAGCGAGTGGTAGAGGCCGGCGGCCACGCGGGTGACCCCCGTGAGCGCCGTCACCTGCTGGGCCGGAGCGCGCGGGGTGAAGGAGGCGGTGCCATCGCCGAGCTGGCCGTAGGTGTTGTCGCCCCAGGCCCACGCCGTCCCATCCGCCTTGAGCGCCAGCGAGTGGTAGCCGCCCGCGGCGAGGCCCGTGACGTCCGTCACCCCCGGGACCTGCCCGGGCGTGGTGCGCTTGCCACCCGGGCCCTCGCCGAGCTGGCCGTAGGTGTTGTCACCCCAGGCCCACGCCGTCCCATCCGCCTTCAGCGCCAGCGAGTGGTAGCTGGACACGGCGACGGCCGTCACGCCCGACAGCCCCGGCAGCTGCACCGGCAGCGGGCGCGCGGAGAAGGTGCCCTCCCCCAGCTGGCCCTGGCCGTTGTCGCCCCAGGCCCACACCGTCCCGTCCGGCCGCAAGGCGAGTGCATGCACGTCCCCCGCGGAGAGGGCCCCGATGCCGGACAGCCCCTGCACCGGGCCCGGAACGGGGCGCCAGCTGGCGCTGCCATTGCCCAGCTGGCCGAAGGAGTTGGCGCCCCACCCCTGCACGCTGGCGTCGCTGCGCCCCGTCAGCACGTAGGAGTTGCCACAGGCCAGGGCCTGCACGCCGGACACGCCGGGCACCAGCCTCGGCAGGCGCAGCGGGCTGGCGACGCTCTGGCCCGCCTGGCCCTGGCTGTTGTCTCCCCAGACCAGCACGGAGCCGTCGATGTGCCGGGCCACCGCGTGGTGGCTCCCGCTGGCCACGGCCACGATGCTCGTCAGGCCGTGCACCCGCACCGGCGTGAGGGACGGGGCCGTCCCCTCGTCTCCGAGCTGGCCCCGGGAGTTGTCCCCCCAGGCCCACACCTGGCCCTCGTAGTCCGCCGCCACCGCGTGGGCGTTGCCGCCGGCGATGGACACGATGCCCGTGAGGCCCACCACCTGCACCGGCAGGGCGCGCGGGGTGGTGGTGCCATCCCCGAGCTGGCCGGAGGAGTTGATGCCCCAGGCCCACACCGTGCCGTCCGCGCGCAGGGCCATGGAGTGGGTGTCCCCGGCGGCGATGGCCGTCACCTCCGTCAGCCCCGGCACCTGCGTCGGGACGTTGCGGCCGGTGGTGGTGCCCTCCCCCAGCTGGCCAAAGGCGTTGTTCCCCCAGGCCCACACCGTGCCGTCCGCCTTCAGCGCCAGCGAATGGAGGTTGCCGGCGGCGAGCGCCAGCACGTCCGTCAGCCCCGGCAGCTGCACCGGCAGCGGGCGCGTGGTGGTGGTGCCATCACCTACCTGCCCATCCCCATTGCCCCCCCACGCCCACACCGTGCCGTCCTCGCCCAGGGCCAGCGAGTGGTTGTTGCCGGCCGCCACGGCCATCATGCCCGTGAGGCCCGTCACCTGCCCCGGCGTCAGGCGCTGGGTGGTGCTCCCATCCCCCAGCTGCCCCTGGGCGTTGTTGCCCCAGCTCCACACCGTGCCGGTCGGCGTCACGTACAGCGAGTGCCCCAACCCCGCCGCCAGCCGGTAGGGCTTGCCCTGCACGATGATGACGGGCGCCCGGTGCTGCCGCAGCGGCCCATCGTCTTCTCCTTCCCTCTCCCCACATCCCACCACCAGCGAGGTCACGGCCAGGAGAAGCGTCACCACCAGGCTTCTCGACAAGGTGCTTACCCTCATGCATCCCTCTCGTTCATGCCTCGGCAACGACGGATACGAGGCAAGGCTTGCGTCATCCACACAGCCCCCCCGCGCTCCAACCCAGGGCCTCAAGCCCCCACGTCCTGACTCCGCCAGTCAGGCACTGAGCACACTCATATGCAGACAACCCTGACTTATAAGCAACTGGGTGACACACGACTCTCCGGGTGTCTCCGGTGTCCCAGGGGTTCCCCGCGTATAGAGCGGCGCGTCATCACCGCCCCCGCCCCCGGTCAGGCCCGCACCGCCCGCCCCGTCAGGCCGGGTGCACGCGACACCCCGTACGACTAGGTTGGAACTCCCATGACCGTCGAACCCTCCCGCCGACACGCCGCGCTGGAAGCGCTCGCCCTGGATGACGAGGCACTGCTCCGCACCTGCGAGGTGGAGTTCTTCATCGCCTCCGGCCCGGGCGGCCAGCACCGCAACACCACCGCCAGTGGAGTGCGCCTGACCCACCCGCCCACCGGCCTGTCCGTCACCGGCACCGAGCGCCGCAGCCAGTCGCAGAACAAGGGCGCCGCGCTCGAGCGCCTGCGCGAGGGGCTCCAGGCCCTCACCTATGTGCCCAAGAAGCGCCACAAGACGAAGCCCACCAAGGGCTCCCAGCGGCGCCGTCTGGACACCAAGAAGCGCGAGGGCGAGAAGAAGGCCCAGCGCAGCAAGAAAGGCATGTGGTGAGCGGCATGAGCGGACCCACCCTGGAGGACGCCATCGCCCTGGCCGTGGAGGCCCACCGGGGCCAGCGCGACAAGGCCGGCCAGACGTACATCCTCCACCCCCTGCGGGTGATGATGCGCCTGGAGACGGAGACGGAGCGGATGGTGGCCATCCTGCACGACGTGGTGGAGGACTCGCCCTGGACGCTGGAGCGGCTGCGCGCTCTGGGCTACCCCGAGGAGGTGCTGGGCGCGCTGGACTGCCTGACGAAGCGCGAGGGCGAGACGTACGAGGCCTTCATCGAGCGCGTGCTGCCCCATCCCCTGGCGCGCCGGGTGAAGCGCGCGGACCTGGAGGACAACATGGACGTGCGGCGGCTGCCGGCCGTCACGGCCAAGGACGCGGAGCGGCTGGCCCGCTACCGCGCCGCCTGGGCCCGCCTCCAGGAGGTGTGAGGCCAGGAGGTGTGAGGCGAGGCGTGAGCCCCCGCGCTACCAGGTGACTTCCAGCGCGATGCTCAGCTCGCCCGTCTTGCGCGCGGTGACGTTCACGTTCTTCACGCCCAGCTTCTTGGCGATCGCCTGCGCTCCCCCCACATGGTAGGCGAGCGGCATGAAGGTGACCTCGATGGTGAGCACGCCCTGGTTGGCGCCCGGCCAGGTCAGCGCGGGCTTTCCATACGTCGTCAGCACCCAGTAGAGCGTCTGCAGGGCGATCATGAACTGCTGGGGCGTGCCTCCCGCCTGCTGCAGCGCCGTGCGCCCCACCGGCGTCTCCATGTAGCTGGAGCCCGCCTTGAAGCCGATCTGCCGCAGCACTTCCTCGTAGCCGCCCAGCTTGCTGCTCAGCGCCCCGGCCGCGGCGCCGAGCAACAGCAGCAGCGAGCGCGTGGGATAGTTGAAGAACTCCACGAAGGCCTTCTCGCCGCTGGCCGCCAGGCAGCGCTTCACCACCGCCTCGTCCCCGCCGAGCTCCCGGACCACCCGCAGCAGGGAGGAGAACAGGAAGCCGCGCGTGGTGTGCTGCGGCGTCGCCAGCAGCAAGCGCTGCTGGAGATCCTGCTCCGCGTCCTGTGCGGTGTCGTTGCCCGGATTCGACTCAGTACCCATTCGCGTGTTCCAACGGCCTCGGGCCGGGGGGGAGCGGCGCCGAGGGGACCCGGATACTACAACGGTTCAGTCGAAGACACTGCTCCGGGCACGTACTCGGGCCCAAAGCAGACGGCCCGGCGCGCCGAGAAGGGCACGCCGGGCCGCCTGGAGGGGAGCCGCCCTCTCCCCGAGGGAGAGGGAGACCTACACACGACTACGCCTTGGCCAGCTGCCGCATCACGTAGAGCAGGATGCCGCCGTGGCGGTAGTAGTCGAGCTCGTTGGGCGTGTCGATGCGGCACAGGGCGGTGAACTCCTTGGTGCCGCCCTCGCCGGTGGCCTTCACGGTGAGCTTCTTCTGGGGAGCCAGGTCCGTGGAGATGCCGGTAATCTCGAACGTCTCGTGGCCGGTGAGGCCCAGGCTCTGGGCGTCCTGGCCCGCCTCGAACTGCAGGGGCAGCACGCCCATGCCGATGAGGTTGGAGCGGTGGATGCGCTCGAAGCTCTTGGCGATGACGGCCTTGATGCCCAGCATGGCCGTGCCCTTGGCGGCCCAGTCACGGCTGGAGCCCGTGCCGTACTCGGCGCCGGCGAGCACCACCAGGGCGGTGCCGTCCTGCTGGTACTTCATGGAGGCGTCGTAGATGCTCATCCGCTCGCGGCTGGGGATGTGGACGGTGACTCCACCCTCCACGCCGGGCACCAGCAGGTTCTTCAGGCGGATGTTGGCGAAGGTGCCGCGCACCATCACCTCGTGGTTGCCGCGGCGCGCGCCGTAGGAGTTGAAGTCCTTGGGCTGCACGCCCTGGTCCATGAGGTACTTGGCCGCCGGGCTCGTCTTGGCGATGTTGCCCGCGGGGGAGATGTGGTCCGTGGTGACGGAGTCACCCAGCAGCGCGAGCACCCGGGCGGCCTTGATGTCGGCGAGCGGCTTGGGCTCGGCCGGGATGTTCTGCAGGAAGGTGGGCTTGCGCACGTAGGTGGACTTGGGGTCCCACTTGAACGTGTTGCCACCGCCGGACTGCAGCTGCTGCCAGAGCTGGTCGCCCTCCATGGCGCGCGAGTACTGGCTGCGGAACTGCTCCGGCTTCACCGCGGACTTGATGAAGCGCTGGATCTCCTCGGAGGAGGGCCAGATGTCCTTGAGGAACACCGGCTGGCCGTTGCGGTCGGTGCCGATCGGCTCGGTGTCCAGGTCCTTGCCCACCTCACCGGCGAGCGCGTAGGCCACCACCAGCGGCGGCGAGGCCAGGTAGTTCATGCGCACGTGCGGGTTGATGCGGCCCTCGAAGTTGCGGTTGCCGCTGAGCACCGCGGCCACCACGAGGTCGCCCGAGGTGACGGCCTCGGCGACGGGGTCCGGCAGGGGGCCCGAGTTGCCGATGCAGGTGGCGCAGCCGTAGCCCACCACGTGGAAGCCGAGCGCCTCCAGGTAGGGCATGAGGCCGGCCTCCTTGAGGTAGTCCGTCACCACGCGGCTGCCCGGGGCGAGGCTCGTCTTCACCCAGGGCTTCACGTTGATGCCGCGCTCCACGGCCTTCTTGGCCAGCAGGCCCGCGCCCAGGAGCACCGCCGGGTTGGAGGTGTTGGTGCACGAGGTGATGGAGGCGATGACGACGGCGCCGTGGCCCAGCTCGTAGCTCTGGTTGCCGGCCTTCACGGTGACGGTCTGCTTGAGGCGCTCGGGAGGCACCGGGGCCGCGGGGGCCTTGGCCTTGCCGCCACCCTCATCGTCCTCGCCCTTGCTCTTGCCGGCCGCCAGCATCTCCACCAGCGACTTCTCGTAGGCGGACTTCATGTCCTTGAGCGTGACGCGGTCCTGCGGGCGCTTGGGGCCGGCGAGGCTGGGCACCACGGTGGACAGATCCAGCTCCAGCGTGTCGCTGAAGATGGGGTCCGGGGTGTTGGCGGTGTGGAAGAGGCCCTGCTCCTTGAAGTAGGCCTCGGCCAGGGCGACGAGCTCCTCGGGCCGGCCGGTGAAGCGCAGGTAGTTGAGGCTCTCCTCGTCCACCGGGAAGAAGCCGATGGTGGCGCCGTACTCGGGCGCCATGTTGGCGATGGTGGCGCGGTCCGGCAGCGACAGGCTCTGGAGGCCGTTGCCGTAGAACTCGACGAACTTACCCACCACGCCCTTCTTGCGGAGCATCTGCGTGACGGTGAGCACCAGGTCCGTCGCGGTGGCGCCCGCCGGCAGCTTGCCCGTGAGCTTGAAGCCCACCACCTGCGGAATCAGCATGGTGATCGGCTGGCCGAGCATGGAGGCCTCGGCCTCGATGCCGCCCACGCCCCAGCCCACCACGCCCAGGCCGTTGACCATGGTGGTGTGGCTGTCGGTGCCCACCAGCGAGTCCGGGCACACCACGTTGCCCTGACGGAAGGCCACCTGGGCCAGGTACTCCAGGTTCACCTGGTGGCAGATGCCCACGTCCGGGGGCACCACGCGGAAGTTCTTGAAGGCGTTCTGGCCCCAACGCAGGAAGGCGTAGCGCTCCTGGTTGCGCTCGAACTCCAGCTCAGCGTTGGCGCGGAAGGCGTCGGTGGTGCCGAACACGTCCACCTGGAAGGAGTGGTCGATGACCAGGTCCGCCGGGTTGCGCGGGTTGATCTTCGCGGGATCTCCCCCCATCTCCGCGAGCGCCTCGCGCATGGCGGCCAGGTCCACCACCGCGGGCACGCCGGTGAAGTCCTGCAGCAGCACGCGCGCCGGGTGGAAGGAGATTTCGGTGTCGGGCTCGGCCTTGGGATTCCAGGCGAGCATCTTCTCCACGTGCTCGCGCTTCACCACGCGGCCATCCTCGTGGCGCAGCAGGTTCTCGAGCAGGATCTTCAGCGAGAAGGGCAGGCGGGCCACGGACGCGTGGTCCTTGCCCACCTTGGCGAGGCTGTAGAAGTCGTACGTGGCCGAGCCGACCTTGAGCTGGCTCTTGCTCTTGAAACTGTCCGTCATGTGCGTGCCGTCCTTCCGTCCAAACCTGCGGGTCTTCTAGGCCCGCCGGAAGCGGCTTGCAAAAGGATCTTGCGGGCACTGCCAGGGGCGGACGGTCGGGGAGGATTTCACCGGCCGTCCGGGTGGCCCGACGGGCCGTCCGGCTAGCGGTCCCCGAGCAGCCGGGCGGTGCGCTGGAGGCGCTCGGTGCCGATCTTCATCAGGGCGTCACGCATGCCGGGCTGGCTGAAGATGTGCTTCTCGAAGGCGGAGCGGTCCAGCCGCAGCAGCACGCTGGGGACATCCGCCCGCACCATGGCCGTCACCGGCTTGCCCATCAGCAGGGAGATCTCCCCGAACACGTCCCCCTCGCGCAGCACCGGGTAGGGCGTCTCCTTGCCATCCGGGTGCATGTGGTAGGGCGTGCACCGGCCGCGCAGCAGCAGGTAGAGGGCATCCCCCATCGTTCCGGCGGTGAGCAGGGTGGTGCCCGCCGCCACCCGCTGGAGCTGGAATTCCCGGGCCAGCGCCCGGCGCTGCTCCAGGCGCAGCGGAGAGAAGATGGGGTGGGTGCGCAGCAGGTTGTCCGCCGCGCGCTTGCGGCAGAAGGCCTGCACCACCCGCTCCACCAGCGGATGCTTCCGGGAGAGCTCCAGCATCCGCGCCCGCGGCAGCTCCAGCAGCACCGAGGGCACCGACGGCATCACGGTGCACAGCCGGGGCCCCTCGGTGACGAGCGCCATCTCCCCGAAGACGCCCCCCTCCACCACCGGCCCCTCCTGCGGCCCCCGGGCCTCCAGCAGCCGCCAGACGTCTCCCCTCCCCTCCACCATGAAGAACATGGACGCGCCCGGGTCCCCCTCGCGCATCACCGGCTGGCCGGACACGTACGTGCGCACCTCCACCGCCTCCAGCAGCGCGACGAAGGCATCCCGGCACAGCATCGAGAAGAGGGGCACCGCCACCGGGTCCTCCCGCTCGGGCAGGAGCTCCAGCTCGGCGGAGACCTGGTCCGCCGCGCCCTCCTGGGGCTGCACCGGGTAGCGCGCATAGAGGTTGGCGATGAAGGCCTGCGTGCGCGTGTGGCCGGGCTCCAGCCGCAGCAGTTCCTTGCACGCCACGATGGCGCGCAGCAACTGGCTGCCCTGGCCCCAGGCCCTCGCGAGCGCCTCGAAGCCAGCGGCGGCCTCCTCGGGGTGGCCCTGCCGCTCCAACTGCCGCAGCTCGGCCAGCGCCACGTCCAACCGCCCACCGGCGGCCAATTGCCCGGCCAGTTCCCGCGGCCGGAGAAGGTTGTCGGCTCCGTCAGTCATCCGTGCTCACGCTCACAAGCGCCGCACGCTATCACTCCGGCGGCCTCAAGCGGGTGGAAGCGTCTGTCCGCCAGCCAACGCTGGGGCAAACAGGTCTCCTACCTTGTCCAGGCGCCGTCGGACCGTGTCCAGGGTGAAGCGCGCCGGGTTCAGCCGTGGCGTCACCTCGGACCAGGCGAGCGGCGTGGACACGGGCGCATGGGGCAGGGCCCGGAGGGAGTACGGCGCCACCACCGTCTTGCCCCAAGCGTTCTGCCCGGCGTCCAGGTACAGCAGGCCCTGGCGCCGCTCCTTGGAGCGCTCGACGGTGGCCAGCCGCGGGTGCTCGGCGGCGAGGGTCTCGAAGGCCCTGTTCGCGAACACCTGGGCCTGCGCGTAGGTGTGCCCGGGAGCCAGGGGCACCAGCACGTGCAGGCCCCGCTTGCCGGACGTCTTCGGCACGCTGCTCAGCCCCAGCCCCTCCAGGTAGCGCCGCAGCGAGAGCGTCAGCTGGATGAGATCGTCGAAGGTTCCCGCCGGCCCGGGGTCGAGATCGAACACCACCCAGTCCGGCTCCTTCAGGTGCTCCACCCGGCTCGACCAGATGTGCAGGGTGAGGGCGGACTGGTTGGCGAGCCACAGCAGCGACTCGGGCCGGTCCACCACCACGTGGGGGAGGGAGCGGGCCTCGTGGTGGATGCACACGGTGGTGAGCCAGTCTGGCGTGCCCTGCACCCCCTGGCGGAAGAAGCCGGGCTCGTCCACGCCGCGAGGCCACTGCTGCAGCGCGAGCGGGCGGCCCTCGAGCGCCGGCACCATCAGGGGCGCCACGTCGCGGAACCAGGCGAACACGTCCGCCTTGGTGAAGCCCTTCTTGGGGAAGAGCACCCGCTCGCCATGGGTGAGCACCACGGGCGCCACGGGGCTGGGGGCGCGAGGGGCCTGCTTCCGGGCCACGGCCGTCCTGCCCGCCGCCCGCGTCTGCTTGCGCGCCTTCGTCCCGGTCCGCCGGTGCGGGCCTCGCGTGGCACGCACGGGGGTGCTGCGCGGCTTCTCCCGCACGCACTCCTCGGGCCGCTTGTCACTGCGCAGCCCCTGGAAGGACGGGTGGCGCAACCGGCCGTCCTCCGTCCACTCGGTGAAGGCCACCTGGGCCACGTAGCGGGGCTTCACCCAGAAGGCCTCCTCGTTGTGCAGGGCGTCGCGCACGTACGGGGCGTCCTTCACGGGAGACTTCTTCACCACGTCGCGGGCCAGCAGCGTGCGCAGCTCGCGCCGCACCTTCGTGGAGTAGCCCGTGCCCACCTTGCCCGCGTACTGCCAGGTGTCGCCCTCGCGCACCGCCACCAGGAGCGAGCCGAGCTCCGGCCGCTCGTTGGCCATGGGCGTGAAGCCCACGATGGCGACCTCCTGGTTGGCCTGCACCTTGAGCTTGAGCCAATCGGCGCCGCGGCCCGCGGAGTACGGGCTGCCCACGCGCTTGGCCATGACGCCTTCCAGCCCGCGCCGCTTCGCCTGCGCCAGCGACTGCTTCGCGCTGCCCTCCACCTGCTCGGCGAGGGCGAGCGGTGGCTTCACCCGCGCGAGCAGCCGCTCCAGCCTCGCCCGGCGCTCCTCCAGCGGCAGGGCGCGGACATCCTCCCCATCGAGCCACAGCAGATCGAAGATGACGTAACGCTCCTCGACGCCCTTGCCGAGCAACTGGAAGCGCGAGCGGCCCTTGGGGTCCAGGGCGACGATCTCCCCGTCCACCACGGCCTCGTGCTCGCCGAGCGACTCCAGGGCCTTGAAGATGGTGGGGAAGCGCAGGGACAGATCATTCCCATTGCGCGATTGCAGGGCGATGCGGCCGCCCTGGAGCGCGGCGATGGCGCGGAAGCCGTCGTACTTCACCTCGAAGCGCCAGTCGGCGTCGGCGGTGGCATCCACCTGGGCCAGCGTGGCCAGCATGGGAGGCCACACCTTGCCGAGCAGCGCCTCGGGTGTGCGCACGCTGCCCTTGGCGCGAGAGGGACGCGAGGCGCGCACGGGTGGGGCCGGGGCACGCTTCGCGGCGGTGCGCCGGGTACGGCGGGTGGGCCCGCGGGTGGCGCTCTGGCCAGACTTCACGGACTCGGGGTGCTCCACCGTGACGTCGTAGCCGGGCTGCTCGGTGCCATCCTTGGCCTTGAAGCACAGCCACTGGGCCTTCGTGCCCACCGGGCGCGTGCGGATGAGGTGCCAGCCGCCCTCGAGCTTGTGCCCGTGCAGCACCACGTGCAGCCGTCCGCGCGCGAGCTGCTCGGAGGCCTGGCCCGGCGGCACGGTGTCGAAGGTGCCCTCCTCCCAGAGCAGCGAGTCTCCCGCCCCATAGGCCCCATCGGGGATGCGGCCCTCGAAGGTGGCGTAGGCCAGCGGGTGGTCCTCGGTCTGGACGGCGAGACGTTTGTCGGCCGGATCGTAGCTGGGGCCCTTGGGAATGGCCCAGCTCACCAGCACGCCGTCGATCTCCAGCCGCAGGTCATAGTGCAGCCGGGTGGCGTCGTGCTTGTGCACCACGAAGATGGGGCCGCCCTTCTTGCGCGCAGCCGGGACTTCCGGAGCGGGCTCCGAGGTGAGGGAGAAGTCACGCTTGGCGCGGTAGGTCCCCAAGCGCGTACGAGCGGAAGTCTTGGATCGTCGCGAGGTCGCCATCCCCTCAAGGGTCGGCACGCTCGGCCCACCTGGCAAAAGGCATCCGGGGTTGGAGCCGCCGCCCGCTTCCTCTACCTTCCCCGTCAAGCTCGGAGGATGACTCGCGGAGTCGTCACGAGCGGAGAAGGCAGCAACTCCCCTGATGGGTAGGCAACCAGGTGGACCATCCTCTGGGGCGGTTGTGATTCCAGCGCCCCTGACGCTCCCCGCCCGAGTACCTCCGGGTGGTAGCGTGCCCCCGGCTCGAAGGAGGTCGCGTGTACTTTCCGGACATGGGTGAGGAGTGCATGGTGGGCGCGGGCCCCGGGCTGCGCGCGGTGGGATGGCTCGACATCGAGCATCCGTACACCCGGGGAACCGTGGAGCCCGCCTTCCTGGAGGCACTCCAACGGCATGTGAAGACGGCCTGGGCCCCGCTCGTCATGGCCGGGCCCCACTTCTGCCAGTTCTGCGCGGAGAAGCCTCGGGGTGGGGCCGGGAACGTGTGGATTCCCTCGGAGCACCATCTCTTCATCGCGCCGGAGCTCATCGTCCACTACATCGCCGACCACGGCTACCGGCCCCCGGACGCCTTCATCGAGGCAGTGCTCGCATGCCCCGCCCAGGGTTCTCCGGAGTATTTCGAGCGGCTCCGCCCCTTCCGGCATCTGACGGAGTGGCCTCCCTCCGAGTGAGTCGAAGGCCGGCGCGCCAAGTCTCCTGAGCTTCCAACCCCTCAGGCAAGGACTCACTCCTCATCGCTTCCCAGCGTCAGATCGACCTGACCGAGCCTTGCCTGTTGTACGGCACGCATCCAGTCGTCCCAGACACCGGGATCCGCGGGCGTACCGTCTTCGAGCAGCGACAGGCTGCCCAAGAAAACGCCCAGGTCGTCCGAGCCTGTCATGTCGTGGAGCATCTTCAGGTAGGCGTACATCGCCGCGTAGGCTTCCTTGGTCGTGATCTTGTCTTCCATGGCAATCTCGAGGACGAGCTCCGCCCCAGGCCCCCACACTCGTTGACGTCTCAGTAGTGCTGGCGCTTCGGCGGGTTCAGGATGTGGAGATCCGGGTGCTCGTTGGGATCCACCTGACGCACGTCGGGCCGAGGCTCCCCCTCGGGGGGCTCGATGGCGGTCTCGAACCGGGGCATGTTGATGATGACGCTGCCCTCGCCGCGGTCCACCTGATCCAACGGAGCCCCGGTCGCTGCGTAGCCCTCATACGTCGGAATACCGTACACCTCCTCCCACGAGCTGACGGCGGCTCCGCAGATGGGCAACCAGGAGCCGTCAGGGCGTTGGATACGGTTGAATCGGATGTAGACACGCATCGGCGTGACCTTCGCCTCGCCCTCCAGGTTGAACCTCGGGCCGCCATTGAACGGCTTCATGAAGGCCCTGACAGGCCCAGGTTTGACGTTGAGGGGTCCACCCTGCTCGCGAGGGTAGGCCGATGAGGCTGGAGTGCCTGACGTCATATAGGTGGGATAGAGGTATTCAGGCTTGAAACCCAGCTCGAGCGGAGTGGCGCGGGCCTCGGGTGAGCACCGCTCGAGGAAACCCGCCGAGTACGGACGCACGTCGGGCGTGGTGGCGCATCCAGTGAGTTGCACGAGCACCGCCCCCCACACGGCGCGCATCGTGGCGCACCAGCGCGAAGAGGCCTCGGGCGAGGGAGCGGTGGCGGAAGGTTCCTGACGGTACTGGGAAGACGGCACGGGCGGTGCTCCTTGCTCGGAGAGCGCCAGCGGGGCCGGCGCGGTGGACTCCACGTGAGGGTGCAAGTGAAGCAGCCACCAACCTAGCCCGAGCAGTCCCAGCACGAAGGCCCACTCCACGAGAACTACCGGCCAGCGCCTCGCACGGCCCGTGCTCGCGGGGCCCTCCGACGCGCCAGGGGAGCCCGGCTCCGAGTGCGTGCCCGCCGGAGCCGGAGTGCTCCCGCCTTCGGAAAGCGGCACCGACGGCACCTGCCAGGACGCCAGATGCCCCTCCTCCGTCCGCAGCCGCTCCAGCTCCTCGCGCACGGCCCGGGCGCTCGTGGGACGCTGCGCGGGCTCCTTGGCCAGCAACCGCATGGCGAGCGCGGAGAGGGAGGCGGGGACCTCGGGAGCGTGCTGCCGGGGCTCGGCGGGCGAGACGGTGAGAATGGCCACCAGCAGTTGCTCCAGCGGCAGCGCCGGGTCGAAGGGGCGCAGACCCGTGAGGGCCTCGTAGACGAGGATGCCAATGGCGTACAGGTCCGCCGTGGGCCGGGCCTCGAAACGCGAGCCCTTCTCGAGGACCTCCTTCCCCAACAGGAAGCGGACGGCCTCGGGGGGCTGACAGTAGAGCGTGCCCGGCGCCAGCCCCTCCGTCAGCGGGCGCGCGCACGGCAGGTGGACGGCCCCCAGGTCGATGAGGAAGGGCCAGTCATCGCCCTCGCGCACCAGGATGTTGTCGGCCTTGAGGTCGCGGTGGCACACCCCGCGCTCGTGCATCGCCTGCAGGGCGCGCAGGATTTCGATCAGCACGCCCACCCACTGGTGGGGCGTGGCCCGCTCGTTCCAGCGCCAGTCGTGGAAGGTGGCACCTGGAACATGGTCCGTGATGAAGAAGGAGTAACCCGTCCGGGGATCCGGCCATCTCCCCAGCTCGTGCACGGGCAGCAGATTGGGGTGTGAAAGGTGCTCCAGCGAGACCGCTTCCCGGCGCATCCAGCCATCGACGCGGTCCTCGTCCGCGTCCGAGGCCGGCTGCAACGCCATCTTCATGACGTACGGGTTGCCTTCGTGCTCCACCAGGAAGAGGAGGGAGAAGCCGCCAGCGCCCAGGCGGCGCACCACGAGGTACTCCCGCACGCTGTGTCCCGGGCGCAGCTGGTTGGGGTGCAGGGCCTTGTTCATGGCAGTGCGAGAACGGCTTCCGGGAGAGCCGAGCCTTCCACCGCCAGCAACAGGTGCGCGGTCCCTCCGGGAGAGGTGGCCACCACGGTGTGCCGGCAAGCGGCATCCCCCGGGGAGGGCGGCGGAACGTGGAGCAGGGGCAGCACCAGCGAGGAGCCATCCCGCAGGGACGCGCGGAGTTGGAGCCGCGCCCAGTCCTGGGCAGACGGATTGTCATCCCAGCCAGGCAACGTCGACAGCGTGATGAAGAGGTGCGGGCCAATCCGGAGGACCGAGTCGACCTTCGCGTGAATCCCTTCTCGCAGAGTCACCCAGTGCTTCGGCAGGGTCAGCCCGACCTGTGCCGCCGGTGCGGCCTGGAGGATGCGGGCCACGTCAGCCACGCCCTCCTGGCCAGCGACGGGCGCCTGGAGCTGGACGAGTCGCACCTCTCCATCCACCTCGCCGCGGCGGGTGACGAGCGCGAGCTGAAGGGAATCGCCCGGCAGCAGCGGCACGGTGAGCACCGGGCGCTCCCCCTCGGGGAGATCAGCGGAAGGCAGGACGATGAAGGAGGTCGCGTCCACCGGGACGAGCCGGACGCGCCCGTGCTCGTCCTGGAGCACCGGGCCGCCGGGACCGAGCGGGACGTCGGTGGTGATGACGGTGGCGCTGCCGCCCGCGACGGACAACTCGGGGAGCGCCCCGCCGGGAGCCGCGGAGACGTGAACGGCGCGCCTGCGGGACACGCGCTCGACGGGCTGCTCCCGAGCGGCGGCTGACAAGGACGAAAAGAGGAGCGGCACGAGGAGAGCCACCCAGGAGACGGAGCGCACGCGGGACCCTTCGCCGTGAGGCGGCCCAAGCTAACCGGGACGGCGCCGGGCGGGCAAGCTCCAGTCCACTTCGGCGGTCATGTCCGGGAATGTGACTTCCGGAATCTCCTGCGGTATGTGGAAACCAACCCAGGAGATACGATGAACCATCCTACTCGCCGGATAGCCCGTCCCGCCCTTCATTCCCTCCTCCACCTGTTGTTGCTGGTCCTGCCCCTGGCCGCGGGAGTGGCCTCGGCCAGGAGCAGCTGGCTGCCCGAGGGCTGGGAGCCCGAGGATCGCGAGTTGAGGCTCCACGAGCGGCCCTCCGCCTCCGAGCGCGAGATACGGGTGACGCGGAAATTCCTCTCGGTCGTGGAGTTGATGGATGGGCGGGTCGATCTGGAGCACACGACGCTGGAAGGGGCCGGCGGGCGCATCCGGATGGCGCAGCAGGACGGCAACCTGCTGCTGCTCGATGCGGTGGGGGACCTGACGCCGGGCGAGCGCCTTCCCCTGTCGGTGGCCTATGAGGACGGAACGCGGCTGGAGCTGACGCTGGTGCGGGGCGAGCTGCGCACGGACCTGAACGTGCGGGTGTACCGGCGTCCTCCGCCGACGAAGGAAGAGGAAGAAGCGGCACTGGCGGAGTCGTTGGCGGGGCTGTGCTTGGAGTACGAGCAGCATGAATTGCTGCGGGGGCGGATGACCTGCTCGCCCGAGGAGGACGAGGCACCACGCGTGGGCAGCGGCGGCGTGCAGGAGTCGCGCTTCCGCTGCGAGCCCGTGACGCACGAGTGCGGGGTGAAGCTGCCCTCATGGTTGCACCGGCGGCAGTCGCCAGGCCGCCTCACCATCAATGGCCAGGAGGGAGGCGGTGGCAAGGTGGGCATGATGGGCAACAGCATCGCCTACTGGATGCCGCTGCAGACGGTGGTGGTCATCTCCGTCTTCAACATGGACCCCAAGCGGCGCTGGCGGCCGGGCGAGTACGCGCTGAGGCGGGAGGCCACGGGCGAGGCGGTGCGCCTGCGCGCCGTGAAGGCGGAGGTGCCCGAGGAGGGCGTGGACTTCGGCAAGGTGGGGTTGATGAGCTTCGTCATCGACACGCCGAGCTCCGGCACCGAGCGGTTCGTGCTGGAAGTACTCGAGAAGGACGGCGGCCCGCGCCGGATTCGCGTGGAGGGCATGACGTTCGAGGCGCCCGGGAAGGAAACTCCCGCCCGCTAGCAAAGCCGTCGATGCATGAAGGGTCATCCCGCGATGCGCTTGTTGCTACGCACCAGCCATTTGTCTCCAGCGGGTTTCTTGATGGACAGCGTTGCCAGCGCTTTCAGCAGTTCGCTTTCGACATCCGCGATCGCGCTGGCGAGTTTGTCCGGGATGAGATTTGCCACGTCTTCAAGCTCGGTGGCCATGTGGATGGCATGGCGAAGCTCTTGACATGCATTCATTTGATTGAGCCGCGTCAGCAAGGCCGGTCCGAAAAGCCGTTGACAGGCATGGTCCGGGCTCAGGGTGCCGGCAGCCAACGCTCGGCACATGCCAAGAGAGGCAACGGTGATGAGCAATTGCGCATCATCGGGCCCCTTGGCCTGGAGTGACAGTTCCAGCTGTGGCTCGGAATCTTCAGGCAAGTGCTCATTCATTGATTGCTCAAATCCCCTCTACAAGGGGGGCGAAGGCAAGGGTCGCTGTTCGTGGGGCAGGCGAACCTCGTCTTCCACGACCGTGCAGCACCGCTTCATGGACATCCCTCCGGACCTGACCACCCCCTTGGGTCGTCAGGCCGGTAGGGTACCCAACGGGTGCGGCTCCACCCGGAGCGGGCCGCGGGGCCTCAGCGCCCCTTCGCGCTCTCGCGCTGCTCGAGCTGGACGATCTCGTCCACCACCTGCGGCTCGGCCAGCGTGGTGATGTCACCCAGGCTGTCCGTCTGGCCCTCGGCCACCTTGCGGAGGATCCGGCGCATGATCTTCCCCGAGCGCGTCTTCGGCAGGCCGGTCACCACGCGGATGCGGTCCGGCGTGGCCAGCGGCCCGATGATGCGGCGCACCTGCTCCTTCAGCGCGCCCACCAACTGCTCGGAGCTCATGTCGCCCGGCTTCACCGTCACGTACGCGCAGATGCCCGTGCCCTTGATGTCATGCGGGAAGCCCACCACGGCGGCCTCGGCCACCGCCTCGTGCGCCACCAGCGCGCTCTCGATCTCCGCCGTGCCCAGCCGGTGGCCCGACACGTTGAGCACGTCATCCACGCGGCCGGTAATCCAGTAGTAGCCGTCCTCGTCGCGGCGGCAGCCGTCTCCCGTGAAATACATCCCCGGGTACGTGGAGAAGTACGTCTCGCGGAAACGCCGGTGGTCTCCCCAGATGGTGCGCGCCTGGCCCGGCCACGGCCGCTTCAGGCACAGGTTGCCCGAGACGCCATTGCCCTCGATGACCGCGCCCTTCTCGTCCACCAGCACCGGCTCGATGCCGAAGAACGGCAGGGTCGCGCTGCCCGGCTTCGCCGGCGTGGCCCCCGGGAGCGGTGTAATCAGGATGCCGCCCGTCTCCGTCTGCCACCACGTGTCCACCACGTCGCAGCGGCCCTCGCCCACCACGTCGTGGTACCAGCGCCACACCTCGGGGTTGATGGGCTCGCCCACGCTGCCGAGAATCCGCAGGCTCTTGCGCGAGGACTTCTTCACCCACGCGTCTCCCTCGCGGATGAGCGCGCGCAGCGCCGTGGGCGACGTGTAGAGAATGGTCGCCTTCAGGTCATCCACCACCTGCCACATCCGGCTCGCGTCCGGGTACATGGGCGTGGACTCGAACATGACCGTCGTCACGCCGTTCACCAGCGGGCCGTAGATGAGATAGCTGTGGCCGGTAATCCATCCCACGTCCGCGCTGCAGAAGAAGATGTCGTCCGGGCGGATGTCGAAGACGTACTCGTGCGTCATCGCCGCGTAGACGAGGTAGCCCGCGGTGGTGTGCATCACGCCCTTGGGCTTCCCGGTGCTGCCCGAGGTGTAGAGGATGAAGAGCGGATCCTCGCTGGACATCCACTCCACCGGGCAGGTGGAGCGATGCTTGGACATCTCGTCCTCGAGCACCTTGTCGCGGCCGGCCTTCATGGGCACGGCCTTGTCCGTGCGGCGGCTGACGAGCACCGTCTCCACCTGGGTGAGGCCCTCCAGCGCCTGGTCGACGATCGACTTGAGGGCCACGGCCTTGGGGCCGCGCGGCGCCTCGTTGGCGGTGACGACGATGCGCGCCCCCGAGTCGAGGATGCGATCTCTCAGGGACTCGGCGGAGAAGCCGGCGAACACCACTGAGTGCACCGCGCCAATGCGCGCGCACGCCAGCATGGTGTAGGCCACCGCGGGCGTCATGGGCATGTAGATGCAGACGCGGTCCCCCTTCTTCACCCCGTGCGCCTTGAGCACGTTGGCCACGCGTGCCACCTGGTGCTTGAGCTCGCGGAAGGAGATGCGCTGGTACTGCCCCGGCTCGTTGGCCGCCCAGATGATGGCCGTCTTGTCCGGCTGCGTGTGCAGGTGCCGGTCCACCGCGTTCTGGCAGGCGTTGAGCCGGCCGCCGCCGTACCAGGAGAAGTCCACCTCCTCCATGTCCACGTCGAGCACATTGGACGGCGGGTGGAACCACTCGAGCCGCTTCGCCTGCTCGCCCCAGAAGGCGGAGGGATCCTCCAGGCTCTGGCGATAGAGGCGGTTGTACTCCTCCAGGCTCTTCACGCGCGCGCGCGCGGTGATGGGCTCCTTGGGTGCAACGAACATGGTGTCTCCCCCAGGGGTTGGAACGGGTTCAGGTTGGAGTCCTACAACGCAAGCGCCATGCCTACCCCGGAAATCTCGTGCTTCCGGTGGCTTGTGTACTGGACGCACCGCGTCGAGGCGTCACGCGCGGAAACGAACCGTTACCTTCCGTAACATGCCGGCCATGACGCACCGGCCCCCTCGAGCCCGCCCGTGAAGCCCTTCCTGCACGTCTACGCCCTGCGCCTGCGCCACAGCTGGAAGTTCATCCTGCTGGCGGCCGTGCTCGCCACCGCGGGCGCGGCGCTCTGTCAGAAATACGATCTGCTGCGGATGAGCGACGCCGAGCTGGGCGCCTATGACCAGGGGCTCACCTTCTTCACCCGGGGCCACCCGCGCTCGAAGGACGTGGTCATCGTCGGCATCGACGACAAGACGCTGCAGGGCATCCGGGACAACGAGACGTACGTGCGCAACTACGGCGTCTATCCCTACTCGCGCAACCTCTGGGCGCGCGTCTTCGAGCACCTCGTGGACGAGGGCGCCCGTGCCATCGTCTTCGACGGGGTGATGGACGAGCGGGGCACCGACGAGAGCAACGACCTGGCGCTCGCGCAGGTGCTGGAGGAGCGCGGCATTCCCCTCACGCTCGGCTTCAGCATCAACGCGGGCCAGCCCGCCCTGCCCCAGGTGGAGCCCGTCAACCGGCTCGCCCACGCGCCCCCGCCGCCCGCGCCCGGCGTCCGCCCCGCCGCCGGGAGCGAGGGTGGCGAGGACTTCACCGAGTTCGCCGAGACGGAGGGCCCTCCGCCCCTGACGCCGGAAGAGGTGGCCCGGGCGCTCGCCTTCCCCGTGCACCACCCCGGCCTGACGCTGCCCTCGCTGGAGCAGAAGCCGGGCGACACGGGCGCACGGCTCATGCGCCACCCGGTGCCTCCCCTGCCCGCCCTGGTGCGCGCCACGCCGGGCTTCGGGCTCGTCGTGCAGGAGGAGGACGAGGACGGGCGCCTGCGCCGCACCCGCTTCGCCTACTCGGACGGGGCCAACACCTACGCCACGCTGTCGCTGGCCGCGGTGGCGGACCTCCTCGGCGCCGAGCGTGTCGAGCTGATGCCGGGCAAGCTGAAGCTCGGCTCCCGCGAGCTGCCCATCAACCCGGACGGCAGCGCCGAGCTGGACTTCGGCGGCAGCTGGAAGGACCGCTTCGAGGCGCTGAGCGTGTACGCGGTGCTGGAGGACTGGGCCCGCCGCCAGGAGCACCAGCGCCAGGGCACGCCCTACGTGCCCGTCATCCCCGCGGACACCTTCCGCGGCAAGGTGGTGCTGGTGGGGGGGCTCTCGGTGGGCACCAGCGACGTGAAGTCCACGCCCTTCCAGAGCGACGCCCCCGGGCTCGTCAAACACGCGGTGATGCTGGAGTCGCTCCTGTCCGGCGGCTTCATCACCCAGGCGCCCTTCTGGGCCTCGCTGCTGCTCACCTTCTGCGTGGCGCTCTTCTCCGTGGCGCTCATCACGCTGGTGCGCGTGCCGATGCTGGAGCTCGCCTGGCCGCTGCTGCTCTTCTTCGGCTTCTTCCTCGTCACCGGCCTCTTCCTCGAGCACGGCCGGGTGCACCTGCTCAACGCCATGCCCGTCTACGCGGGGGAGCTCGCCGCGCTGTCCGCGGTGGCCTTCAACCACGTGTTCGCCAACCGCGAGCGCGAGCGGCTGCGTCTGGCCTTCAACCGATTCCTGGACAAGACGCTGGTGGACCAGTTGGTGGAGCAGCAGAAGGTGCCCTCGCTGGAGGGCGAGACGCGGGAGATCACCGCCTTCTTCTCCGACATCCGCGGCTTCTCCTCCTTCAGCGAGCGCTTCAAGGACGACCCCAAGGCGCTGGCGGCCCTGCTCAACCGCTACCTCACCCGCGTCAGCTCGGTGCTGATGAGGCATGGGGCCTGCTTGGACAAGTACATCGGCGACGCGGTGGTGTGCCTCTTCGGCGCGCCGCTGAACATGCCGGACCACGCGGTGCTCGCCTGCCACGCGGCGCTCGCCGTGCGCGACGAGGTGGAGGCCCTGCGCGCCGAGCTCAAGAAGGAAGGCCTGCCGGACGTCTACACCCGCATCGGCCTCAACTCGGCGGAGATGTTCGTGGGCAACTTCGGCAGCGAGCACCTGCTCGACTACACGGCCATCGGGGATGGGATGAACCTGGCCGCGCGGCTGGAGGGCGCCAACAAGGCGTATGACACCACCATCATGATCGGCCCGCGCACCTACGCGATGGCGCGCGAGCACATCGAGGCGCGCGAGCTGGACCGGGTGAGGGTGGCGGGCAAGGAGGAGGTGGTGACGGTGTACGAGCTGCTGGCGCGCGCCGGAGCGCTGCCCGCGGCGAAGCGCGCCACCGTGGAGCGCTACCAGCGGGCCCTCGCGCTCTACCGGGAGGCCCGCTTCGAGGAGGCGGCCCGCGTGCTGAAGGAGGCGCTCGCGGCGGATCCGGACGAGGGTCCCAGCCGGGCCCTCCTTGCACGGTGCGAGCGTTACGCGTTGAATCCCCCCGCCCTCCCCTTCGACGGGGTGGTGAGCCTGGAGAAGTGACCGTGAACCTCGAGAGACTTCCCACGCTGCTGGCGCTGGTGTGCGTGGCCACCAGTGGTTCCGCCCTGGCCGTGACGCCCGGGGGCACGCTGTACATCAAGGCGAAGAACACCCACCTGAAGGCCTCCAACAGCCCCACCGCGGACACGCTCGTGGTGCTGCAACCCGGCAAGGCCGTGACGTACGACGGCCGTCAGGGCAACACGCCCTGGTGCAAGGTGACGGTGCCGGTGGACAAGAAGGGCCCCGTCCAGGGCTTCGTCTACCAGGCCAACCTCTCCGTCTCGCCGCCCTCCATGGAGGTCACCAGCAAGAATCCGGGCAAGCCGCTGTCCCCCGAGGCGTTCGCCTCCTCGGGAGCGGCCGTCAAGGCGCTGGGGCCCGGAGCCATCGCGTACGGCAAGACGCTGAGCCGGCCCGAGAGCGTCCAGCAGCTCATCGAGCTCGAGTCGCTCGCCGCTTCCATCGACTCGGCCCAGGTGTCCGAGTACGCCCGCGCGGGAGGCCTGCCCGAGGTGGTGGGCCGGCCCGAGGTGGCGCGCCGCTCGGCCCCGGCCTCGCGTCCGGCGAAGAAGGGGGGCCGGTGATGAGCCCGCGCCGGTGGAGCCTCGCCGTGACGTGCCTGCTGCTCGGCCTCCCGGGCTGTGCCGAGGTGCGGAAGGCCCTGGGCCACTCCGGTGGCACGCTGGGGCAGTTCGCGAAGGACTCGGAGGAGGCGGAGCGGCGCGCCACCGAGATGCAGAAGGACTGCGACACCCTGAAGGCCCGCGCCATCACCTACGAGGAGGAGAGCGCCTTCGGTGGCGCGGTGAGCGTCAACTGGGTGAGCCAGGGGGGCGGGCTCACGCGCCGGCCACGGGCCCAGGCGCTGCACGTGCAGCTCAACAAGATCGGCAAGAACCTCGCGGCCCAGTCCAGCCGGCCGGATCTCCCCTGGACGTTCGGCGTGCTCCAGTCCGAGGGCGTCAACGCGGTGAGTGGACCCGGCGGCTACGTCTTCGTCTCCGAGGGGCTGCTCGCGCGGCTGGACAACGAGTCCCAGCTCGCGGGCGTGCTCTCGCATGAGATCGCTCACATCACCCGCAAGCACGCGATGCGCGAGTACCAGCGCTACCTCGTGGACCAGTGCGAGGACGCGGTGAAGGCCGAGAAGTCGAAGCCGCTGGCGAACGCCGCCTCCAGCACGGCGAAGCAGCTGGATTCCGCGGTCGGAGGGCTCGGGCAGCTGCTGCCCGCGGGCGAGCTGCGCACCCTGTTCAAGCAGGCCGCCGGCCAGGTGAGCATCGACAAGTGGGGCAAGGAGGCCCTCCAGGCCTTCACCAACGGCTTCATCGCCCGCCTCACGGAGAAGGGCTTCGGCGAGCAGGACGAGTACGCCGCCGACGCCGAGGCCGTGGAGCTGATGGCGGCCGCCGGCTACGCGCCCGAGGAGTACGTGGCCTTCCTGTCGAAGCTGCCAGACAAGGGGCTGTCCACCGAGCATCCCCGCAAGGACAAGCGCCAGGGCCAGCTGCGCGCACAGCTGGCGGAGCTGCGCAAGCGCGCCCCGGGTGACGACTTCGTCACGTCCGTGGACCTCTCCCAGACCCGGCTCGTCCCCTTGCGTGACGCACTGCAAGCAGGCACACCGGCCACCGCCGCACACACCGACTGAACGAGGGACTGGCTCCTCCCCTCCCCTCACGATTTGAGACCGCTGGCGGGAGCGGGATAGCGTGTGAGCCGCCCTTTTCGCCATGCCCCCTCCCAAGAACCTCCTCGCGTTCGCGATCCTCGGAGGGCTGCCCTTCGCCCTCGCCCTCGGCGCACTGCTGTACCTCGTCACCGGCCACCCCAACAACGGAGCCGGGTGGTCCGTGCTGCTGGTGGGTACCCCGGTGTTGCTGGGGGTGACGCGCTACTCCTTCTGGTTCCTCGGCGAGGCCCGGCCGGACCAGGAGCGCACCCGCTTCCTCTCGCAGCTGGCCGAGGGAGACCTTACCCACCCCGCCCACGAGAGCATGGGGGACCAGCGCGAGGTGCGCCGGCTGCTCATCTCCCTGCGCCGCGCGCTCAGCCAGGTGCAGCGGATGACGGGCAACGTGCGCCGCACCTGCCAGGGCGTGTCCGAGGAGGTGCGGGCCCTGCTGGACGCCGCGCGCCGTCAGGGCGGCGCGGTGGAGCGCTCACGTGAGTCGACGGCCAGCATGGGCCAGAGCCTCCAGGCGGCGGGCAAGCGCGTGGCGCAGCTGGACAACTTCACGCGGGAGACCAAGGGCTCGCTGATGGAGATGACGGAGCGGCTCGGGCAGGTGGCCGAGGCCCTGCTCGCCTTGGACGACTTCTCGCACCGCACCACGCAGCAGGTGGAGGCCATGAGCGAGCGGCTACACCACATCGCCTCCTCGGGTGACGAGCTGGCGCGCTTCGCCAGCGAAGCCGAGGCCTTCGTGCAGGTGGTGCACACGGGCATCGATGCGGTGCGCCACCGCGCCTCGGAGACCAACCAGCTGGCCCACGCGGTGACGGCCACCGCCGAGCGCGGCGAGGTGCTCGTCAACGACTGCGTCCAGGGCATGTACCGGGTGGAGGAGACGGTCCGCAAGGCCGCCGGGCTGGTGGACTCGCTCGGCGTGCGCTCCACGCAGATTGGACGCATCGTCGACGTCATCCAGGAGATCGCGGACCAGACGAACCTGCTGGCGCTCAACGCGGCCATCATCGCCGCCCAGGCCGGTGAGCAGGGCCGGCCCTTCGGCGTGGTGGCCGATGAGATACGCAGCCTCGCCGAGCGCACCGCGCGCTCCACCCGCGAGATCGCCACCATGGTGGGCGGTATCCGCCGCGAGGTGGACACGACGGTGTCGCTGGTGAAGGAGGGCCGGGAGCAGGCCAGCGCGGGCGTGCAGCTGGGAGACCGGGCGGCCGAGGCGCTGATGGAGATACGAACCATCACCCAGCGCACCTTCTCGGCGGTGGAGGCCACGCTGACCGAGACGAAGCGGCTGGAGGCGCAGGGCTCGACGGTGGTGGAGGCCAGCCACCGGGTGGCGCGGCGCGTGGACGACGTGACGCGGGCGGCCATGGAGCAGGCGGGACACGGGCGCGAGCTGGTGCACCAGACGCAGCAGATGGCGAAGCTGGCGCAGGAGGCCTCGCACAAGGCGGAGGGCCAGGCGCGCACGGGCAGGGACCTGTCCGTCGCGGTGGTGAAGCTGAGCACGGCCATCGAGGAGATCCGCGCGGCGCACGACGTGCTGACGCGCGGGGACACGGCCATCGGCGAGGAGGTGGCGCGGGTGCACGAGGACGCGCTCCAGGTCATCCGTATCGGCGATGGGCTGAGCCGCAAGGTGGAGCAGCTGGCGCACGAGGCGGCCAGCCTGGATGGCGAGGTGTTCCGCTTCCGCCTCCCGGCGCCGAAGGCGGGCGGCACGCTGCACGCGGGCATCCACCAGACGTCCATGGTCAACGCGGTGGGCCGGTTGGATCCGCTCTTCAGCGTGGAGATCCAGATCGCGGAGCTGTGCGCCTGCGTCTTCTCCAACCTGTTGCGGCTGGAGGACGGCGTGCTGGTGCCGGACCTGGCCGAGCGTTGGGAGACGGATCCTTCGGCGTGCCGCTACCGCTTCCATCTGCGCCAGGGCGTCACCTTCCATGACGGCACGCCCCTGACGGCGCGCGACGTGAAGCGCCACTTCGAGCGGCTGCTGAATCCCGCCGAGAAGTCGCCGGACCGGGGACTGCTGGAGGACGTGGAGGGCGCGAAGGCCTTCGCAGCGGGCCAGGCGCGTGAGGTGACGGGCATCGAGGTGCTGAACGAGCAGACGCTGGAGATCCGGCTGGAGGAGCCCAAGGCCTTCTTCCTCCAACTGCTGGCACAGTCCTCCACGGGAGTGACCCGGATGGACGCGGGCAACAAGGCGTTGGGCACGGGCCCCTTCCGGCAGGTGGACTTCGGCAAGGAGCGCATCGTGCTCGAGCGCAACCCCACCTACTGGCGCCAGGGGCAGCCGTTGCTGGACCGGCTCGAGTTCCACCTGATGGACTCACGCGAGGAGACCATCGCCGCGCTGCGCGAGGGAGCAGTGGAGTTCGTCTCCTATCTGCATGCCACGCAGGTGAAGGAGCCCGAGCAGGAGGGCTGGCAGATCGCGACGGGCATCACCCCCTCCACGTCGCTGATCGGCTTCGGCGTGCGCGACCCGATGTACAGCGACGTGCGGGTCCGCAAGGCGCTCCGGGCCGGCTTGGATGTCCAGGCGCTGGTGGACCACTTCTACAAGGGGGCGCGGCTGGCGAGCACGCTGACGCCGCCCGAGCTGCTGGGGGAAGGGGGCCTGCTGCCCGAGCCACGCCTGGACCTGGACCTGGCCGAGCGGCTGTTGCGCGAGGCCGGGGTGCGGCGGTTGCGCGTGATGCTGTACCAGACGGTGGAGCGGGACACGTCGGCCGAGGACGCCCTGCTCTTCCGTCCCCTGGTGGAGGCGGGGCTGGTGGAGCTCGAGCACGTCAAGGAGGGCCCGGAGGAGTACTCGGCGCGGCGGCGCGAGGGGCGGCTGCCCTTCTTCCGGTTGCACTGGATCTCCGACTTCCCGGACCCGGACAACTTCCTCCACTTCCTGCTCAACTCGCAGGCGCAGAAGCTGTACGTGCTGGGCTACCGCAACGAGGAGCTGGATCAGCTCACGGCCGAGGCGCGCGTCACCATCGACCCCGAGCGGCGCAAGCAGCTCTACCGGCGCGCGGAGAAGCTCGCCCACGAGGACTGCCCCGTCATCCCCCTCTTCCACCCCCGCGTCCACGCGGCGACGAGCGGCCGGGTGCAGGGGCTGCGCCTGCACCAGACGCCTCCGCAGGTGCGCTACGAGGAGCTGTGGCTGGACAGGACGGGGGAGGAAGAGGCGCGCTAGCGGCCCGCCTCAGCGCACCTTTCAGAGCACCTTGCGGAAGGCGTACAGCACCCGCTCGAACAGCTTCTGCCACAGGGGCCGGCGGCGGAACTCGTCCAGGTCCACCTCGCGGCAGCTCTGGCAGTCGCCGCGGAAGGACTCCTCCAGGCTGCGCCCCAGCAGCGGATCCGCGAAGACGGCATTCACCTCGTGGTTGAAGAGCAGCGAGCGCCGCTCGAGGTTGAAGGAGCCGATGGTGCCCCACACCCCGTCCACCACGGCCGTCTTCGCGTGGAGCACGCAGCGCTCCCACTCGAAGATGCGGACGCCCGCGGTGAGCAGCTTCTCGTAGAAGGCGCGCGTGGCGTGCACCAGCCAGGGGTGATCGCTCTTCGCGTTGAGCAGCAGGCTCACCTCCACACCGCGCTGGGCGGCCTCGCGCAGCACGGCCACCAGCTTCCGGTCCGGAATGAAGTAGGCGGCCGCCACCAGCACGCTGCGCCGCGCGCGGGAGATGGCATGCAGGTAGGCACGGTGGATGCTGCGGCGGCTGGAGAGCACCGCCAGGCTCACCTCTCCGCGCCTGCGCAACCCGGCCGCCCGCCGGCTCCGGCGCGTCTCACGCCAGGAGCGGAACCGGTCCTGGAAGGCCATGCGCCAGGTGGCCACGAAGCGGCGCTCCAGCTCGTACACCGCCGGCCCTTCCACGCGCAGCACGTCGTCACGCCAGGCTCCGCCCTCGCCCTCGGGCGCCCAGTGCGCGGAGATGTTCACCCCGCCGATGAAGGCCACCTCGCCATCCACCGCGAGAATCTTCCGGTGATCGCGCCGCAGCAGGTGGCGCAGGCCGCGGCCGAGGCTGGTGAAGGGCTTGAAGGGGCGGATGTCCACCCCACGCGCGCGCAGGGCCTCGAAGAAGCCGCGCCGGCTCGTCCAGGAGCCCAGCGCGTCGTAGAGCACCTTCACGTGCACGCCGCGCCCGGCCGCCTCCGCCAGCGCCTCGCCGAACAGCTCACCCACCGCATCGGAGATGAACATGTACGTCTCGAGGTGGATATAGCGGCGCGCTCCCCGGATGGCCGAGAGCATCGCCGGGTAGGCCTCCACCCCGTCGCGCAGCAGTTGGCAGCCATTGCCCCGGAGCACCGAGTGCGAGCGTGGCAGGTAGTACCGGGCGAGCAGCGCGGAGGACACATGGGGGCTCCACACCGGCTCATGGGCAGGTGGGCAGCCAACCTCCCGCCTGGATGATTCCCCGCTCGTCTCTTCCGCCTCGATGCTGATTCCCACCTCCTGCTCACGCATGGTGGAGCAAGGGTGGGAATGACACGGCCATCCGGCAACCACCACGCCCGGCCTCCGGGGCAAGTCCCCCAGAGGCCCGGACGTCCTCCGCCGGACACTGTGCGGCGACGAGGAGCGGCTACAGCCCCAGGTCGGCGCGCTTGATCTCCGCCATGCGGGCGCAGCGCTGATCGAACTCACCCGGGAAGTACTCGCGCGTGTGGTCCAGCGTGGCCGAGGCCGCCTGCCAGTTGTTCTGGTTGACGTACCCCTCCACCTCCAGCATCAGCTTGGCGCAGACGCGGTCCAGCTCCGTCTGCGTGTCCTTCACGCGCTCGCGCGCCTCGTAATAGAGGTCCGGCTTGGGCTCGGGGTGGGCCTCCAGCAGCAGCCACGCCTCGCGGAAGGACTTCCACGCCTCGTAGCGGTTGCGCGCACCCACCTCCTTGTTGTCCATGTTCTTGCGGGCGCGCGTGTACGCCTTGCGCGCCTCCTCGACGAGCTGCTCGGGCGGAATCTCCGGCAGGAGCACCTTCTCCAGCCAGATGTTCCAGATGCGCCACTCGTCCTCGCCGGGCGGGTTCTTCGTGTTGTCGAAGGTGATGCGGTTGACCTCGCCCTTCTTGAGCAGCTGCGAGGGGATCATGATCTCCAGGATGCGATCCTGGCTGGCCAGCGTGTCCGGAGGCACCTTGCCCAGGTCCACGCCGTTGATCGTCACCACCACCTCACCCTCGGAGATGCCCTGGGACTGGAAGTGCACGATGGCCAGGGCCCGGGTGGCGGCGGTGTACTCCCACTCGAAGATCTTCTGGTCCGCGTTCTCCCACATGACGCCCTCGCCCAGACCGAACGAGTCGTCGATGGGCGTGCCGCTGATGGCCATGGGCTCGGGGCCGCGCGCCACCTTCGTCTCGCTGCCGAGCACCAGCCAGTACACCACGGCCACGATGCCCAGCACGGACAGCACACCCAGGCCGATGAGGCCGTTGCGCACGGCGGGGCTCGCATCGGCCCAGAAGAGCCGGGCCTGGGCCACCAGGCCGGGAGACTCACGCCGGATGCGGGCGCGCTCCGCGGCGGACAGTCCTCCCCCCTGGGCCCCCGGAGCCGAACGCGCCACCGCGTTGCTCGTGGGACGCCGGGACGGAGCCGCGGGGGCGGACTCCTGGGCACGGGCCAGGGCGCCGGGCCCGGCCGCCGGAGCATTGGCGCGGGTGGACGTGCGCGGGGAGACGCCACCCGGCGGCAGCGCGGGCTGCGTCCCGGGACGGGTGGAGGAGCGCAGCGCCTGGATGGGGCGCGTGGTGTTGAGCCGCGCCTCCTCGAGCTCCTCCTCGTTGGCGCCCTCGGGGGCCAGGGCCGCGCCGCGGTTGCGCTGGCGCGACACCGTGTCCACGGACACGATGCGCGTGCTGTCCGCGCTCACGCCGCCCGCATCCGTGGGAATGTCACCCGCCACCGGCCGGAAGACGAACACCACCGGCCCGAGCGACAGCTGATCGCCCTCCGTCAGTGCCTGCTTCTCCTTCACCAGCTTGCCATTCACCTGCGTGCCGTTGGAGCTGCCCAGGTCCTCGACGAAGTACTGGCCTCCCTCGGCGAAGATGCGGCAGTGGCGGCGGGAGATGCCCGCGTCGTACAGGACGACGTCACACTCGGTGACGCGGCCGATGAGAACGGAGTCCTGCTCGAACTCGAACTCCTTCCCGGCCTCCTTGCCCTCGGCGATCGTCAGCTGAAAGCTCATGAAAACCTCAGACTCCTAGCACGGCCTTCGCCGCACGGGCCACGGCCGCACGGGCCGAAGCGGGCTCGAGCACCTCGGCCTCGCCGCCGAACGATAGCACCCACTGCGTCAACCAGCGCTCGTTGTCACCCGCCACCCTCACCTCCACGCCTCCATCGGCGAGCAGGCGAGCGTCCTCGCCGAAGCGCTCGCGGACGTACGGGGCCACCAGCTTGGAGAAGCGCACCCGGACGGCCGCGTTGGTCCGGACCGGGTTGGGCACCTCGGCCCGGGCGTCCTCCCGGGGCTGGAAGGCGGTGTCGGTGACGGCCAGGGCCTGCATCCGGTCCACCCGGAAGAGCCGGTCGTCCTGGCGGTTGAGGTCCCACGCCTGGAGGTACCACTGGCCCCGGTGGCTGAGCAGCTCGTGCGGCCGCACCCGGCGCGACTCGGGGGCGCCCCGGCCCGGGGTGGCGTAGTCGAAGGTCACCTCGCGCCGCTCGTGGATGGCCCGGGTGAGTGGCCCCAGCGCCTCCGGGGCCTCCACCGCGGCGTCGATCTTCCGGTACATCTCGCGGAAGCGCTCGCCGGCGCCCGGAGGCAGCACGCCCTCCAGCTTCTCCACCGCGCTGCGCAGGGCATCACCCGCCGCCGGGCGCAGCAGCTCCGCCGAGGCGGCCAGGGCCGAGGCCTCGCCCACCGTCAGCCGCGGCGGCGCGGACAGGCGCTGGTCGAGGTCCACGTAGACGCGGTCGTTCTCGACGTAGATGTCGATGTAGTCGTCCGGGTTGAAGGGGGGCCGGCCCACGCAGGTGAGCAAGTCCAGGTCCTCCAGCAGGTGCTCCCGGCTGACGTTGAGGGCGCGCGCCAGCTCCTCCACGGAGATGCCGGGGCGCGAGGACACGAAGGGAACGAGGAACAGCAGACGGCGCAGACGCTCGTGGACGCTCATGCCGCCACCTCCTCACGGGGCGAGTGCTTCTCGAGAATCCGCGCGGCCATCTCCCGCGCCCGCTGCCGGGCGTCCTCGGGAGCCTCCACGCGGCAGTCCGGCCCGAGCTGCAGGCAGAAGCGCAGCAGCCCGTCCATGAACGTCACCGGCAGCTCCACGAGCACGCCCTCGCCGTCCTCGGCCGGGGCCACGGTGGCGCCCGGGAAGAGCGAGGCCCCGCGGGCCAGCAGCTCGCCGGTGAGCCGCAGGCGCGCGCTCTGCGGCTCGTGGAAGCGGTGCTGCCAGGGGTAGCTGGCGACGTGGTTGTCGAAGGCGAAGCCCTCGGGCACCTCGAAGTCCGGGGTGCGCGGCCGGGCGGTGTTCGCCTTGAGCGAGCGGATGCGGTGCACGTGGAAGGTGCGCACCCCCTGGCGCAGGTGGCAGTAGCCCACCAGCGTCCAGATGCCCCGACGCAGCACCAGCCCGTACGGGTCCACCTTGCGCTCCGTGAGGTCCGGCCGCTTGGGCGACGCATAGGACATCTGCACCCACTTGTGCGAGGCGCACGCGTCCCAGAGCGCCTCCAGGTGCGCGGCGAGCTGCGGACCATCCTGCTCCGTGCCCAGCTCCATGCGCACGCGCGGGGTGGGCAGCGCATGGCCCGCGAAGAAGCCGATCTTCCGCAGCGCGTGCGACAAGTCGTCGCGGCCGGGGAAGGCTCCGGACGTCAACGCGGCGCTGCCCGCGGCGTAGAGGACGGCCAGCTCCTCCTTGGTGAGGTCCACCTCGGGCAGGTAGTAGGCATCCCGGTCGACGACGTAGCCGTCCTTCCGCTCGTCGTCTCCCTGGATGTAGGTGAGGGGGAAGCCCAGCTCCAGCAGTTCCGCCTTGTCGCGCTCGAACTTGCGTTCGGCGGCATCATCGGAAATGCCCATGTAGTCGGCGGGGAAGTGCTCACGCAGCTCCGCCCAGGAGATCGGTTCCCGAGCATCCAGGAACAGCGCGACGAGATCGAGGAGGCGTTCGGTACGGTCCATCGGAAGGTTTTCGACAATGCGCAAAAGCGTCAGGCCGGGTCAAGGCAGGGAGCCATGTCGGCGGACGGATGTCCGCTCACGCTCCGGAGGGGCGTGGATCTACCCGCAGGAACAGTACCTGAACAGCTTTTTGCTGAACGCACGTCCAGGTGTGTCCATGGGTGAGCGGAACCGACCCGAGGGTTGGCGGGCGAGCGTTCGAGGGGGCTGGGCTCGCGAACGGGGCGCAACTGGGATATTCCTAGGAATCGACGGCGTACATGCCTGATCGGGCGGGCTCGTCTGGCCGCATGCACTGCGAGGACCCACATGACGCGCTCCACCCTCATCAAGAAGGCATGGCTCGGGCTGGCGCTGGTGGGACTGGCCTGTGTCGCCGCGGTGCCTACACAGGCGGAGGCCGAGCCGCTCTACTTCGCGCTGGAGGTGCGGCGCGAGGGCCGGCTGGTGGCCCAGCCCAAGCTGCTCGGGGAGACGGGCCGCACCGTGCGCGCCGAGCGGCGCAAGCCGGGGGCGAGCGAGCCGGACTACCGGCTGGTGCTCACGCCCACCGCCGAGGGCGAGACGTTCCGCCTGGAGCTGGACTTGATGCTGCCGGAGATCAAGGGGCACTCGCAGCTGGCGCTGCTGCACGGCCAGGAGCGCCGGGTGCAGCTGGGCCGCTACCCGGGCGACCTTGAGGTCTCGCTGCTGCTCATGAAGGTGGACTCGCCCGAGTTCCGCGCGCTGATGGACCTGACCGCGGACCCCGCGGTGGGTGGCTCCGGCCGCCCCATCTGAGCCCCTCCCCTCCGGGGCCTTACAGCACCGCCAGGTCATCGCGGTGTACGGCCTCGTCGAGGTACCGGTAGCCGAGCACGGACTCGATGTCGGCGCTCTTGAGCCCCGCGATGCGCCGCAGCTCGCCATCGTCGTAGGCGCTGAGCCCGCGGGCGAACACCTGTCCCTGCTCGTCGACGAGATCCACCGGGTCTCCCCGGCCGAAGTCCCCCTCCACCCCTCGAATGCCCGAGGGCAGCAGGCTGCGCTTGCCGGCGACGACGGCCTCGCGCGCCCCCGCGTCCACGACGAGCTTGCCCCGGGACTTGAGCGCGTGGGCGATCCACGCCATGCGGGCGCTGCGCCGGGAGCCCAAGGTGTCGAAGAGGGTACCCACGGGCTCGCCGGACAGCACGGAGCGCAGGCGGCCGGGCACGGCCCCCGAGGTGATGAGGCAGCGGACGCCCAGCTCGGTGACGCGGGCTGCGGCGCGAATCTTGGTGGCCATGCCGCCCGTGCCCACCAGGGAGCCGGAGCCCCCGGCCAGGGCGAGCAGCTCGGGGGTGACGGCATCCACCTGGGGGAGCAGCCGGGCGTCCGGGTCCTTGCGCGGGTCGGCGGTGAAGAGGCCCTCCACGTCGGAGAGGACGACGAGCACATCCGCCTCCACCACGCCCGCCACCAGGCCGGCCAGGGTGTCGTTGTCACCGAACTTGAGCTCGTCCACGGAGACGGTGTCGTTCTCGTTGATGACGGGCACCACGTTGGCCGCGATGAGGCGCTCCAGCGCATGCTTCACGTTGAGGTAGCGCCGCCGGTCCTGCACGTCGCCATGGGTGAGGAGCACCTGGGCCACCCGCCGGTCCGCCTTGCCGAAGGCCTCCTCGTACGCCTGCATCAGCCGGCTCTGGCCCACCGCCGCGCAGGCCTGCTTGCCGGGAATGTCCTTGGGACGCGCGGGCAGCCCCAGCCGCTCGACGCCGAGGGCGATGGCCCCGCTGGACACCACCACCAGCTCCCGGCCCTGGGCCGCCCAGAGCAAGTCCTCGCCCAACGCCTCGAAGTGGGCCCGGTTGAAGCGCCCCGTGGCATTCGTGAGGGCATTGGTCCCAATCTTCACCACCACGCGCCGAGCAGCGCGCACCGCGTCTCGTCCTGAAGTGCTCACAGAACCAAGTTACGCCATCCAAGGTGTCAGGAGGGACACCAGAACTTCGTCGAGCCCTGGAAGGACTCGCCGTGAGTGCGTGTTGTACGAGGTCGGGCATTCGGCAACCCCGGAGGTGAATCCGGGCCCGAGGGCACCTATCCTCAAGAAGTGACAAGGGACAGGTCGACGGCGTGGCGCGGGCGCCCTTCCCTCCGCGCGGGAGAAGGACACTTTTGAAGGAAATCTACGGAAACACCCTCGGACTCAAGGCAAGCGAGCAGAGCCGGTTGCGCAACACGTACCGCCGCCGCGTCTCGCCACATGAGATCGTCTCCCCCGAGCTCGCCCGTCACCTCACCGAGTTGTCCCGGGAAACCAACCGCCAGGTCGGCGTCCTGCTCAACCGCAAGGGTGAAATCGAGTACGTGGTGGTCGGCAACGCCCACAAGCTGGAGCTGCCGGACATCGGCCGCGCCCGCGCCGGCCAGGTGCGTCTGCGTGGTCTGCGCCTGGTGCACACCCACCTCAAGAGCGAGCCGCTCACCAAGGACGACCTGACGGACCTGGCGCTGCTGCGCCTGGACATGGTCGCCGCGGTGGGCGTGGGCGAGAGCGGGCTGCCCGGCGTGCTGCACTACGCGCACCTGGTGCCCGAGAACGGCACCGGCAACTTCTGGCAGGTCTCCACCCTGCCCGACGTCCACGACGGCCAGCCCGACCTGCTCGACACCCTCGAGGCGCTCGAGGAGGAGCTCAACCGCAAGGCCGCCGCGCGCACCGTCTCGGGCCGCGACAAGGCCATCCTCGTGGCCGTGTGCCTGGACGGCAACCGCGCCCACGCCGAGGCCAGCCTCGCCGAGCTCAAGGAGCTCGCGCGCACCGCGGGCGTCGAGGTCATCGACAGCGTGCTGCAGATGCGCCGCGAGGCCGACCCTCGCTACCTCATCGGCCGCGGCAAGCTGGAGGACCTCAACCTGCGCTCCATGCAGGCCATGGCGGACGTCCTCATCTTCGACAAGGACCTCACCCCCTCCCAGGGCCGCCACATCAGCGAGGCCACCAACCTCAAGGTCATCGACCGCAGCCAGCTCATCCTCGACATCTTCGCCCAGCGGGCGCAGAGCGCCGAGGGCAAGCTCCAGGTCGAGCTGGCCCAGCTCAAGTACCGCCTGCCCCGCCTGGTGCAGAGCGACACCTCCCTGAGCCGGCTGGCCGGTGGCATCGGCGGGCGAGGCCCCGGTGAGACGAAGCTCGAGATCGACCGCCGCCGCGCGCGCGATCGCATCAACCACCTGGAGAAGCGCATCGACGCGCTCTCGCGGGAGCGCGAGGTCCGCCGGGCGCAGCGCAACCGGCGCGAGCTGCCCGTCATCTCCATCGTGGGCTACACCAACGCGGGCAAGTCCACGCTCCTCAACGCCATCACCGGCTCCGAGGTGCTCGCGGAGAACAAGCTGTTCGCCACGTTGGACCCCACCAGCCGCCGGCTGCGCTTCCCCCAGGAGCGCGAGGTCATCATCACCGACACGGTGGGTTTCATCCGGGACCTGCCCAAGGACCTGGTGGCCGCCTTCCGCGCCACGCTGGAGGAGCTGTACGACGCGGACCTGCTGCTGCACGTGGTGGACGCGAGCGATCCCTCCCGCGAGGAGCAGGTGCAGGCCGTCGAGAACATCCTCGACTCGCTGGAGCTGATGCAGAAGCCGCGCCTCATGGTGTGGAACAAGGCGGACCTGCTCACCCAGGAAGAGGTGGGCTCGCTGCTGCGCACCCAGGGCGGCGTGGCCATCAGCGCCGCGAGCCGCGAGGGCCTGGGCGCCCTGCTGGCCAAGGCGGACACCACCCTCTTCGCCGAGGGCGCCTCGCGCAACCTCGGCGTCGTCACCGAGGACGCGTCGCACACCTACGGGCTCGACGCGCACGTGTCCGGGGCTCCCGAAACGGCCCTCGAGGAGCCGCTCGAGGCCGAAGAGGAGCCCACGCACAACCTCGGGGCGGCGTAGGCCCCGGGGGCATGGGGTTGCGGGCGGGCACCGGGGCCTTCTACAGTCCCGGTGCCTTGCTCATGCCGCCCTCCCTCATTTCCCTGTCCCTGCTGGCGCAGCTCCCCATCCCCGGCATGGAGTCGGGCCCCGAAAAGCCCGCCTCGTCGGTCGACCCGAACTACTTCGAGCTGCTCGAGCGCAACAGCCACATCGTCTACCCGGCCCTCGCCGTGGTGGTGCTGGGGCTCATCACCGTTGCCATCCTCCAGGCCTCCAAGGCCCAGGACATGGATGGCGCCGTGAAGGCCGAGTTCAAGAAGCTCATCGTCGACGAGCTGCGCCGCTACCCGGCGGGCCTGGAGACTCCCGCCCTCGCGACGGCCACCGGCCTGGACCGCAGCAAGCTGGTCCGGCTGTTGGACCAGATGCAGCAGGATGGCGTGCTCATCTCGCACACCACCACCCAGCGCCAGACCGTGTGGCGCGTGAAGGGCGTCGGCGGCCGCGCGTACTGAGCGTCTCCGAGCTTCACCCCCGCCGCTTCACACCAGCTCGGACTTGGGCTGGCGCGTCATCAGCTCCACCACCGCCGCGCGGGCACTCTTGCCCTCGTAGGCGATGGCGTACACCTGATCGCAGATGGGCAGCTCCACCCCCACCTTGCGCGACAGGTCGCGCGCGCTCTTCGCCGTCTTCACGCCCTCGGCCACCTGCTTCATGTCCCCCAGAATCTCCTGGAGCGCGCGGCCACGGCCCAGCTCCATGCCCACGTGCCGGTTGCGGCTGAGCTCGCCCGTGCAGGTGAGCACCAGGTCCCCCATGCCGGACAGCCCCGAGAGCGTGAGCGGGTTGCCGCCCTTGCGCACCGCCAGGCGCGTAATCTCCGCGAGGCCCCGGGTGATGATGGCCGCGCGGGCGTTGTTGCCCATGCCCAGCCCATCCGCGATGCCGGCGGCGATGGCGATGACGTTCTTCAGCGCCCCGCCGTACTGCACCCCCACCACGTCATTGGAGGTGTAGGAGCGGAACGTCTCCGTCTGCAGCGCCTTCTGGCAGCGCACGGCCACCTTCTCCCAGTGCGAGGCGATGGTGACGACGGTGGGCATGCGCTGCGCCAGCTCCTTGGCGAAGCTGGGGCCGGAGAGCACGGCGATGTAGGGGTGGTGCTCCTCGGGCAGGCAGTCCTCGAGCAGCTCCGTCATGGTGAGGAGCGTCTCGTTTTCGATTCCCTTGGCCACGGTGACGATGGGCGCGTGCTTGGGCAGGTGGGGCAGCGCATGGGAGACGACCTCGCGCGTGGCATGGCTGGGGGTGGCCAGCACGACCAACTCCGCGCCCTCCAACGCCTCCTCGAGGCGGGTGGTGGCCCGGACGCGCGAGGAGATGGGGATGCCGGGGAGGTAGCCGGAGTTCTCGTGGCGGGTATTGATGGCGTCGGCGAGGGCGGCGTCCCGGCCCCACAGGCCCACCTGCTCGCAATTGACGGCGAGCACGTTGGCGAGGGCGGTACCGAAGGAGCCGGAGCCGATGACACTGGCGCGCATGGATGGATTCTCCCGAGGAACGAGGGGTGGCGCAGCTTAGACCACACCCCATCCGGGAACGAGGTTTCCCACCAGGCGGGCAGAGCAGCGTCGGGCAGCAGGCAGGCCAGCACTTCCTCGTGGCCACGCGGGGGGCAGGCCGGTCTACCATCCGCCGCCTCACGGGTATGCGCACACAGAGGGAGCCAGGGATGAGGGTCGGAAGGGGCGCGGGAGTGGTGCTGGCACTGGCACTCGGGGCCTGCCGCTCGCGGGACGCGGGCGCGCCGGACGCGGGCGTGCTGCCCGCCTCGAGTGCCCTCACCTGCGAGGGACTCGTCACCCCGGAGATTCGCGACGCCCTGCCCGGCTTCAGCGTGAAGGAGGAGCGCACGTGCCCCACCTGCGGGCCGCTCTGCACCTTCCGCTCGGCCGAGCAGAAGGACGTCACCGTCTCCATCGCCTACGACTGCCACAGGCTGCCCGATGGGCAGGACGTGCGCGACCTGCTCGCCCCCACCCTGCGCGCCGGGGGCGTGGAGGTGCCCGCGCTCGGCAAGGCCGCCGCCCGCCGCGAGCCCGTCCCCGGCATGCTCCAGGTCGTCACCTGGGACGATGACACCCCCTGCGGCATCGTCGTCACCTGGCTGGGCAAGGACAAGGACCGCGCGCTCGAGCTCGCCCGCACCACCCTCTTCGGCATCACCCACGAGCGCCTCATGCAGGCGGGCACGCCCGCGGCCATCGGCGGCTCCACGCCGGACGCTGGCCCGGCTCCTGACGCCGGCCTCCCCTGACGCTCCCCTCCCCCCTCTCCTGGCGGCCCCCGGGGCCCGGCGCGACACCGGGCTCCAACGGAAGTCGAGCACCCGGCGCCCCGTGGAGGTAAAGGAGACGGGCCGTGCCAAGCCCCCAGCCCTCCGTCATCCTCAGCTTCCGGCGCACCTTCGCGCTGCTCATCGTCCTGGTGGTGCTGCCCTCGGCCGGGCTCTCCGGCTTCGGAGTGGTGGCCATCATCAACGAGCGCGCCGCCGTGGAGAAACGCCTGGTGGCCGCCTGGCAGGGCACGCTCGAGACGCTCACCGAGGGCCTCCCCGCCCAACTGCGCGCCTCGCGCTTCGCGCTCGTGGACGGCCAGCCCCGCGTGGTGGCCTCCGACGGACGCCTCCTGTCCACCCCCGCCTCCTTCCGGGTGGAGGGCAAACAGGTCAGCTCCCCTGACCCGGAGCTCGCCGCCGCCCTGCAGGCCGTGCAGTCCTCCGCCACCGACTTCCCCGCGGGCACCTCGCACTTCTCCCTCATGGTGGGCGGGCGCGCCGCCCTCATCGCCGCCGAGCGCCAGGGTGAGGTGGTGCACGGCGTCCGCCTCTCTCCCGAGGCCCTGGAGGCCCTGCTCGCCGAGCGCACCGATGGCCAGGTGACCTCCAGCGAGCCCGTGCGCTTCGTCCTCCTCGCCCGCCAGGAGGCCACCGGCGAGGGCCTCATGGGCAAGCTCGCCCTGGAAGTGGCCCAGGCCCGCGCCAACGCGCTCGGGCCCCAGGTGCTCGCCGAGCAGGTGCTGCCTCCCCCGCTCCAGGACTTCCGGCTCGCCGTGGTGCCCACCGGCGAGGACCCCGTCGCCCGCGCCTCCACCCGCAACCGCGTCGTGTACGTGGTGCTGCTCGGCCTCTTCTACGTCACCCTCACCTTCGGCGTCGTCTACACCGGCCGCGTCCTCTACCGCGAGGCCCGGCTCTCACGCATGAAGACGGACTTCGTCTCCCTGGTGAGCCATGAGCTGCGCACCCCCATCACCTCCATCCGCATGTTCATCGAGACGCTCGCGCTCGGCCGCGTGAAGGACCCCGCGCAGACGCAGCAGGTGCTGCAGATGCTCACCCAGGAGACGGAGCGGCTGAGCACCCTCGTGGACCGGGTGCTGGACTGGGCCCGCATCGAGAGCGGCCGCAAGGTGTACCACCGGGAGCTCCTGCCCGTGCCCGCCTTGGTCGACGCCGCCGTGACGGCCTTCCGCGCCCAGCGCCTGGACGGCGAGCTGCGCCTCTCCGTGGACCTGCCCGACCAGCTCCCCTCGGTCCAGGTGGACAAGGAGGCCATCGCCGGCGCCCTGCTCAACCTGCTGCACAATGCCTACAAGTACAGCAAGGACGACAAGCGCATCACCCTCACCGTCCGCGCCGACAGGAAATGGGTGGACCTCACCGTGGAGGACCACGGGGTGGGCATCGCGCCGCGCGACCGCCGCCGCATCTTCGAGCGCTTCTACCGGGTGGACAATCTGCTCACCCGCAAGACGGAGGGCAGCGGGTTGGGGCTGGCCATCGCCAAGCACATCGTGGAGGCTCACGGCGGGCGCATCACCCTGAAGAGCGAGCTGGGCAAGGGCAGCCGCTTCACCATCCAGCTCCCCGTGGGAACGGCATGAGCGACAAGCCAACACGCATCCTGGTGGTGGAGGACGACCTGGCCATCCTCACCGGCCTGTCCATGAACCTCAACTTCGAGGGCTACGAGGTCCTCCAGGCCCAGGACGGCCGCCAGGGACTGGCCCGCGCGCTCGACGAGTCCCCGGACCTGCTCGTGCTGGACGTCATGCTGCCCGAGCTCAACGGCTTCGAGGTGCTCAAGGAGCTGCGCCAGCGCGGGCGGGATCTCCCCGTCGTGGTGCTCAGCGCCAAGGGCGCGGAGATGGACAAGATCCTCGGCCTCAACCTGGGCGCGGACGACTACGTGGTGAAGCCCTTCGGGCTCCAGGAGCTGCTGGCCCGCATCAAGGCCGTGCTGCGCCGCCGCTACCCCGTCCAGGGCCAGCCGCCCACGGTGGGCTTCGGCGACGTCCAGATGGACCTGAGCGCCAAGAGCGTCACCCGCGGCGGGCAGCTCGTGGAGCTCACCGCCCAGGAGTTCAAGCTGCTGGCCCACTTCCTCGCGCACCCGGGACGCACCTTCAGCCGCGAGGAGCTGCTCAGCGCCGCCTGGGGCTACGGCTACGAGGGCAGCGCCCGCACCGTGGACAACTTCATGCGCCAGCTCCGGCTCAAGCTCGAGCCGGATCCCGAGCAGCCCCGTCACTTCCTCACCGTGCGCGGGCTCGGCTACCGCTTCGAGCGCTGAGGAGCCGATGCCTCGCCGACGCGCCCTCAGGACCTGGTGGGTGGCCCTGGCCCTCTGGGCCGCTGTCACGGGGAGCGCCCAGGCGACCGAGACGGACCAGTACTTCGCCATCGACAAGCCGCCTCGCGACTCCCTGGCCGTCCTCAACGAGAAGATCAACCGGGACATCCTCGGGGCCCTGGACCTCGTCAACCGGCGCGCGAGCGGAGAGCAGTACTCCTGCCAGGACGTCGCCCACCGCATCTACCAGCGCTTCCGCATCTCGGGGCTCCACAAAATCGAGCTCTGGGCGGAGAACTCCCCTCGCATCGACCGCGTGCCGTCCAAGAAGGACCATGCGCGCTTCCGGAAGCACTTCTCCATCTACCGCAACGAGCGCCTCTGGGACTGGGGCCTCTCCTTCGGCGTCAAGGCGACCTTCACCGTCGCCGGTGTCCACATGGGCGCCGACAAGCTCTCCCACTTCTTCCAGTCCGGATGGAAGTACCACCAGCGCTTCCGCGAGCTGATGGCCGAGGGCGTCCCCGAACGCGAGGCGCTCGAGCGGATCATCCGCTACGGCGTGGGGACGGAGGGCGGCACCCTCGGCCTCGTGACCACGGGCGTCTTCTCGTTCAGCGATCTCGAGGCCAACTACCAGGGGTTCCTCTTCTACCGGAGCCTGTGCCAGGAGGAGGACCCCCGGTTGCTCAAGACCGCCGAGGGCTGGCAACTGACTCGGCCCTTCGACTGGCGCGAGTACGTCTCCCCCCAGCTCGACGAGACCTTCAACAACTCGGCCTTCACCCCGAAGCGCTGGAGCGAGGTCCGCGCCAACCTTCAGCGGGATTACTGCCCCCGGCTCGACAGCGACACCTTCGTGGAGCACTACCGCGCCGCCGCGCGCTACCCGCGGAGCGTCGACGGCTTCAACACCCGCTACGTCCGGGAGTTGATCGACCGGGGAGAGGTGCCTCGCCGGGAGGATTACTCCATCTGGGCGGCCTGTGGCCGGAGCCCGCCGGACTTCACGCAGCTCGCGGCGGGCACGAGCGGGAGCGCTGGACCCGGGCCGGGTGAGCCCTCCGCTCCAGCGCCCCGGTACGAGACCCCGCGCTTCGACGAGGCCCTCTTCCGGCCGCGGCTCGAGGCCGGCGGAGGTGGCTTCCAGAATGGCGGCACCGGGTGGAACGCCCTGCTCCGGCTGCGCTTCCTGCTCCACGAGACCGTGGGGCCGGAAGACACGTGGGATGCCGTGCGGACCCCGGAGTACCTGCTCTGGGCCTCGCTCGACGGACACCTCGCGCTGGGCTCCGGCCCGGCGGGTGTCACGCTGCCGTATGCGGACCTGCGCTTCACCCCAGTCCAACGGCGCTTCGAGCTGAACAACGCCGCCACCGGAGAGGAGCTGGCCGTCGGCGTGGTCCTGCTCCCCGCGCGCCTCACGCGCTTCCTCGCGCTCGACCGGAGCCTCGGCGTCGAGGCCTCCCTCGCCGGAGTCCGCGGACGGCTGGGTAGGCGTTTCGGCGAGCGGCAACGGGTGGGCGTGTTCGCGTCGCTGGCGCTGGACGCGGCCGGCTACAAGTCGGCGCTCCACCCGTCCGATGGGGAGGCCTTCCGGGGCGTGCATGCCGCCACCCTGGCGGTGGAGACCGGCGCGGAGCTGCTGCTCGGCACACAGCTCCGGCTCGGGCTCGTCCTGGGCGGGAGCGCGGGGCTCGGCCTGGGGTGGGACCGCGGCGGAGATGGCTTCTCCGCCCCTTCGGACCTCGGGGCCTACGCCGAGGCCCAGGTGGACGTGACGCGCTTCTCCCGCCTCTTCGTCCGCGGCCAGCTCGACGCCTTCCGCGAGCCCGCGCGCGACCGGACCCTGTCCACCCCGGCCCTCCTCGGCGGCGCCACCTTCAGGTTCTGAGCTTCACCCCGCCCCCGTCACCCCTCCACCACGCCAATGTGGCGCGTGTCCTCGGGGTCGAACGGCTTGCCGTCGAAACGCCCGAAGCGCTCGCGAGGCGTGAGCCCGCAGGCCTTCATCGCCGCGTCCAGCTCCTCGGCGGTGAAGGGCCTCAGCCGCAGGCGGCGGATGCCGAGCGGCGCCCCGGGTTGCCGCCGCTCGCGCAGGTGGAAGGCGAACACCGGCCGGCGCGGCTCCACCGCGGAGCCGGGCTCCTCATCCTCGCGCGTGGAAGCAGGCTCGGGCGACGGGTTGAGCACGTCGTAGACGAAGCTGCCCCCGGGCTGCAGGTGGTGGCGCACCGTGGACAGGAAGGCCTCCAGGTCCTCCTGCGAGCCCATCATCCCCATCGCATGTTGGGGAGCGAGCACCACGGGGAAGCGCTCGGCCAGGCGCAGCGAGCGCGGGTCGGCGTGGAGGAAGCGCACCCGGCCGCCCACCTCGGGGGCCTCCGAGCTCCGAAGCTCCTCGGCGGCCTGCACCATCCGCTCGGAAGGGTCCACGCCGAGCACGGACAGGCCCGCCCCGGCCAGCGCCCAGGCCACCCGCCCGTTGGCCGCGCCCAGCACCAGCACCGGGCCTCCATGCTCGGCCGCCTGGCGGGTGTAGAAGGCAATGTCGGGTTCCTGCCCGACGAGGGAGAGCGGCGTACGGCCGCGCGTGTCGTTTCCTGCCATCGCCTTCCGCACTAGCACGGTTGGAGGCGTAAAGGGGTCAGCACCCTGCCATTCCTGGGCACCGGCGTACCCAGGGGCTGTCCGGGAGCCGACGCATGGCCCCGTCCCCGAGACGGACCGGGCTGGCACCCGGCTTGCGATGCTGGGGGACGGGGGTGCCGTGTGGGTACCCGGTTTCCACAGAACGGGTGGGCAGCGACATGAAGGGTGGATGGCGGTGGGCGGCGGCGCTCGTCATGACGAGCGCGGTGTGGGCGGGCTGCAAGCAGCAGGCAGGACATGACGAGTCCGAGCGGAACAACCCCGGGCTGGACTCGCCCCGGGACGACGCGGGCGGCTCGCCGCAGACGCCCGACGCGGGCACGGGCGGTGGCGGGCGTCCCGACTCGGGCACCCCGGCTCCCGACGCGGGCACGAAGACGCCCGATGCGGGCACTCCGGCTCCCGACGCGGGCACTCCGGCTCCGCCGCCGCCTACTCCTCCGGCGCCTGCTCCCGAGGCGGACATCCAGTTCGCCTCTCCCCCGGGCTGGCGCTTCTACGGCACCCAGCACGGCGGACCCCGGCGCGTCTACGGCATCACCTCGGACGAGGGCGGCAACGTCTGGGTGGCCGGCGGCGAGGACGGCCTCTTCCTCCTCCGCCCCGGCGCCGACACCCTCCAGCGCTACACCCTGGCGGACGGGCTGCGCCCCTACGGCTTCATGCCGGACGGCAGCGTGCCCCCGGGCGAGAAGTACCTGAAGGTCATCTCCGTCGCCGGTGGCCCCGCGGGCACCGTCTTCGTCGGCTACGAGGGCAGGCCCGGCAAGGGCTCGGACCACTGCGAGAGTAACTGGGACGGCCCCAACCCGGATCCCTCCCGCTACAAGAGCGGTGACGCGGACAAGGTGACGCTGCGCGCGGACGGCACCCTCGAGGTCGTCCACTACGACATCTTCTCCGGCCCCGGCGTCGTGCGCGACGAGATGCGCGGCCGCGAGAAGATCTGCAACATCCTCCGCATCGCCTACGACAAGAACACCAACAGCGTCTGGTTCGGCGGCAACCACGGCTTCTCCCGCGGCGACGCCCGCTACACCGGCAACAACACCTGCAACGGCCAGCTCTCCTGCTCGGGCGTCATGGAGCACGTGCACCCGCACATCAACGCCTTGAACGAGCAGGGCAACGTCGTCCTCCTCACCGACGCCTACTACGGCGTGGCCGTCCACCCCAGCGGAGATGTCTTCTTCGGCGGCTCCAACCGCTCCACCCGCTTCCGCTACGGCTCCAACAGCAACAACTACTGGCGCGCCCAGAGCATGAGCGAGGACCGGGACTACGCCTGGAACCGCTTCGACCTCTGGCCGGACAAGGTCAGCGAGCCCAACATGTCCCGGCCCGCCGACCGCGTGGACGACCACGTGTCCGGCATGGCCGTCGCCGGCGATGACACCGTCTGGGTGAGCTCCTTCACCCGCGGCCTGGCCCGGATGAACGCGGAAGGCGGCGACGTCCGCTACCTCGACGTCGGCGTGCCCCACCTCTCCACCGTCGCCGTGGACCCCACCGACGGCAGCGTGTGGACCGGCGCCCGCTGGCTCGGCTCCGTCTACCGCGTCAAGGACGGCCGCGTGCTCACCTACGGCTGCTCCAACTTCGGACGCCAGCTGTGCATGAGCACCGTCTCCGATATCCAGGTGGACCGCGGTGCCGGGCGCCGCATCCTCGTCGGCTTCAAGGGCAGCGACGAGAACCACATCCCCGGCGCCATCGGCATCTACTCCGGGAACTGAGTTCCTCCTGGAGTTGGATGGGAGTTGGTGCACGGTTCCCCTCCGTCCTCACGGAGGGGAACCCGGGGGCTCCGGCCCCCTCACCCCGTCCCTCTCCCGAAGGGAGAGGGGTGCTTACGCGCAGGTGAACGACCAGCGGCAGTTGTTGGAGAGGCACTCCCGGTCGCTCGAGCACACCGCCCCTCGCGACTTCTTGTTCTGGCACTTGCCCGAGTTCGTCCCCCAGCCGCAGTACTGGGTGCTCGCGCAGTGGGAATCGCTGTCGCACAGGCACGAGCCCGTCGGATTGATGTAGCAGTCCGCGCTGCACCGATCCGTCGTGCACTCCGTGTCCGCCTTGCAGCTCTGCCCATACGTCTTGGAGCGCGGCGTGTAGCACCAGCCCACCGCGTCCGCGCAGCCACCGCACGCCCCGGACTGGCACTGCCCATCCCGGCTGCACGAGGCCCAGTTACCCTTCTTCGCCACGCAGTCGTTGTCACCCGGGTTGGCCGGAATCTCGTCCTGGCAGTAGCTCGAGGCGCCGCAGTCCCCATCGTCGTTACACACGCACCGCCCATCGAACGTCGAGCACAGCACCGAGGTGCACTGGTCGCTGATGCACTCCGCGTCGAAGCGGCAGCCCTGGTTCAGCGTCTTCGAGTCCGGCGCATACGCCGCCCCGCACACCGTGGGGTAGCGCGCCTCGCGCACGGACTTGTCCTCGTAGGCCGCGATGCCGCTCGTGTCGATGTCCGAGGCGGGGTCCGCCATGCCCACGCGCGGCCCGTTCGCCCGCTCCCACATGCGCAGGAACGTCTCCGACGAGCCCGAGAGCCCCGCCGTGTTCGCCCCCAGCCGCCCCAGGTCCTTCAGCAGGTCCGGCAGCAGGCCCACGTGCGCCAGGCCGTACTCGTCGAAGTCCGTGCCCAACCGCGCCGGTCCGTACACGTCCTGCTGGTGCGCCTGATCATCCGCCTCGGCCTGGAAGCCCGCCGAGCACGCCCCGTGCGGCCCGAAGCGCGGCCGCGTCTGCTGGATGAAGCCGTTGAAGTCCGCGCCAAAGGCCATGGGCACCTTCAGCCCCTGGCGGCCGAACTCGTACGCCTGCGCCACCGAGCGGCTCGAGCCCTGGCAGTTGTTGGCGATGCCCGAGCGCGTGTACGCACGCGTCTCGTCATGCGCCGTGCGCAGGCCGAACATGCCGCCCGTCTGCCGCAGGTAGCGCACCGCCCACGCCGGCGTCGTCTTCTCGTTCTCCGCCAGCTTCGGGTTCATCACCTCGCGGAAGTGGCCGTGCGAGATGTAGAGCGGGTAGTAGCTGTTCGCCTGGGCGATGGCGTAGGCGTCCTGGGTGCTCTTCTCGGACAGGTGCGCCATGTCCACCAGCATCCCCTTGGCCATCATCGCCTGCACCAGCGCCTTGCCCTCCGCGGTGAGCCCCTTGGTGTTGCGGCAGTTGCCCGCCGCGTCCCGCGCCACGTCGAAGCCGAGCGTGAAGGAGCCCGTCGTCACGCCGCAGTCGTAGTCGATGTGGCAGTTCTCGATGAACTGGGCCGCCTGGAAGATGACGTTGTGCAGCGCCGCGCCGCCGAAGCGGTTGTCCAGCTGGTGCACCGGCTGGATGGAGCGCACCCCCAACGCGTGGAAGCGGTCCAGCTCGCTACGCCAGTCCTTGGTGCCGAAGAGCTTGCTCGTCTCGATGGAGAGCACCATCGCCAGCCTGCCGGACTCGATGATCTGCCGGGCATGCGCGGGGGAGAGGGCGATCTCCGCCCAGTCCGTGCGCGCATCGAAGTCGCGGGCCATCTGCAGCTGCACCTCGACGTCCGCCATCTCGTCGCACGGGCGCTCGAGGTTCTGGTACGGCAGCGCCTTGCACAGGAAGCCGTTGCTCACCAGCGACACCACCACCAGCGACATGCCGCCCTGGTGCGCCTGCCGCAGCCAGCCCTCCCAGGACTGCTGGTGCGCGATGGTGTCCCAGCGGGGCCACTCGGTGCGCACCTCGCGCCGACCCAGGTGCAGGCCCGTGTCCCCCTGCGTCCCCTCCATCTTGCCAATGAACTCCGAGCCCACCGCGCCCGCGAGGCCAAAGAGATCGGAGAGGATCGGCACGCCGCGCAGGTCCACGCTGCCCGAGTTGGGGCACAGGTTGAGCATCTCGCTCAGATCCATGCGCACGCGGGCATGGTCACTCTCCGGAGCACCCCCATCACAGCGCGTCAGCGAGCCGGTGTGGCTGCCATGGAACCAGCCCCCACCGAAGGCCTGCTCGGCGAACATGTGGTGGTGCAGCTCCGCGAAGCCATTCACCACCCGCTGCTGATTCGTCCCCACCTGGAGGGCTTCCGGTGGCTGCTCCACGGGACTGCAGCCCTGGGCCAGGACGAGCGCCAGCGCCAGAACGAGCACTGCTCTGCAACGAGGCAGGGATTCCATGAAAGGACTCCTTTGTCAGGAAGGTCCCCTGGATACCGCCCGTGGATTCTGAAATGAAGGGAGGGGTCCGAAAAATCCTCCCCGCTTTGTTTCTCTCTTTCAGAGAGAAACATCATCCATCTAGCCGGTGCGCCGCTCGGCGAGCAGGCCGAAGTGGCGCCGGACGCGCTCGGCGGGCTCGAGCAGGCCCGCCGACTCCAGCCGTTGCGCGGCCCACGTCATCGCCGCGGGCAGCGAGGAGGCGACATAGAACGGCGTGGGCATGGGCTTGAGGTGGATGAGGATCCTCGCCCCCAGGGCCATGAGGGGCGAGGTGACGATCCCCGCCGTCCCGAGCGAGTACTGACGGAACAGCGCCTCGTGCTCCTTGATGAACTCCGCCTGCCGCTGACGCTGCTCGGAGGACGAGTTCTTCAGCAGGTGCGTGTCCATGACGCCGACGTACCGCTCCCCCCGGCGCAGATAGGTCAGCAGCCGGCTCAGGTACTGCTCCTGCTGCGGGTTCGTGAACGCGCTCGGGAACTTCACCTGCAGCAGCGGCCAGAGGGAGTCGTCGATGGTGATGGAGGCCGAGGAGTCCATACGGCTTCGAGGGGAGCGGGGGGGGTTCCTTCCATCCTACTTCATCAGGGTGCGATATTTCTCGTACGGCGCGCCGCCCGCAGGAGTGTCCCCGCCCCGTTTCACTTGTCACCGGTGACAAGTGGAATGCCCCCACCCCGTTTCACTGGTCACCGGTGACCAGTGGAATGCCCCCGCCCCGTGAACCAGGAGCAGCAGCGCGAGGAGCGCAGGCGGGCCTTGCCGGCGCCGTTCTTGAAGAGGCGGAGAGTCCTGTTTTTTCCGGGTGGCGGTTCCGTTACCTTCCCGCGCCAGTAGTCCCCTTCTCACTCACGGGAGTTCCCATGAAGATGCGTTGGATGGCAGTCGCGGTGGTGGCCCTGATGGCCTCGGCGTGTGGCGGTACGGTGGAGGAGGAGTCCACCGCGCAGCCGCCCACGGAGCAGGTCGGCCCCGGCTGCGGTGGCATCTATTGCCCCTCCGGCTGGATCTGCTGCGGCGCCAACCTCTGCTGCGTCATTGTGTAGCGAGCCGTTCGCCTGCTGAGGATTCGTGACGAGCGGCGGGAGCACCGCGGCCCCCGCTGCTGGCGGCTGGAGACCTCATGAACGTCGAGCGGTTCTGGAAGCTCATCGAGTCATCCCGGAGCGGGTTCGACCCAGACCGGATTGACGGGAACATGGAGCAGCAGCGCGAGGAGCTCAGGCGCCTCCTGTTGCAGTTACCGCCCGAGGAGATCCTCGATTTCCGCAACCACCTTCTCGAGCGGATGGCCACAGCATTTCACTGGGACCTCTGGGGCGCTGCCTACCTCATCGCGGGCGGCTGCTCGGACGATGGCTTCGCGGACTTCCGAAGCTGGTTGATCTCCATGGGGCGCCGCGTCTTCGAGGCCGCGGTGTCGGATGCGGAATCACTCGTCGAGGCCGCCGACGCGCCTGGAGTCGAGGATGTCTTCTTCGAGGAGTTTCAATATATACCGGCCCAGGCCTACGAGGAGCTGACGGGGCAGGAGCCCCCCGCATACGCAGGACGGGCCCCCGTTGAACCCGCCGGAGAGCGATGGAGCGAGGGGAACCTCAGACAAAGGTTCCCCAGGCTCTGGGCCAGATACCAGCGAGGCTGAACCCGCCGTCCGCCCTACTTCGCCAGCGTGCGGTACTTCTCGTACAACGCATTCTGGCGGCTGGTGAGCGGCACCTGCTTCCCACCCAGCCACATGCCCACCGGACGGCTGCTCACCTCCAGCGGCTCGCCATTCCACAGCACCAGGTCCGCCACCTGCCCCGGCGCCACCTGGCCGCCCTCGAGCCCGAAGGCCTCCGTCACATTCGAGGTGATGGCCCGCAGCGCCTCGCCGTACGGCAGGCCCCACGCCACCGCGTTGCCCGCCTCCTGCGCCAGCGTGCGCACCATGTGCGGCTCGCCCATCGTGGAGATGAGCACCTTCACCCCCGCCGCGCTCAGCAGCGCCGCCGCGTCCATCCGGCTGTTCAACCCGTCGAAGCTCGAGGGCAGGTTCTGCGTGGGCTGCATGATGACCGGCACCTTCGCCGCCGCCAGCTCCGGCGCCACCATCCACGCCTCGCGCCCCCCCGCAATCAGCAGCTTCAGCCCGAACTCGCGCCCGAGAGCCAGCGCCGCCCGGATGTCCGAGACCCGGTTGGCCATCACCACCACCGGCAGCGCTCCCGTCAGCGCCGGCTGCAGCGACTCCAGATCCAACCGGCTCGCCGCCAGCGTGCGCATGCGGTTCTGCTCGAAGTCCCCCTTGCGCTTGTTGTACTCGCGCGCGTCCGACAGCAGCTCCCTCAGCCGCTCCAGCACCAGCGCCCGCGAGCCGGACACCGCGTCACGGCCGGTGACTCCCAGATTCACGTGCAACGCCAGCGGCGCGCGGCGCACCGTGCCGTCCGTCCCCACCCATGCGCTCTGCCCGGACACCAGCCCGCCCGCCGGCACCACGCCCGCCGTCGTGACTCCTCCCAGCCTCGCCACCGGGAACGTCTCCGCCGCGGGGTTGACGCTGTCGGCCGCCCGCAGCGCGGCGCGGATGGGCTCCTTGGCCGCCTCGCCCCGCAGCGAGTCGTCCACCGTCGTCTCCTCCATCCCCACCTCCACCACCCCCAGGCTGGTGAGCGGATCCACCAGGCCCGGCGTCAGCACCCGGCCCTTGCCGTCCACCGCGCGGCACCCCGCGGGCACCGCTGCCAGGGCCCCCGCCTGCACCCGCGTCACCTTCCCGTTCTCCACCAGCACCGAGGCGTGCGCCTGCCACGTCCCCTGCGAGAGCACCGCCACGTCCTGGAACGCGGTGCACACGCCGTCCTTCACCTCCAGCGGCCGGGCGCATTCCGCGTCCTTCGCCGGCTCGCAGCGCACGCCGAGCCCCGCGTCCTTCAGCACCGGCAGCTCCGAGGGCCGCGCCACCAGCTTCGCCGAGGCCCCGGCACGCTCGCCCAGCTCGAAGTCGCTCGCCTCCACCGCGCCACTGTCCGCGTCATACGTGACGACGCCATCCGCCCAGACGCGCTGCGCGCGGGCGTAGACGGACAGCGGGTGGTTCTTCCACAGCACCACGTCCGCCATCTTCCCCGGCTCCAGCGAGCCCGTCCGGTCCTCCACCCCCATCACCCAGGCGGCGTGCAGCGTCACCCAGCGCAGCGCATCCTCCTCGGTGACGGGGATGCCGGACTCGCGCGCCCTCCACAGCGCCTTGCCCGCCTCCTGGTTGAGCCGCTGAACCCCCAGCGCCGAGTCCGAGTGGATGACGGCGCGCCCGCCCGCCTGCGACACCAGGCCCGCGTTCTCCGGAATCCCGTCCCAGGCCTCCATCTTGAAACCCCACCAGTCCGCCCAGGTGGCCACCGCCACGCCCTTCTCCGCCAGCCGGTCTCTCAGCTTGTAGGCCTCCAGCGCGTGGTGGAAGGCGCGGATGGCGTAGCCGAACTCCTCGGCCACCTGGAGCATCACCGCCATCTCGTCCGCCCGGTAGCAGTGGTTCTGCACGAGGATGTTGCCGCGCATCACCTCCACCAGCGTCTCCAGCTGCAAGTCGCGCAGCGGCGCGGGCCCGGCCTCCTCCGGCTTCTTCTCACGCTTCTTCTCCCAGGCGTCCCAGCGCTCCTGGTACTCGCGCGCCCGGGCGAAGGCCTGCCGGTAGCCGGCCACGTTGCCCATGCGCGTGGAGGGCGCGCGGTGCTGCGCCGTGCCATAGACGCGCCTCGGGTTCTCCCCGCACGCCATCTTCAGCCCGTCCTTGGCCCCCGGAAACCGCATCTCCCGCGCCGAGCGCCCGAAGTGCAGCTTCACCGGGAAGGCCCGCCCGCCAATGAGGTTGGCGCTGCCCGGCAGCACCAGCAGCGAGGTGACGCCGCCGGCCGCCGCTCGGCGCAGGCCCGGGTCCTGCGGCCAGAAGGAGTGCTCGGCGGACACCTCGGCCGTCACCGGGGCCGTGGCCTCGTTGCCGTCACTGGTGGAGGTGGTGTCCGGCGAGGCGTACACCCCCAGGTGGCTGTGCGCGTCGATGATGCCGGGCGTCACATACAGGCCTGTTCCATCCACCTCCTCGGCGCCCGGCGGGGTGGCCACCTCCGCGTTGCGGCCCACCGCCACGAGCTTCCCCTCCACGAAGGCCACCGCCCCGTCCTCGATGGCCGGGCTCGAGGCGGGCATCACCGTCGCGTGCCGCACCACCACCGGGCGTGTCTGAGTCCACACCCGCGCTGGGACGCCCGGTGAGGAAGCAACCTCGGAGGAGGGGTCCACGGGCGAGACGGTGCGGGGGGAGACAGTTGCGCAGGAGGTCAACAGCAGCAAAGGTAGGTGGCGGTAGCGCATGTCGGCCCTCGTATCACGCTAGAATCCCGCGCGCCCATGTCCTCCGCCCCTCCCTCCCCCATTCCCACGCATACCCTCCTCGGCGAGCGGGCCCGGGGGGACAGGCTCGCGGCGCAGCACTTCCACCTGGTGCTGCTGGACACCGAGCGCGCGGGGACGCGCTACCCGCTCGGTAGTGAGGTGCTGCGCATCGGCAAGGCGCCGGACAACGACGTGGTGCTGGACCACCCCACCGTCAGCCGCAACCACCTGGTGGTGCGCCGGCAGGGGGACCGCTTCCTGGTGCAGGACCTGGGCTCCACCAACGGCACCTTCCTCGACGGCGCCCAGGTGCGCGAGGCCTGGCTGCGCCCCGGCGTCCTCATCGAGGTGGGCGACGTGCGGCTGCGCTTCAACCCCCAGGTGGCCCCGGTGGAGATCGCCCCCTCGGACGAGGACAGGCTCGGGGAGCTGGTGGGCCGCAGCGTGCCCATGCGGCAGATTTTCGCGCTCCTGCAGCGCATTGCCCCCACGGACTCCACCGTGCTGCTGGTGGGCGAGACGGGCACCGGCAAGGGCGCCGCGGCCAAGGCGCTGCACAAGCTGTCGCCCCGGGCGCAGGGGCCGCTGGTGGTGTTCGACTGCGCCTCGGTGTCCGACTCCCTCATCGAGAGCGAGCTGTTCGGCCACGAGAAGGGCGCCTTCACCGGCGCGGTGGGCCAGCGCATCGGCTGCCTGGAGCGGGCCCACGGCGGCACCCTCTTCCTGGATGAGATCGACGACCTCGCGCTGGAGCTGCAGCCCAAGCTGCTGCGCGCCCTCGAGGACCGGGAGTTCCACCGGCTGGGGGCCTCCGCGCCCGTGTCCTTCGACGCGCGCATCCTCGTGGCCAGCAAGAAGGACCTCTGGGCCGAGACGCAGGCGGGCCGCTTCCGCGAGGACCTGTACTTCCGGCTGTCCGTCTTCACCGTGACGCTGCCGCCGCTGAGGGACCGCAAGGAGGACATCCCCCTGCTGGTGGATGCGTTTGGAGGCCAGGGGCCCTGGGCCCGGCTGCCCGAGCAGGTGCGCGAGGCCTTCCTCGGACACACGTGGCCGGGCAACGTGCGCGAGCTGCGCAACGCCCTGGAGCGGGCCCGGCACATGGCGGACCGTCCCGAGCTGGCGGCGGAAGGCCTGCTGCGCGAGCCGCCCGCCGAGCCCCCGGCCCCCCCGGGCGAGCGGCTGCCGGTGGCCTACTCCGGGCCCTTCAAGGCCTGCAAGGATGAGCTGGTGCGCGCCTTCGAACGCGAATACCTCACCCGCCTGCTCAGCCGTACCAAGGGCAACATCGCCCGCGCCGCGCGCGAGGCCGAGCTGGACCGCAAGCACCTCTACTCATTGCTGCACAAGTACGGCCTCGTGCAGACCGAAGAGGGTTGAACCCTCCCCCCCCCCGCATGCCGACCCCCTTTCCGGCCAGATGGCACCGAGCCCCGACGCGTTACGAGGAGAGCAGTCCGTGAAGAAGATCACGTTCGTGAGCACCAACCGCGGGAAGGCCAAGGTGCTGGAGCAGTGCCTCGCGTCGGTGGGCTACGGGCTCGAACGCCTGGAGCTCCCCATCATCGAGCCCCAGGGCAGCACGCTGGAGGCCGTCGCCCTGGACAAGGCACGGCAGGCCTTCGCGTACTTCGAGGAGCCGCTGGTGGTGGAGGACAGCGGGTTGTGCGTGGACGCGCTGGCCGGCTTCCCGGGCCCGGTGACGAAATACGTGCTGGAGACCATCGGCGTGCCGGGCCTCCTGCGGCTCGCCGGGGCGCACGCCTCCCGCAACTGCCGCTTCGTCGGCGCGCTCGTCTACGTGGACTCGGACGGCACGCCCCATACCTTCAGCGACAAGCAGGCCGTGGGCTCCCTGGCCTTGGAGGCGGACAGCACCCGCCAGGCCGACGCGTGGTCCTCGCTGTGGAGCATCTTCATTCCGGAGGGCGCCTCGGCCCCCATCTCCGCGCTGCCGCCCGCCGAGCGCGACGCGCTGTGGGCCCGGTGGCAGTCCCACTCGGTGTACGCGCAGTTCGCGCGGTGGGTGGCGGAGCAGGACCAGAAGCTGGACGGCCCCGTCACGCGACGCGCTCCGGGGTGACCCCACCAAGACACAGGGGGCACGGGGCCCGGGAGTGTCCCGGAAGCCTCGCGCCCCCTGTCTGAAGCCCGCCCCGCGAGGGGCACGCGGCCTACAGCTTCGTCAGATCGTAGTACTCCGCGGACGCCTGGTCGTGGTTGCTCACGCCGCCCACCGCGAGCACCGTGCCGTCCTCGAGCAGGGTGGCCGTGTGCTTGTAGCGGTCCACGTTCATGGCCGCCGTCTTGCTCCACTTACCCGTGGCCGGGTCGTAGAGGTCCGAGGCCGTCTGGATACCCGTGAAGGGGTGGTAGCCACCGGCCACGAGCACCCGGCCATCCGGGAGCAGGTTGGCGGTGTGCCACCGGCGCGGCGAGAGCATGCTGCCCGTGGCCGACCAGGTGTCGGTGGCCGGGTCATACAGCTCGGCCGACGCGCTCAGCGCCACGTCGAGGCCCGCGCCGCCCGCCACCAGCACCTTGCCGCCAGGCAGCAGGGTCGCCGTGTGGGAGGAGCGGCCCGTGCCCAGGCTCGCCACGGCCGTCCACGTCCCGGTGGCCGGGTCATACAGCTCCGCGGAGGTGAGGAAGCCGTCGGACGCATCGCTGCCGCCCGTCACCAGCACCTTGCCGCCAGGCAGCAGGGTCATGGTGTGGAAGGCGCGCGCCGTGTTCATGCTGCCGGTGTAGGACCAGGTGTTGGTGGCCGGGTCGTACAGCTCGGCCGAGGCCAGCGTGCCACTGTCGAACTCACCGGTGCGGCCACCGGCCACCAGCACCTTGCCGTTGGGCAGCAGCACCGCGGCGTGGTGGTAGCGCTGGGTGTTGAGGATGCCCGCGGGCTTCCACTTGCCCAGGGCCGGCACGTACAGCTCGGCGGTGGCGCTGGTGATGGGGCACACGCCGCCGCCCGCGATGAGCACCCGCCCATCCTGCAGCTTCGTGGCCGTGTGACCGCGGTGCGCGCCCAGGGTGTTGCCCGTGGCTGACCAGGTCTTGGCCACGGGGTCGTAGAGCTCCGAGGTGGTGTTGAAGCCACCGGCCACCAGCACCCGGCCGTCATCCAGCAGGGTGGCGGTGTGGAGCATCCGCGGAAGGGCCATGCTGCCGGTGAGGATCCACCCGCCGCTCCGGTCCTCGCACGTGCCGGAGGCGCCCGGGACGACGAGGACCGTCCGGAAGGCGGTGCCCACGTTGCCGGCGGCATCCTTCGCCGAGTACGTGAGGGTGTACGTCCCCGGCACGCGGGTGTTGATGGAGCCGGACACGGTCACCGAGGCCGACACGTCCCCGTAGCAGCCGTCGAAGGCCGCGGCGCCCGCCTCGACGTAGGTCTTGCCGCACTCGAGCCGCACCGAGGCATAACCCACCAGCGACACCTCGGGAGGCTGGGTGTCGGCCACCGTCACCCGGCTGGTGCAGACGGCGGTGTTACCGGAGGAGTCCCGGCCGGTGTACGTCACCGGGGTGCTGCCCACCGGGAAGCTGCCGGCTCCCGGGCTGCTCGAATACGTCACGGCGCCGCAGTTGTCGGTTCCGGACGCGGCGCCCGGATCCACGTCCGCGCCACCCTCGACGCACTCGGCGAACATGTTCTCCGGGCAGAAGAGCGACGGCGCCGTGGTGTCGGTGACGCTCACCGTGGCCGAGCAGGTGGACTTCAGGCCCGTCTTGTCGGTGCAGGTCAGCGTCACGGCGGTGGTGCCCAGACCGAAGCTGGTCACCGACTGGGTGCAGCCCACCAGGTCACCATCCGGGTCGGACGAGCCATTGTCCACGGAGCCCGTGGCGCCGCAGGTGGCGCCGGCCGACAAGCTCAGGTCCTTGCACTTCGCCTCGGGAGGACGGTTGACGACGGTGGTGGTGCACGAGGCGCTGCAGGAGCCGGTGCCGTTGCCCGCGCCGTTGTCGCACTGCTCGCCCGAGTCCACCACGCCATCACCGCACCAGTTCAGGCGGCACGTGGAGGAGCAGGGCGTGCCCGGCTTGCCGTTGTTGGCGCCGGTGTCGCACTGCTCGGGGAACTGCTGCACGCCATCGCCGCAGTTCACGGGCACGGCACCGCGCACCAGGACATAGGGCACGCCGTGCGAGCCGTCCGCGAAGTCCTTGGAGCCCGGGAAGCGCGAGCCGTACGCCGGGTCCCTCGCGATGGCGAGCGGGGTGAAGTTGGCCTCGGGGTAGGTGTCGAAGGCCTCGTGCACCGAGCAGCTCCAGTTGGAGAGCACGCTGTCCGTCAGGCCCGAGAGGGCCGCGTGGCTGGCCACGATGTGGGCGTCGTTGTAGCAACCCACGCCCGTCACGGTGAAGGCACCGAAGGGCTGCAGCACGGGCACCGGCGTCTTGGCCGCCGCGCCGTCGTAGTAGCAGCTCAGGTTGACGTACATGCCCGTCTTGCCTTCCTGGGCGGCGGCGAACTTGACGGAGTTGGTGGTGAGCAGCCCCCCGTCCCGGCTCCGGTGGAACACGGGGTCGGTCCCCACGATGATGACGTTGCCGTCCACCACCGGGCCCCAGACGTTACGGTTGGCCACGGCGGCGGTGATGAGGCCCACGCCACTGCACGTGTTGTCCCCGAGAATCAGGGCGCGGTACTGGGCGAAGTCCGCCGAGCTCTTCGCGGCCCAGGCCGCGTTGCTGGCGATCTCCACCGTATAGCCCTGGGCCCGGGCGGCCGCGGCCTCGAGGCTGCTGGTGCCACCGGTGACCGTGTCGGCCAGGATGAGCACCTTGTTGGTGCTGCCCACGCCCTGTGCGCGCGTGCTCACCGCGGAAGGCGCCACCTCCGGCCTGGCGCCCTCCGCCTCCGACGGCAACTCGCCGCCGCAGGCCGCGACCAGCAACACGCTCAGGGCCATCAGCATCCGGTTGCGGATGCCACTCCAACCACTCGTAGGGATAGGCGACTGCATCAGCACACACCTCATTCCTGAACACAGACGTCCAGGGCAAGACGGGCAAACAGGCTTTTCAATCGGGAGTGCCTGGATGATAAAAACAGGCATTCAAGGTGCCCATCCGAGCAATGCACGACTATCGCCTTGATGACGCGGTGTGCTCTGGAATTGTGGAGTGCCGCTCAGGGGTGGATGTGCGTTGTCTCCAGAAAGGTGCCCAAGGTGCGCGCGTAGTCCACACCCAGGCGCTGGGGCACGGTGTCGTGGTCCGCGCCGTCCACGAGCACGAGCTGCTTGGGCTCCCGGGCCACGGAGTAGAGGTGCTCGGAGAACTCGGGGCGGATGAAGTCGTCGGCGGTGCCGTGCAGCAGCAGCAGGGGCACCCCCTGGAGCGAGCGCACCCGGCCCTCGGTGTCCCAGCTTCCCTCGGCGAAGAAGCCGGCGGGCAGGTCCATGTTGCTGGAGTCGCGCACCAGCCCCTGCACGGAGCTGAAGGGAGACTCGAGCACGAGGGCCGCGGGCGGCACGTGGGCCGCGAGCTGGGTGGCCACCGCCGAGCCGAAGGAGCGCCCGTAATAGACGATGCGGTCCGCGGGCACGCCCGCCCGCGCGGAGAGCCACGCGAGCGCCGCCCGGCTGTCGTCGAGCAGGCCCGGCTCGGTGGGCTCCAGGTCGGTGGAGGTCCCCCAGCCGCGGTAGTCGAAGACGAGCACGTCATAGCCAAGGTTGGCCAATCCCTTGGGCCGGGAGATGTGCTGGTTCAGGTTGCAACAAATGCCATGAAAATAAAGGACGTAGGCGCGGGGCGGCTGCTGTGTGGCTTTCACATACGCGGCCCCCAGCCGCACCTGGCCGTCCACCACGAGCTCCACCGGCTCTATCTGCTCCGGCAGCACCGTCTCCTCGGGCGTCTCGCCCTCGGCGGGCAGCGTGTAGTGGTCCACGCGCTTGCGGCTATAGAGGAAGGGGTCCAGGTCGTAGCAGGCCCCCACGCCCACGACCGCGCTCAACAGCCCGACTGCCAGCAGACGGCGGCTCATTCCTCCTCCCCTCCGAAGCGGTAGCGCACACCCAGCAAGGCCCCCAGCGCGCCCATGCCGCCAGGCCCCTGCCAGTCCGCCGCGTTGAAGCGGGTGGCGTAATCCGGCTGGTACCAGCGCAGCTCCAGCTGCACCCCCCACGAGGCCAGGCGCACCTCCTCGCCCACCGCCAGCGACAACAGGGGCGGCCCGCCCGCCAGCTGCACCAGGCCGGTGGCCGAGGCATAGGAGAGGAAGCGCCCGCCCAGCAGGTAGCTGACGGTGGGCGACACCTCGAGGTAGGCGCGCGGAGGCGCCTGCCGCGAGGCGAGCACGCTGGTGAAGCCGTAGAGGCGTCCGCCCAGGGAGAGGGCCGGCACGGCGCCATCCTGCGCGAGCGCCAGCCAACTGCCGCCCACGTCCAGGCCCGCCACCCCGAAGGAGAGCGAGGTGAGGTGCACATGGGCCGCCACGTCGGCGCGCTCGGCCACGCCATAGCGGGCTCCCACGGCGCTCAGCGGCACGGGAATCACGGGCCCCACGCGCACGAGGGGTCCACCGATGGCGCCCTCCACCTGCAAGGCGCCTCGCGGCACCGGGCGCACCTGGGTGGTCAACCCGCATCCCGTGGCGAGCAGTGCGGGCAACAGCAGCAGCAGGACGGTTCTCATCACGTCCTGCCCCATAGCGGAAGTGGGGCCGGGTTGCCCAGCCCCCACCCCTTCACTCCCAGGTCACCTCGTACTCGTTGTCGGTGGGGCTCAGCGAGCGCGAGGTCACCTTGGCGCCCTTCACCTTCGCCACATCGCACATCGCCTGCAGCCCGCCCTCGGTGTGCTGGCGGGGCATCACCTCGTGCTTGACGAGGATGCCACTGCGCGGCCCCGTCAGCGTCACCTTGAGCTCCACGTGCTTGGAGGCCGTCTGCATGCCCGTGGGGATGTTGCTCAGCAGCCGCCTCGGGTCCCCCTGCGCCATCATGATGAGCACCTTGCCCGCCGCGGACGCGTAGAAGGACTTCCCTCCCTCGTAGCCAATCTCCCACATCGCCCGCTCGAAGCTGCCGAACCTGGCGGTCAGCCGCTGCGCCGACGCGTAGAGCAGCTTGATGTACGAGTGGTGGGCATAGTTGAAGAAGTCCAGGAAGCGCGCCTCACCACACACGTCCAGGCACTCCTTGACGGCCTCATCCCCCTCCAGCCGCTGCACCAGATCCAGCAGGCTGTTGTGGAAGAGCCCTCGCATGAGGTCGTCCGGCGAAATCAGGGAAAGACGCCACTTCAGCTCCTCCTCCGTACCGAGCTGCAACGGCTGAGTGATGACGGGCGTGTTCATGAACTCCCTTCCGACACCAGTAGGCGAGGTTACGGACATAAGGGTAACCCGGTACGGAGGGCGAAGGTAGAGGTGAGAGGCGCCCCGCGGGGGCTTTCGCCAGGGCTCGCACACCCGCAGAGAAGGTCCCCACACCCCGAGAGAGCGGATTCACTGGCGCGGCTCGGGCCCGAAGCCTCCATCCAGCGCCAGGGCCGCGAAGCGCCCGCTCAGGGTACGGCCCGCGCCGTAGCCCTCGCCCTTCTGGAAGGACAGGGAGAAGTCCCCGCGCGTCGGCTCGCCCGGAGTGCCGCCCTCGTCCAACACCAGGTCCCCCTTCTCCACCGGCGCGAGGACGCGCACCGGCTCGCCCGCCGCCAGGTGCACCACCGTGGCCCGCGCGTGCCCCGCCGGAGTCTCCCCCGCCAGGTCCACCTTCTGCCCCGGCTTCAGCGCCAGCCCCGTCGTGTCCACGCTCAGCCGCACCACCAGGTCCACGTCGGTGGCAGTGCTGCGGTAGTAGCTCACCTGCAGCGCCTCGGCGTTGCGCTGCACCTCCACCCGCGACACCTCCAGGGGGAACAGGTCCCCCACGCTGCCCGCCAGCGAGTTGTCCCCCCCGCAGCCCACCAGCCCCGCCCCCACCAGCGCGCCGGACAGCCCCACCGCCACCACCACCCGCGTCACTCCCCTCACGGCTCCACCGCCAGCTTCACCCCTCCCGTGTCCGGCGCGCGGTACACCACCACCCGCTTGCCCGTGGACAGGAAGGCCAGCTTCGCCCCCCACCCGCCCGCGGCGTCCACCAGCACGTCCTGCCAGTTGCTCCCGATGAGCGCGGCCACCCGCAGCTCGTCCACGCGCGCATCGCAGCCCTGCTCGTTGGCGCTCGTGCTGTTGGAGCAGATGTAGAAGGCGATGTGCGGCTCGTGCAGCGCCGGGTCGAACGCCAGCGACGGGTACCAGCCGCCCGCTCCCGACTGGAACACCGGATCCGGCTCCGACCAGCTCACGCCATCCTTCGAGGCGGTGTAGGTGAGCTTGTTGCTCGTGCGGTCCACCACCGCCACGGCGTAGCCCACCTCGCTGTCCCACCCGAGGCTCGCGCCGAGCTGCGTGTCGGAGACCGTCTGGACCTGCAGCGGCGCCGTCCAGGTGCCATCCGCCTTGCGCCGCTGGAAGAGGACGTTGTGGCCCCGCGCGTCCGCGCCGTCCGTCACCTGGTCGTGCACCAGCGCCGGCAGCCTGCCCGCGCCGAGCACCATCGAGATGTGGCCGCCATAACCCGACTTGGTGTCGGCCGACATGGCCACCATCCGGGGCGTCCAGCTCGTCGGGCCCCCTTCGGCCACCTCGAGGTCGCTGCCCTCCCAGTCCTGCTTGCCGAACTGGCCGTTGTGGCCATCGCGGAACGCGACATACGCCTTCGCGCCGTCGAAGACGATGGCGGGGTTGAGGCCCACCAGGAAGCCCGAGTCCGCCAGGGTATTGCCCGTCACGGCGTAGTTGCTCCGGGTGGCCGGGATGCGCCGCGTCCAGCTGCCGGGCGTGCCGCGGTAGGCCACCACCAGGTCGCTCTGGAACCAGTAGGTGGACTCGTCGCTCCCGCCGCCGAGGTAGCTCACCGCCGCCTTGCCCGCCGAGTCGTACGCCACCGACACGCCGCTCACCCGCTGCACGGTGTCGATGACCTCGGGCTGCGAGGCCTCGCCCTTGTTCCACTCGAGGAAGCGCAGCTGGTAGTCCGCCGTGTCCCCCACGCGGCTGTAGTAGGCAACGCCCACCACGTCCCCGGGCCCCACCGCGATCGCGAGCGGCTGCAGCTCCCTGGCCGTCGCGTCGAGGACGGAGCGGCTGAAGGGGGACAGCTCGTTGAGCTTGTCGGTGTTGTCCTCCTCCGTGCCCGCGTCGGGGCGGCGCGTCTCGGGGGTACACGCCAGCGCGAGCGCGAGGCCCAGCGCCCATCCGTGCCGTCTCATGCAGCGTCTCCTTGGTTGCGAACCGAGCAAGACACCCATCCTATGCCAGCTGGGCTAGGCTGGGGCGCCCATGGACCGGCGCTCCTTCCTCCAGCGGCTGACCTTCTTCGGCGGCGGCGTGGTGCTGCTCGGCAGTGGTGCCTGTAGCAGGTGCGGCGCCCCCGCCGGCCCCTCCGAGCCCCAGGCCACCGCGCCGTCCGAGCCGCCCCACCTCACCTTCACCCGGGCCGAGTACGCCGTGGTGGCTGCGGCCTGCGAGCGCGTCCTGCCGCGCGACGAGGACCCCGGTGCCCAGGACGCGGGCGTGCCCGTCTACATCGACCGCATGCTCCAGACGCCGGAGCTCACGCGGATGCGCCAGGACTTCATCCAGGGGGTGGCCGCGCTGGAGCGGCGCTCGCTGCGGATGTTCCAGGTGGGCTTCGCCCAGGCCACGCCCGCGCAACAGGACGAGCTGCTCGCCCTCTTCAAGGACAGCCCGGGCGGCAGCGGCGAGGCGCACTTCTTCGAGCTGCTGATGGTGCTGACGCTGGAGGGCTTCCTCGGAGACCCGTCCTACGGCGGCAACCAGGCGCAGGTGGGCTGGAAGCTGGTGGGCTTCGACACGGTGGGCACGGTGGCCTCTGCCCCGCCCGAGGGCCATGACGGCACGAGGTGCCTGCACACCTGCGGGAGACAGCCGTGACGAAGGAGCCGGTGGACGTCTGCATCATCGGCAGCGGCGCGGGCGGCGCGCCCATGGCGCTGGAGCTGGCGCGCGCGGGCTTCAAGGTGGTGGTGCTGGAGAAGGGGCCGCACTACCAGCCCAGGGACTTCATCCACGATGAGATCCTCAACAGCCGCCGCAACTTCTTCATGCCGCTGCCCTGGGAGGAGCCGCACCTGGTGCGCCAGGGCACGGGGGGCCGCTACGAGCGCACCAACTCCGCGTGGACGGCCAACTGCGTCGGCGGCGGCACGGTGCACATGAGCGGCTACTTCTACCGGCTCAAGCCGGTGGACTTCCGGCTGCGCTCGACGCTGGGAGCGGTGAAGGGGAGCACGCTCGCGGACTGGCCCATCTCCTACGAGGAGCTGGCGCCCTTCTACGACAAGGCGGAGGCGGAGCTGGGCGTGTCCGGCGAGGCCGTGCCCCACCCCTTCGCCGAGCCGCGCAGTGGACCGTACCCGCTGCCGCCCCTGGACGTGCACCCCATGGCGCGGGAGCTGGATCGGGTGTGCGGGGAGATGGGCTGGCACGCCCTTCCCACGGCGCGCGGCATCATCAGCCGTCCGTACCGGGGCCGCGCGGCCTGTGCCTACTGCGCGCTGTGCGGCAGCTACGGCTGCGAGATGGGAGCCAAGAGCAGCACCCATGCGAGCCTCATTCCCGCCGCGCTGGCCACGGGCAACGTGGAGCTGCGCCCGCGGTGCATGGCGCGCTCGGTGGAGGTGGACAAGCAGGGCCGGGCGCGCAGCGTGGTGTACCTGGACGCCGAGGGGGTGGAGCAGGAGCAACCGGCGAAGGTGGTGGTGGTGTCCTGCACGGCGGTGGAGAGCGCGCGGCTGCTGCTCAACTCGGTGTCCAACCGCTTCCCCCGGGGGCTGGCCAACGGCAGCGGGCTGGTGGGCCGCAACCTCCTCTTCAGCTCGTTCGGTGAGTCGCGCGCCACCTTCCGGGTGTCGAAGCAGCGGGCGGCGAGGCCGTGGCTGACGGACCCGTCACCCTTCGTGAACCGGAGCGTGCAGGACTTCTACCTGATGCCGGACGAGCGCTTCGGCTTCCGCAAGGGCGGGACGTTGGGCTTCATGTGGACACACCCCAACCCCATCTTCGCGGCGGTGGAACTGGCGGGCAGCGGCAAGGACGGCGTCTTCGGCAAGGCGCTGAAGGACCGGATGCGGGCGTACCGGGACTCGCGCATCCTCCAGTTCGAGGTGTACGGCGAGTTCCTCCCCACCCCAGGCACGTACGTGACGGTGGAGCCCTCGGTGAAGGACAAGTACGGCCTTCCGGTGGCGGCCATCACCATGGACCGGCACCCCATGGACTTCACCGCCACGCGCTTTCTCGTGGAGCGGGGCGAGGAGATCCTCCTGCGCCTGGACCCGGACGACATGCAGCGGGTGGGCATCGCCGGAGAGACGACCATCCTGCAGCACGGCACGTGCCGCTTCGGGAACGACCCGGCCACCTCGGTGCTGGACCGCGAGTGCCGGGCCCACGAGGTGCCCAACCTCTACGTGGTGGACGGCAGCTTCATGCCCACCGCGGGCAGCGTGCCCTCGACGCTCACCATCGTGGCCAACAGCTTCCGCGTGGCGCACGGCCTCGTGGCGCGGATGAAGCGCGACGGGGCCGCTCCGGCAGCACCTCGAGACTGATCAGCTCACGCGTGCCAGATGGCCTCGACGCGGGCGCGCACCTGGCGCCGCCCGTCGGCGAAGCTCGGCAACGCCCGCAGCGGCACGAGCGCCGGGCAGCGGTCTATCCACTCCAGGTCGATGAGCGCCGTCTCCGCGGCCTTGCGGAAGTACCCCAGCGCCAGCTCCGTCCTGCCACAGAGGCACAGGACCTCGGTGGCGAGCTGGCACAGCAGGGAGGCGAAGCGCGGGCTGCTCGTCTGGGAGAGCGACTCCTCGATCATGCGGATCAGCTCGAGCACGTCCATCTCGCCCAGCACCGCGCTGGCATAGCGGCTGACCATGGTGGCGATGTAGTCCGGATCCGAGGCCGCCTCGGCCTTGCTGCGCCGCAGCTCCTCCACGTCCCGCGTCCACCCGGCGACGCGCACGCGCAGCGACTCCGTCGCGGTCCGGTGCATCGGCGACGCGGTCAGCCGCTCCACCGCCCAGCGGTATTCCTCCATCTGTCCACGCAACGCGCTGCAGCGGGCGAGCTCGAACAGCGCCGACACCAGGGTGGGCGACAAATCGTAGGCCAGGCGCAACCGCACGAGTCCCTCGTCCGCGCGGCCCGCCTCGCACTGCAGGCTGCCCAGGTACTGCAGCGTCGGAGCATGGCAGGGGGCGATGTCCAGGGCCGTGCGCAGGGACATCACCGCCGTGCGCCAGTCATCCGACTGGGCGGCGAGCATCGCCCGGGCCAGATGCGTGGTGGCCTGCTCCGGCGCCAGACGCAGGGCCCGCTCGACGCTGGCGCGCGCGGTGGCGGCGAAGTCCCGCTGGCCATCCTTCATGCCCATGAACAACGCGCGCAGGCTCGCGATGGCATGGAGCGCCACGGCCGGCAGGAAGTCCGGCGCCAGCTCCAGGCACGACTCGAGCAGCGCCATGGGGCCTCCGTCGTGCCCTCCCCGGAAGGCTCCGTGCAGCTGGGCATCCGCCTGGCGGTACAGCGCTACCGCCTCGGGCGGGGTGCTCGCGCGCCAGGCCGAGAGGACCGCCTCGCCCCGCAGCTCCTCGGCGATGCGCGGCACCAGCCGGTCCTGCAGCTCGAAGGCGTCGGTGGAGGCGTACTCGAACCGGCCGCTCCAGACCTGGGTGCCGGACTGCGACTCCAGCAACCGGACGGAGACGCGCACCGCCGGACCCGCGCTCTGCACCGTCCCATCCACGACCAGCTCCACCCCGAGCTCGCGCCCCACGGTGCGCGGGTCACGCTCGTTGCGGAAGCGCGCCGTCACCCCGCTGCCGGGCACGCGCAGCCCGCGCACCCGGGACAGCTGGTCGATGAGGGCCTCGGTCAGCGAGTCCCCGAGGTGCTCGGAATCCCGCGGGCCCTGGAAGCGCATCGGCAGGATGGCCACGCCCTGCTTGGGCACCGGCGTGGTGGTCCGGGGCGTGTTGCGCGTGGTGAAGGTTGGCGTGCCAGGCACGGGCGTGTACCCCCCCGTCACCGGCCCCGGGGTGGAGGGGCCCGACAGGGTGGGCTCCCCCACGCTGACGAGCCAGTCCCGCAGCACTCCAGCCACCTCGAGCGCGCTCGCCGGCCGCTCCTCGGGAGCACGGCCGAGGCAGCGGTGCACCAGCTCGGCGAGGGGCGGGGGAATGGTGGCGCGCTGCCGCAGGTCCGGCGGGGACTGGCGCAGGCGGGCCATGGCGGCGGCCCAGGGCGTGTCCCCGGAGAAAGGCACCTCACCGGTGAGCAGCTCGTAGAGCAGCAGCCCCACCGCGTAGAGGTCCGCGCGCGCATCCACCGGTTCGCCGGACACCTGCTCGGGCGCCATGTACATGGGCGTGCCCACGGTGCCCATGGTGCGCGAGGCGGCCTCCCCCGCCACCGCCCGGGCGATGCCGAAGTCGGTGAGGACGACGCGCCCCCCGGACTCGACGAGGATGTTGGCCGGCTTGAGGTCGCGGTGCACCACCCCGGCGGCATGGGCCGCGGCCAGCCCCTCGCAGATGGCCAGGGCGATGCGGGCGGCGCGGGACGCGGCCAGCGGGCGCTCGCGGGCGAGCAGGGCGCGCAGGTCCTCCCCCTCGACGAACTCCATGGTGAGGAAGGCCTGGCCCTCGTGGGTGCCCAGGTCATGCATCCGCGCCACATGGGGGTGGGTGATGCGGCGGGCGAGGCGGACCTCGCGGGTGAAGCGCTCGATGGCGTCCGGGCCGGCGTCCTTGCCGAGCTCCAGCGTCTTGAGGGCCACCACGTCGCCCACCAGGCTGTCACGCGCCTGGTACACCGTGCCCATACCGCCCCGGCCGAGCATGCGCACGAGCGCATAGCGTCCGGCGAAGAGCGGCCCGGACGAGGACTCCTGGGAGGAGGCGGCGGGGCGGATGACGGTGTTGTCGCCCCCATCGAGGGCGGAATCAGGGGGCGGGGATTTCTCGGGCACGGCGGCCGCAATCTAACCCGGGCCTCCCCTGCCCGCCATTCACGCCGGGTACAAAACCCGGGCCGCGTGCATACTCTCGGGCCCGCGAATATCCGCGACCGCCGGGGGCCTGACGCACCGGGACAAGAGGGGCCCTCGATGACGGACACCTGCATCCGCGATTGTCATGCGCTCGTACCGGACGCGAGCGGCGCGCTCACCATCGCTCGCAACCAGGACATCCTGGTGCGCGGCAACCGCATCGCGGAGCTCCGTCCCACCGGGGGCCCCGTGGAGCCGGGCGTCACCGTGCTCGAGGGGCAGCGGATGCTCGCCATGCCCGGGCTCATCAACACCCATGCCCACGTCCCCATGGTGCTCTTCCGCGGCCTGGCCGAGGACGTGCCCATCGAGCGCTGGTTCAACGAGTTCATCTGGCCCCTGGAGAGCAACCTCACCGAGGCGGATGTCTACTGGGGCGCGCAACTGGGCCTGCTCGAGATGATCGAAGGGGGCGTCACCACGGTGGCGGACCACTACTTCCACATGGACCGGGTGGCCCAGGCGGTGGAGGAGGCCGGCACCCGGGCGCACCTGGGGTGGGCCGTGTTCGGCAGCAACGGCTACAAGGTGCTCGCGGAGACCGCCGCCTTCGCCGAGCGCTGGAGGGGCGGCGCCGGTGGCCGCATCACCACCTGCATGGCGCCGCATGCGCCCTACACCTGCGATGACGGCTTCCTGCGCGCCTCCGCCGGGCACGCCAACCGGCTCGGAATCGGCATCCACATCCACGCCGCCGAGGAGATGAACCAGACGACCGCCAGCCTGGAGAAGCGAGGGCTGACGCCCATCCAGGTGCTCAAGGACACCGGGGTGCTCGGCGTGCCCGCGCTCATCGCGCACGGCTGCGGCCTGCTGCCCCAGGATATTGAACTGCTCGAGAAACATCGCGACCACGTGGGGATTGCCCACGCGCCCAAGACGTATCTCAAGCTGGCGATGGGAATGACGCCCATCCGCGCCTTGCGCAAGGCCGGAGTCGCGGTGGGCCTGGCGACGGATGGAGCGGTCAGCAACAACACGCTCGACATCTTCGAGAGCCTGCGCCTCATGGCCATGATGCAGAAGCACGAGGCGATGGACCCCGAGGTGCTGCCCATTCCCGAGGCGCTCGACATCGCCACGCGGGGCAGCGCGGCCGCGCTGGGGATGGGAGACCGGATTGGGAAGCTCGCGCCCGGCTACCAGGCGGACCTCATCCTCGTGGACACGAGGGGTGCGCACTGGCAGCCGCCCCACAACCTCGCCGCCGGGCTGGTGTACAGCGCCCGCGCCAGCGACGTTCACACCGTCATGGTGGATGGCCGCGTCATCATGCGGGAGCGCCGCCACCTCACGCTCGACAAGGAGCGCATCCTCAACGAGGTGGCGAGCACCATGGAACGCATGGCCAGACGCGTGCCCGAGTCACGCATCCAGAGCTACAAGCCGTGAGGTAGCGAGCGGCTTGACGTCACCCCACCGCGCGCACGGGCTGGGGCTGGAAGCCATCCAGGAGCGCTTCCATGAGCCGCTCCACCTGCGCCAACGGCACGCCCTGAATGGTGAGGAGCGTCTCGCCCCCCTGGATGGTCGTCTTGAGCTGCACACGGCCACCCTGGGCGAAATGCCGCGAGAAGCTGTCCCGCATGAACTGGATGCGGGCGGCGTCCGTCGCGGGCATGGTGGCACGGGACGGCTTGCGCTTGTGCTTCGCCGCCTGCCTCAGCTCCTCCAGGCTGCACTCGGCGAAGGACTTCTGCTCCACCGTCCCGCCCTCCCCTGGCACGTCGATGGGCGTGAGGCCCGGGTCTCCGGCCATGGGCTGGATGTCCGCCTCCTTCGCGTAGGCGCGCAGCGTGTAGAGCTTCATCACGCCGTGCGTCCTGCACGCCTCCTCGGAGAACTCCCGGGCCACGGCACCGTACCGGGACAGGGTGGACTGCGAGAGTTCCTGGATGTGCTCGTTGAAGTACACCAGGGCGCTGTCGTACTTCTTCGCCTCCGCCAGCTTGTTGTCCACGACGTAGTTGTAGAGGCGGCCGATGTTGTAGTGCCCGGCGTTGCCCTCCTTCAGGTGGGCGAGGATGGCATCCCGCACCTGCTCGAGCGTCAACGTGAGAAGCTTGCTGCTTGCGTTCGTTTCCATGATTCCCCCCAAAAATGGAGAAGAGGTGAAGAGGCCGCGGGTCACCACGGCCGACCGGGCACATGGCACTTACCGGGCCAGGGGAATGGCTCCGTGAAATCGCCTATTTGCATGAGGGGTACTCGCAGAAGGGTCCCAGTTCCCGGAGAAAACCGTCCACGCGGCGGGACTCCTCGCATTCCGCTTGTCACCGGTGACAAGTGAAACGGAGCGGTCGCATTCCGCTTGTCACCGGTGACAAGTGAAACGGAGCGGTCGCATTCCGCTTGTCACCGGTGACAAGTGAAACGGAGCGGTCGCATTCCGCTTGTCACCGGTGACAAGTGAAACGAAGCGGTCGCCTCGCCGGAGGTGTACAACGGCGGAATGAAGGAAAAGAAGACCTGGAAGGGCGGACGCCTGGGACCGTTCCACCTCGGCAAGCGGTACAAGAACGTGGGGGGGAACCTGGGCCGTCTCTACGCGGCGCACAATACCGACACGGGCAACGCGGCCCTGGTCGTGATGCCCGAAGCACGCACGGACTCGGAGCCCGGGGAGTCCTGGAGCGTCCGCGCCACCTCACAGGCCGAGCCTCCCTACTTCGCGCTGGAGGTAGAACAGGCGCCCACCTCGGGCCGACTGCCAGATTTGTCCAACATGCTCGACCTCCTCACTTCCGCCGTGGAGCGATTGGAGAAGAACGAGGAGGCCCGAGCCTATCTGACGGGCGGCGCGGTGAGTGCCTGGAAGCGGTGGGTGGGGCGCATGAAGCGGCTGCTGCGCTCACGCCGCGGACTCCTGATCGCGGGCCTCTCCGCGCTCGCCCTCGGAGCGCTCCTGTTGCCACTCTTCTCGGGAGATTCTCAAGGACCCGATAGCGAGGCACGGGCCAGTGCCGGCGTCGGCGCATTGGCGGTGGCCGAGATCCAGGCACCCGTGCTGGTGGACCTCGACCCCTCGGGCGTACCAGCCATCACCTATCCGCTGCCCGTCAGGCCTTTCAGTGATCAGGCCAAGGCCCCCTGCTTTCCCAAGTCGGGCGAGGTGGAGATCAACGGCGGATGCTGGGTAGCACTCGAGAAGCGCCCGCCCTGCTATGAGAATCAGGCCGAGCACCAGGGCAAGTGTTACATGCCGGTCTCGGAGAAATCCCACCAGAAGAAGCGACGCGAGCCGCACTCCGTGCAACCGTGACCGCGGCATCCCCGCCGCCCGGCGCTCCCGGTTCTCCAAAGGCCTGACAGGGAGGCGCCAGCGTCAGGAGTCCCCCAGGGCATGCGCTATGGTGCGCTCCCCTTCCTGGAGCGGAACGACGCATGAGAGGACGCCTCTGCCTGCTGCTGGGCCTGCTGCTGCTCGCGCCCGGTTGTCATCGAAGCACGAGGTCCGACGAGGCCACCGCCGGCTGCCGGCACTCCGAGTCCACCTGCGGCAGAGGCACCGCCTGCGCCTCCAGCGGCCAGTGCCTGGTGGACTGCCGGGAGAACCTCGCCGAGGCCTGCGGTCCGGGGCTGCTCTGCAACCAGGGCACCGGGGCGTGCGTGGCCGCCCCGAAGCTCGACTGCAACGAGGTGCCCGGCCTGTGCTGGGAGAACCAGGTCTGCGACGCGCCCACCGGCTACTGCCGCGAGGCCTCCATCGACACCGCGCTGGCCTATGACGTCCAGCTCTACGACTACACGCTGCACGTCGACACCGCCGCGAGCACCTTCTCCGGCCAGGTGAGCATCTTCCTCGTCGCCACGCGCAGTGGCACGGCCACCCTCACCCTCGACGTCGGCAAGACCGTGGAGGTCCCCGTCGAGGGCGGTACGGCCCCGTACACGCCCTATACGGTCACCTCGGTGAAGAGCCGCTCCGGCGCCGAGCTGGCCTTCACGCAGGACTCCACCGCGGGCACCCTCACCGTGACGCTCGGGACACCGCTCGAGGCCAACGCCTCCGAGGTCCTCACGGTCGCCTACCACGGGCCGCTCAACCCCATCTCCGACAGGAAGCACGACCTCTACTTCACGGGCCTCATGAAGCGGGAGGGCAAGCTGGGACACCCGCTCGTACAGACCTTCGGATGGCCCCACCACACGCGCCGCTGGCTGCCTGGCCATGACCATCCCCGCGACATCGCCCGCGCCATCGCCCGCGTCAGCATCGACAACGGCCTCCCCGTCCAGGCCAACGGTGTGCTCGTCCAGGAGACGGGCGGCCCACCCCAGCGCCGCACCTTCCTCCTGCGCCAGCCGGTGCCCACCTACGCCCTGCACTTCATCGCCTCGGAGTACACCCGCGTCCCGCTCGGGAACGTGGAGGGTGTCCAGGTGGACGCGTACATGTACCCGGTGGCCGCGGAGCGCGCGGTTCCCCCCCTCTGGTGGACCGGGACGCTCGGGGCCATGAAGTACCTCAACGAGGCGCTCGGGCCCTTCCCCTTCGAGCGCTACTCCATGATGCAGGTGCCCTCGGCCCTGGGCGGCATGGAGCACGCCACCGTGGTGTCCATCGCCGACACCCGCACCGAGGGACTCGATGAGGAGGGCCATGGCAACCGGCTCGTCCTCCACGAGATGCTCCACCACTGGTGGGGGGACAGCGCCCACCAGGCGAGCTGGGAGGAGTTCTGGCTCAACGAGAGCCTTGCGTCCTTCTACACCGCCGAGGCACTCGGCGTGCTCGGAGGCAGGAGCGCGTTCCAGGCGGAGCTGGACCGGATGAAGGCGGCGATCTTCAAGGCGCCCGCCCGCTACGATGACGACGCGCTCCGCTGGTCCCGCCACCCCGAGGAGGTCCCCGGAGAAACCACCCAGGCCTCCTTCGCCGCGCCCTACGTCAAGGGGCCCTGGGTGTGGCAGATGATCCGCCTGCAACTCGGCGAGCCCGCCTTCGCCGCGTTCATGAAGAAGTTCTACGCGGCCACGCGCTTCCAGCCGTACAGCACCGCCCAGCTGCTCTCCCTGCTCAACGCCGAGGGCACGGTGGACTTCACGTCCTTTTTCAAGGAGTGGGTGTACGGCAGGGGTTGGCCGAAGCTCGCGAGCACCTGGAGCTACGACGGGGCCCGCCAGGTCATCCGCCTCACGGTCCGGCAGACCCAGGACGTGGCCCGTTACGGCACCTACACCTTCAACGGGCCCCTGGCGCTGACGTACGCCTTCGACGACACGGATGCGGCCACCGCCCCCTGCACGGGAGAGGTGACCTTCACCGGGGGCGCGCTCGAGTCCACGGTGGACATCCCGTGCGCCCAGGCGCCCACCACGATGAGCCAGCCGTTCACGCGGGACCTGCTCGTCGAACTCGTCCCGTAGTGGAGCCTGGGCCCCTCCCAGGAGGAGGAGCCCAAGCGCTCAGTTCTCCACCGCTCCGGAGAGGAACACCCAGTTCTCGATGGACTGGCGCTCCGCCTCGGGCAGCGGCGAGTTGCCGTTGAGGGGGTTGATGGGCATGCGGCTGCCGACGATGCTGCCGTCTCCCGTGAGCTTGAGCACCAGGTAGCTCTTGTCCAGGCTGCCCGGCTGGATGAGGTTGAGCTCGGGCTTCTGGGCGGAGGGCTTGAGCACCAGGCGCGTATACACGTCGTGGGCCGAGCCGAGCAGGTTCAACCCTCCCTGCGGGTTGTCACCACCATGGCAGCCGCCGCAGTTGGACTGGAGGATGGGCAGCACGCGCGCCGTCCACGTGTCCCCCGAGCCCGCGAGGCTCAGGGCCGACGGATTCGCCGAGTACGAGCACTTGTTGTAGTCGATGGCAGAGCCCAGGCTCCACTGCGTGGCGTTCGGGTCGAGCCCCTCGATGAAGCACATCAGCGCCAGCATGTCCTGCACGTTGGGCGGCTGGTTGGCCAGCGGCATGCGCGTGCCCGGCACCGTCTGCTCCCCCATGTACCCGCGCAGCCGCGCCACCAGGTAGCTCTCCTCGGGCTTGCCCGGCTTGATGAGCGGCACCGTGTTGCCCAACGTGCCCGCGCCATAGACGCCGTTGCGGTTCTGGTCCCCCTGGACGATGCCGCTCGCCACCAGGCCCTCCACCGTGTCGCGCTGGTTCTCGTTCACCTCGGCGAAGAGGTGCCTCCGGTCATCCAGCACCCACCAGCGCGTCTCGTAGCTGGCGAAGGCCAGTTCCTGCACGTTGCCCTGCTCGTTGATGAAGTTGCGCAGGAAGGTGCCGGTGGCGTTGAGCCGCTCGCCCTGCACCGGCACGGGGTCATGCAGGTACAGGTGCAGGCCCACCGTGGAGGCGTCCGGCCGCGTCCCTCGCGGATCCAACTCCGGGCTCTCCCCGGGGACGAGCTCGAACCAGCCGATCTCGATTCCCTTGAAGGCCGGCTCGACGAAACGGAAGCGGTCTCCCAGGCGCTCGCACCGGTCGAACACGCCGCTGGCGGTTCCCGACTGCACGTTGCACGGCGCGCCGATGGAGGCCACGAAGGTGCCCGGCGTGTGCAGGTCCGGGTACTCCTTCTGGTTGTGGCACACGCCGTTGGTGCCGCTGCAGGTGCGCATCACCAGCTTGCGGTGCAGATCGATGCCCGTGGGGTACGTGAGCTGGGCGCCCAGCACGTCCACGTCCGAGCCCGTGTACGCGCTCACGTCCGAGGTGGTGCCCGGGGTGGGACGCCTCGGGTCGAAGGGGATGGTCCCCGGGTCATCCTTGCTGGGGTCCGGCGAGCCGCAGGCCAGCGCCAGGGCTCCGAGGGTGGCGGCGAGAAGAGAGCGCTTCATGCGAAGAAGTCCTGGATGGGGGCGTCGGCGGGGAAGATGCCCTGGTGGTCGGCACCGAGCAGGTCCAACATCGTCTTGAGCACGGAACGGTACGAGTACACCTGGCCGGTGGCCTTGAGGTTGGAGCCATTCACCGAGCCGAGGCTCTTGCCGCCCTTGCCGGCCGCGGTGATGACGCCGCCCATGAAGGGCATGGACATCCACCGGGTGGCCAGGTCGCTGCCGTGGTCGCTGCCGTTGGCGGAGTTGTAGCGGCTGCCGCCCGTGGTGCGGCCGAACTCGCTGCCGAGCACCACCAGCGTCTTGTCCCAGTACGAGCCGCCCTCGGGGTGCTGCATCCGTTGGAGGGCCGTGCGCAGGCCGCTCACCAGCCGGTTGGCCGCGTCCATCTCCATGGGGAGCTCCACGTCCTCGCGCGAGTGGAAGTCGTAGCCGCCCTGGTTGAGGAACACCGCCGGGCAGCCGAAGTGGAAGAGGCGCAGCGCGAGCGCCGCCCGCTGGCCCTGCGTGTCCGTGCCCAGCAGCGTGCGCAGCTCGCGGTTGCTGATGCCGTCCACCTGCTCCTGCGAGTCGCTGCTCACCCGCAGCAGCGGATCCCTGAAGATCTTCCCGTAGTCGCTCGTGGCCTTGCGCGTCTGCTGGTACGTCTCCACGCCCCCGCGCAGCGCCGTGTGCAGCCGCGCGTGGAAGCGGGTGTCCATCTGCCCCGCCACCTTGGCCGCCCAGGCCGGCAGCGTCGAGTCCGGGTCCACGCTGAAGCGCTCGAAGCCGCTGCCCTCCAGCACGGGCGGCCGGTAGGTGGCGTACTCGCCCGAGCCCGTGGCCATGCCCGCCTCGCCCAGGCTGAAGGCCGGCAGCAGGGTGATGCCGCGGGCGGCCGCCTCCTTCACGCGCTCGCGCACCCCGTAGTTGACGAGCGTGAGGAAGCCGGTGGCGCCTCCCACGTAGCCCGTGAGGAAGCGCTCCAGGCCCGTGCCGTGGCCACCGTCCGCGCGCGCCGAGAAGGGCTCGTGGTCCACGCACGGCAGCACGCACATCTCGTTGGTGAAGTCCGTGACGGGCTTCATCCCCAGGTCGCGCTGGGGCTTGGCGTCCTCGCCCTCCAGCCAGGTGGCGCGCTCGAGCAGCTTGCCCGCGCCCCACTCGGTGCCGGCCGCGCGCCTGTCCGAGAGGCCGAAGGGGTTGAACTCCGCGGCCACATCGCAGTTGAAGGCGGTGGTGAAGCGGAAGCCGCCGGACAGGCGGATGTAGATGAGGTGGCGCACCTGGCCGTGGCCGGGCGTCTGGGCACGGGCCTCGCGCGGCAGCCAGAGGTGGGGAAAGGCCAGCGCGGCGGTGCCAGCGCCCAGCCCCTGCAACAGCCGGCGGCGGCCGAAGGTGACGGACTTCGTGTCATCCGAGTCGGACATTGGGAAGGGCTCCGGGGGTTAGTAGAAGACGCGCTCGGCGCTGGAGAGCAGCGCGAAGCAGAAGGGACGGGCGAACTCTTCGGCCGGGCACCGGCTGGCGGAGGCGGCGCACTCGACGCCCGCCTGGCGGGCCTCGGCCTTCTCCGTGTCATCCGGCGAGCGGCCCAGCAGCAGCCGGTACTGGTGGGTGGCGATCTGCTCGGCCAGGGCCGCGTCCACCGCGCGGCTGGGGTCCATGCCCTCGGGCAGCAGCTTCTCCACCGCGGCCCCCTTCACCTTGGCATCGAAGGTGGGGTTGCACAGCTCCTGCACGAAGGACAGCTGGGTGGCGGTGGTGAGGATGCTCACCACGCGGAAGCGTCCGCCCACCACGTTCTCCGGGCAGCCGCCCAGGGTGCGCGCCAGGCCCGAGTAGCGCTCGTCCAGCTCGCCCTCCTCGTCCAGCTTCCAGCGCGACGTCTGCAGCACGCTGAAGCTGGCGACACTCCCCGACTCCAGCAGGGCCTCCGGCTGGCTGATGCGGTGGTCGCAGCCGGGCAGCTCGTAGCCGGTGTTGCGGGCCATGGAATCAATCCAGACCTCGGCCTCCACCTGCTTGAGGGGGCCGTAGGTCCACCGGTAGGCGGAGACCGAGGCGCCCTCGGCGGACTGGAGGTAGGCGGCCGAGGTGGCCACCGCGTAGTGCACCGAGCGGATGTCGCCCTCGTGCGCGAGCAGCCAGCGCACCAGCTCCTCGCGCACCTCGGGCACGCGCGCGGACAGCTCGTAGCCCAGGTACTGCATCAGCACGTCGTCCACCGCGCGCTCCCAGAAGGCCAGGTCGCGCGCGAGGATGCGGCCCGGCGTCTGCAGCTTCGCCCACTCCTCGGGCTTGAGCAGTCCGCTCCACATCGTCGACTCGCGCAGCGCCGGGTCGCGCGAGGCGCGCAGGTCCGGGGTGAAGATGAGCTCGTTGTAGCCCCACAGCACGCTGGCGCACTCACCGCGGGACACCTGGTCCACCTGCCCGTTGTCATCCAGGCAGCGGAAGCGGATGAAGGCATCCGGCAGGCGCAGGCCCAGCTGCGGGTGGTCGTAGTAGCCCGAGTGCCACAGCTTGTAGAGCCGCGACATGTCCGCGCGCTCGTGCTCGAAGGGCGGGCGGCCCAGGAACTGGCTGAAGAGCGCCTCCGCCTTGTCGCCCGGGTCCGCGTAACGGCGTGTCAGCACCGGGTGGGCGCTCACCACCGCGGCGAACAGGTCATACGGCACCTTCCCGCGGTACAGCTTCTCCACCAGCCGGTCCATGTCGTAGATGGCCTGGAGGCTCGTCACCTCGTTGCTGTAGAGGAAGCGGTCCGCCGCCCGGCGCTGCTGGACGAGGATGAACTCGTCCTTCTCCATCAGCTGCTTCACCGTAGCGCCCCATCCGCCCGAGCAGGTGGCCTCGGCCTCATCCGCGCCAGGCACGCGCCCCAGCATGTCCACGAAGAGCCGGCGGCAGGCCTCGGCATGAACGATGGGACGGTGGGCCAGGCCCACGCCCCAGAGGCTGCGGCACAGGCCGCGGTTGACGGGGTTCTGCAGGCCCGCCCCGTTGCAGTACGCCACGCAGTCCGCGTCGCAGTTGGGCGGGCGCGTCTCGTTGGGCAGCGAGCCCACCGGGCGCGCCGCGGGCAAGGTGTCGTCCCCTCCCGCGAAGGTGCCCGAGGTGATGGGGTCTCCGTTGCCCACCATGCCACCGGGGCCCTCGGCCACCTGCTCGGGCTCGAAGGAGTAGGTGGGCTGGCACGCGGCCAGCAGTGCGAGGACGGAGAGGAAGAGCGTCCGAGTGACAGTCATGCGCGACTCCCTGCGAAAAAGGGGTGCCTCAGAGGGAGAACTCGGCCCCGAGCGAGAGCCCCAGGCGCAGCCCCAGGGTGCTCCAGTTCTTGGAATAGCGGAAGCCGGAGATCTCCTGGCTCGTGGCGAAGAGGTACTGCTGTCCCACCTGGCCGAGCAGATCCGCACGCAGCCAGATGTTGTTGGACATCTGCCGCCGCGCGCCCAGGGACGGGCCCAACAGCCAGCCTACGCGCGGCACGCTCCACACGTCCACGCCCTGGGCCTGGAGGTTGCGGATCGTCTCGGCGAACTCGAGGCCGGGAATGAGCACGGAGAGGCCCGCGCGTCCGGCGAAGACGACCTCCGTCTTGTCCGCGACCGGCAGGCCGTACTCGCCGGTGACGAACGCCTCGTTGAAGATGCCGAAGCCGTACTGCTGACCTCCGGAGGCGGCGTAGTTGCCGAGGATGCGCACGCCCCCGCCCACCCGCAGCCGCTCGCTCACCGTGGGAACGGGAGTGCTCAGCCAGGCCGTGATGGACAGGAAGCCCGCCGAGTAGCCGAAGGACTCGTCCAGGCGCGCGGTGTCGATGAACTGCACGCCCGTCAACTGCGCCCCTTCCAGGTAGAGGTCCGGACTCACGCCAATGCGCATGCGGCCCGGAGCGGCGGACGGGGCCTTGGCCTCGGCGGAGCGGGACGCCGTGGGCTTCGGCACCGCGGCGGTCCGGGTTTCAGCCGCCGGCTTGGACTCGCGGGCGGGCCGGGCAGGCTCCTCGGCGGCCTTCGTCTCCACGGCGGGCGCGGGAGCCGGCTTCGCCTCGGCGGAGGGCGCGGGGGCAGCCGCGGGCGCGGGCTGGGCGGGAGCCGGCTCCGCGGCCGGAGCCGCCGGAGGCGTCTTGGAGGCGCCCGTCCGGGACGACTTCGACGACTTCGCGGACTTCTTGGGAGCGGCCTCGGCCGCCGGAGCGGCGAGCAGCAGCAGCGCGGAGAGGAGGCCGCAGCAGACGCGAGGCAGCGGCTGGAACAGGTTGCGCGAGCGGTGGGAGAGCAGCACGGGGGGACTCGGGAGCAGGAGACGGGGACCGCGAACTTCTACGGGGGGACTGCCCTCCTCCCGGGCCCCAGCCGGACACGGGAGGAGGAAGGGGACAGCGGAGGGCTCAGTTCCGGCGGCGGCGCAGCAGCGCCAGGCCGGTGGTCAGCGCGAATGCCAGCATCGGAGCGCCACCAGTGGAGGAGCAGCCACCCTTGTCCTCATCCACCGGCTCGCTGCTGCCGGTGACGGTCACGCTCAGCGACGTGAACGCGGCATTGTCTCCGGTGGAGTTGTTGTCACCGTTGACCGAGTTGCCGGCGGCGAAGATCTTCACGGTGCCGGCCGACGGGGGGGCCACCATCGAGAAGTCGAAGGTGATGGCGCCAGCAGCGGCGGGCTTGGGCGTGGAGTGGGTGAGTTCGTTGCTCACCTTCTTCGTGCCCGCGCTGGGCTCAAGCGACGCCGCCGAGTTGTCCACGGCCACGTTGAAGCCCCCCTTCACGCCGGGGCCTCCGCGGATGGTGAGCGTGTACTGGCCGGTGGCGCCCGCGGCGAGCGACGAGGGGCCGGTGAGCTCGACGGTGGCCGCGCCACCACCCGTGTGGCAGTTGGAGCACATGTTGAGCGAGCCCGGCTTGCCAGAGCCGTTGGTCATGCCCAAGGAATTCGCGAAGGCGGGAGCGGACAGCAGGCACGCCGAGAGGACTCCAGCAGCGGCGTACGACGGGAACTTCATACAACCTCCATGAGTGGGGGTTCTCTTTTTAACTCGCTTCGCCCCCTTCCTCCCATGGCCCCCTGACAGCTCGCGGCAAGTCCGCCCTTCCCCGGACCGTGCGGCCGGAGAAGAGCGGTGTGGCCGTAAGAGTTCCCTACATCAGGTGCCTGTGCCCCCCTGAAATCCGGCACGGCGAGCAGGCAGCCGGAGGACTCGAGGAGCCGCGTGACACTCCCGTGGCGCAGTGGCGCGGGGCCTCAGCGGTTGCGCAGCGGCACCACGTCCACCTTCACCACGTAGCGCGCCTGCATGTCGGAGGAGAACTCGATGAGGTGGTCCCCCACGCCGGTGAGGTCCGCCTCGCGGGAGAGCTCGCCCTGCTTCTCCATCAGCTCCAGCGCGTTGCGCCCGCTGAGCGCCTGCCGGACGCGGGCGCGGCAGCCCTCCTCGTGGAAGGTGACGACGGTCTCCTCACCGGCCGCGACGGCCTCCTCGAGGAAGAAGCGCACCCGCACCGTGGAGGCCTCGGGCACCTGCACGATGAAGCGGCCCTGGCCGGGGAAGCGGCCCTCGGCGTAGCTCTCCGGCCCGAGGATGCAGCCGGCCATGGTGCCGCACACCGGCCAGGCCTCGGCGCACGCGTCCTGGACACGGCCGCCGATGAAGTCGGCGCGCGAGCCCCCGCAGCCCAGCACCAGGCCCAGCAGCAGGCCCCCCAGTGGTAGAAAACAGCGCATCGTCCGAACCTCACCCGAGCAGGAGCCATTCATGCGTCTGCGTCCCTTCTGGCTGTCCGTCATCTTCATCGCCCTGGTGGGCTGTGGAAGCGAAGCGCCCTCCGAGCAGGCCGAGCTCTACGTCAACCGGGAGTCGCTCGACTTCGGACAGGAGGTCAAGACCAACGTCTACGTGAACCAGGAGGTCACCGAGTCGTTCTACATCGAGAACACGGGCCTGCAGCCCCTGGAGCTCACCGCGGTGACGAAGTCCGGCCCGAGCCAGTTCACCCTCACCCTGCCCGAACCGCTCAAGAATGGGGAGCCGATGCGGCTGGAGTACGGCAAGCGCGCCTTCGTGCAGCTGGGCTTCAAGCCCACCGAGGCGAAGAAGTACGAGGGCAAGCTCCTCATCAAGTCCAACGCCGCCAACGCGCCGGAGAAGGAAGTCGTCTTCTCCGGAATCGGCGTCAGCCGCTGAGCAGAGGGCTCAGGGCTGGCGGGTGAAGACGCACGCGGGCGTCATGCCGCCATCCGCCGTCACCCCGCCATCCTGACGCGGGCAGGAGGCGGTGCCCCCATCGAGCGTGGAGTACGTCCGCGGGTAGCTGGTGTACGCGGTGCGCAGCGTGTAATCGGCCTGCCCGTAGTCCATCCGGTCCACGGCGCCCACGGCCACCTTGAGGGTGCCCCCGCGGAGGAAGCGCGGCTCCAGGCAGGAGCAGGCATAGGGCTGCACCGTCACCCGCGTGACGCCGCCCGCGCGCTCGAGCGAGTACAGGGGCTGGAGGTTACCGAGGCTGCCGGCCGGCGAGTGCCAGGCGCGCAGTGGCTCGCCGCGGTAGGCGAGTGTCAGCGGCGCCCCGGCACTGCCCGTGGACACCGGGGTGCAGGAGCTGCCCGCGTCCGGGCGGTTCGCATCACAGAAGGTCAGGTCCAGCGAGAGGCCGTAGGGCACGCCCCCATCGGGCAGGTCCGCCACCTCCCACTGCAGCTCCCAGGTGCGGTCCATCGGCTCGGGAAGGGACGTGGGCAGCGTGAAGACATGGAGGTCCACGTCGGAGGTCACGGCGTCGTAGTCCGAGGGGCCGCGCACGCCCTGCCCCTTCACTGGGTCATTGCCGACGAGCCGGCCCATTCCGTAGGAGATGGAGCCGCTCACCTCGTAGGCGGCTCCGGTGGGCGGCGCGGGGAAGGCCGTGGCGGAATCATCGCTGGCCATGGTCTTCGGGGTGGCCGTCTCCGTCGTCCCACTGCCCTTGCGGGTGGTCTCGTCCGCGTCGCTCAGCCACTCCACCTCCAGGCGGTAGTCCTTGTCGTCCGCCCAGTTGGTGCCCGCGTCCTGGACGAGGAAGTAGTAGCGCACGGTGGCGCCATGCGGCGGCACCGGCAACGTGCCCTCGAGGTTGCGCAGGTTGGAGAAGTACTCGGACTCGTCGCGAGAGGAGTGCAGGCACAGCGGCGGGCTGTTGCCGCACCAGTCCGCCACCAGGCCCGTCACCGTGGAGTCCGTGCCATAACCATTGCCCTTGGGGCACACGTCCGCCTTCGTGGTGCAGTCGTTGGCCGAGAAGCCGGTCACCGGGGTGAGGACGCGCACCTGCCGGTCCGCCAGCCCGGGCAGCGGAGGGAAGCGGCCGCCCCCGGACAGCGGCACCAGCCGGTAGTGCAGCACCGTGTGCGAGGTGTTGGTGGGCACCTCCACCGCGTACCAGTCCTCGTCCGGCACCGAGCCCAGGCGCCCGGTGAAGGACGTCTTCGCCGTCGACGGGCCACCGCTGAGGAGCACCACCTTCGCCCGCGCCAGGTCGTCGTTGCCGCTGGCGCCCTCGTTCGGGTCGCCCTCGTCCATCACCTTCACGTCCACCGTGTACGGCAGGCGGAGGTCTCCTGGAGACGGCTTGTCGTCGGAGGTGTCACTGTCCCAGCCCCGCACCAGCACCTGCCACGTCCCCGCCGCCGTCACCCGGCGCGCGGTGGCCAGGTCCGCGCGGAGGGTGTTGGTGAGCAGGCGGCTGTCGGCCTCGGCGGTGCCGTCCGGGCGCAGCAGCTTGTACGAGAGGATGTAGGCCGGAATCGGCTGGGGCGACAGGGTCGCCGTCGCCACCCGCACGTAGGCGATCTTCCCGGCCGGTACATCGAAGGAGAAGAGGTCCACGTCCCCCGGGGTGGCCAGGTAGCCGGAGGCACTCCCCGACAGGACACCGCCCGCGCCCGTCAGCACCAGGGGCGTGGCCTGGGCCGCCGTGTCGTTGGGCTCGTTGGCGTCCGGGTTGTCCACCACCTCCACCCGGAGCGAGTACGGGTTGCGCGCGTCATAGCCGGGACGGCTCGGGTTGGCGGGCTCGTCGCCGAGCAGGAGGAGCAGCTTCGCGCCCGGCTCGGTGAAGGGAAGGAGGAACTCGACGGGCCTGGGCTGCCCCTGGCCGTGCACGTCCACCTGGCGCGGAACCAGCGCGGTGCCGTCCTCGCGCAGGAGGCTGACGGACAGGTTCACCGCGGTGATGGGCACGGGGTAGACGGCGGTGACGCGCAGCAGCGAGCGGGGCCCCACGGTCGCGGGGATCTGCACGCTGTACCAGTCGTTGTCGCGCTCGAAGGACAGGTAGCGGTCCTCCAGGGCCACGCCGGGCGTGAGCTGGCATTCGGGGGAGCTCAGCGCCTCCTCGCGGGAGTTGCAGAGGTCGGCGATCTCCTGCTCGCCCCCGTCCGGGTCTCCATCCGAGCCCGGCGCGGGGCAGGCGGTGAGGGCGAGCAACACGAGCGGCAGCAGTCGGGCGGAGGTGTGCATGGGGGAGCGGGGGATGCGGAAGCCGGGGACGCCCGGCTCAGGGCGTCGGGGGAACGGGACGGCCGGGGCAGCCGTCGACGAAGTCCTCGGGGGTGACGCGGATGACACCGTCCACGGGGGACTTGATGCCGCCCAGCGGGTAGCGAGCGCCCCGGAAGCGGAAGTGGCGCACCAGCGTGCGCGCGGTGGGGTCATCCGCGGGAACCATGGCGGCCGAGAGGTAGAGGTCGTTGTAGCCCGCGCCGCTCACCACCGTCCCGGCATCGTCGGTGTCACCCTGGGTGGGGGCCAGCAGCACGTTGTCCACGCGGAAGTCGTAGCACTGGCGGCCCAGCGCATCCGGCGGCCCGGCGGCCCGCATCGTGTAGCGGTAGCCGTCCGTGGACAGGTGCGCGGTGTCCACCTCCACCGGGCGCGTGTGCATGCGCAGCTCATTGCGGCTGCTCACCCCGTCGTTGTCCGGGTCCTGCTCCAGGTCGATGCTCGCGCCTTGCGTGCCCCCCAGCCACTCCACCCCATCCGGCACACCGTCCCGGTCGCTGTCCACCCGCTCGGAGTTGGTGCCGACGAACTGCTCGTCGCAGTCCAGCAGTCCATCGCAGTCCGAGTCCACGCCGCGCAGCGCGGGCGGGCAGCCCGGGTCCAATCCGCCTCCGTCCGGCCGCGCGTAGCCGGTGGGGTTGAAGTCCACGCCCAGGTCCCGGTAGTGCACCTCCACCCCGTCGCTGAAGCCGTCCCCGTCCGTGTCCGCCTTCGCGGGGTCGGTGCGCAGCGAAGCCTCGCGCTCGTCGGTGAGGCCATCGCCGTCCGTGTCCGCCTCGCCCAGGGGGCTGCCCGGGGGCGCGGAGAAGTTGGAGGCCACCAGCTCCTTGAGGACGAAGGAGCGCCGCACCTGGCCGAAACGGAAGTCCAGGAAGTTGATGGGCTCGTCGTTGCGGAAGTCGCGGAAGTTGCCGCCGCCCAGCTCCGCCATCCGCGAGAGCCGCTCCGCGTTCTGGTTGATGAGGAGCATGGGGCAGCCCCCATCCCCCGTCAGGTCGCACACCGTGCTCACCGGCTGGAGGGGCTGGAAGACGTGCACCGTGTTGACGCGCACGTCCTCCACCAGGTCCGCGAGCTGGCGGATGCGCACCACCGCGTCTCCGTTGAGCAGCTCCTCGTCCTGGTCCGTGGTGGGCTTGCCGTCGGAGAGGAAGATGACGGAGTAGCGCGCCTGGGCCAGCGCCTCCGCTCCGCCGGGCTCCAGGCGGCTCAGGGAGATGTCGCGGTTGATGAGCGCGTAGATGTCCGCCAGCGGCTTCACGAAGTCGGTGGCGTCGCGGTTGGGCGCGGTGTCCGGGTTGCGGAAGGTGAGCAGCCGCTGGATGAGGTTGAGCCGCTCGTTGCTGTCCAGGTCGGACACGCGGACGAAGCCGTCCTCCACCGCGGGCGGCGTGCCCGACTGGGTGAGGTACGCCGTGGTGCTGCCGGCGAACACCATCACCGCCAGCTCCACCTCGTCGTCCTGGGGCAGGCTGTCGATGAGTTCCACCAGCGCGGTGGCGCGCGTGCCGTCCGGGTCGCTCACGTTCATGGACTGGCTGGCGTCCAGCGCGACGACGAGCTTGATGGGCCGCACCACCTGGTTGCTGCCCAGGGTGCACACCTGCCCCTCGAGCGCGACGGCCCGGTCCACCGGCACCTCCTCGTCCCTGCGCCCGTCGTAGAGGTAGGCGTCCGTGCACGCCACCACCGTCAACAGGCCCGCCAGGCCCAGCAGGACAGCCACGGCCGCGCGGTTCATGGGCGCTCTCCTACGCAGCGGGCGCGGTACTCGGTGTCCTCGTTGAGGCGATCGGGTCTCACGAAGTGGCCGTCCTCCAGGGTCAGCCCGGGGCCCAGCGGCACCCGCACGCTCGGCGGCGCGTACTGGGCCCAGGCACAGGCCGTGCGCCACTCGCCGTAGTCGGTGGCCACGCCGCTCTCGGGCGCCTGGGCGAACCACACCTTGAAGAGGTTGAAGCCCTGCTGCACGCCCGCGCGCGGCGGTGGGGTGACGAGCTGCAGGTTGGAGATGGTGAAGTCGTAGCAGACGCTGCCGTTCTCCTGCACCTCGGCCGTCACCTCGTACTGGTAGCCGAAGCGCTCGTGGAAGGCCCGGTCCCTCCGGGTGGGGTTGCTCTCCGCGCGCAGCTCCAGCTCGTCGGGCGTCCCATCCCCGTCCGTGTCGATGCCGGAGGCGTTCGGCGTGCGCGCATCCAACCCGTAGCGGGCCTCGAGCGAGTCCGGCACGCCGTCCCCGTCGCTGTCCACGAGGCCCGAGTGGGTGCGCAGGTAGTCCTCGGCGTACTGCGACAGCCCGTCCCCATCCGTGTCCCGGCACGCGCAGCCGGGCGTCAGCGGGGACGCGGGGTCACACCCGCGCGTGTCCTTGGCGTTGACGGCCTGGAAGCCCTGGTCCTCGTGCAGCGTCTCGAAACCGTCGCTGAAGCAGTCCCCGTCGCTGTCCTGGGTGAAGGTGTTGCTACCCAGCGTGAGGTTGTTGTCCCGCGAGTCCGCGAGCCCATCCCCATCGCTGTCCACCACGCGCGCCTCGTCGCCCGGCAGCGAGGTGAGCGACTCCACCATCAGGGTCTTCATCACGTTGCGCGAGGCGAAGGACGAGTAGTCCAGCGCGCCCAGGCCAATCTGGGAGATCTCCGAGAAGTTGTTGAACTCCTGGTACACGCCGCCGCCCAGCTCCGCGAAGCGCTGGAGCAGCCAGGAGGAGATCTTCTTCGCCTCGCGCGGGTACTGCGCCGCGTCCACGCCCGGGTAGACGCCGTACAGGTCCTGGCAGATGGGGCCGCAGGCGCGCACCGCCTCCTCGTTGAAGAGGAGCACCGTGTGCATCCGGATGTCTCCCACGTTGTACTGCTGCTTGAGCTCCATGAGCCGCCGCACATGGCTGAAGAGCTGGTAGTTCTGGTTGCGGTCCGTGCCGGCGATGTAGCCGGTGATGGCGTCCGGGTCCTCCGGGTCCATCAGGTTGCAGAACTCGCGCGCGCTCGCCGAGTCCTCCCACGTCAGGTCCGGCTGGTCCGGCGTGGCGTACTGGCCGAGGTCATCGTTGGCCGAGCACCGCGGGTACGGCGTGCCGTCCGTGAGGAAGACGACGACGTAGCGGGTGCGCGGCAGCTGCGCCGGGTCATCCCGCGACACGTCGGTGATGTCGCCCGCGATGATCTTGTACGCCTCGGCCAGGGCGCCCTGGTAGTCGGTGCCCTTGCCCAGCTGGCTCTGCAGCCCGCCGATGTACGTGTCGATGCCGGAGGCGGTGGTGGGCCGGGCGAAGCGGTCCCCCGTGCTCCCGGGCCACGGGTTGCGGATGTTCGTCTCGAAGGGGACGACGGAGACTTCCACGTTGGGCTGCGCGCGGAACTGGTTCACCAGCCGGCGCAGGGCCCGGACGCGCGCGGGCTCGGTGACGCCCGGCGGGACGATGGCCTTCACCTCGGCGCGCTCGCAGAAGCCCGAGCCCTCCTGCGAGCCCGGCGGATCCGACACGCACATGCTGCCGGACTGGTCGATGACGAGCACCACCTTCACCGGGAAGCCATCCGCGTCGGGCGTGCTGGTGCACACCCGCCCCTGGAGGGTGAGCCGGTCATCCAGGTTCGTCTTGTCCTGCGCGAGCGGCTCGACGAGCGTGTCGGTGCAGCCCGGCGCCAGGGCCAGGAGGCCCGCCACGAGCAGCGTCTGCAGGGTCAGGCGTCGCATCCGGTGTGGACCTTCCTGGGACAACGGGTTTCAGGAGCGGCGGCGGCGGCGCAGCAGGGCGGCCACGGCGGCGAGCGCAATCCCGCCACCCGTCGCGGGGAAGGCGGAGCAGTTCCAGCCGTTGTCGTTGGCCACCTCGAGGGACAGCTCCGAGGTGGACTCGCGCCGGCCGGGGTACACCCGGTCATCGAAGGCCAGCTTCGCATGGAGCTGGAGGACATACTCGCCATCCACGTCCGCGGTGAAGGTGGGCTTCTCGCCCTCGGTATAGGCGTAGGCCCAGTGGTTGCTCTTCGTCACCGCGCCCTGGGGGTTCTCCACCACGGCCTTGGAGCCCTCGGGGCGGCGCGTGACGGTCCACGTGTACTCGATGGCCATGCCGTTGCGGTTGGCGAACAGGGGCAGCAGGGCCTTCTCGCCCTTCTTCAGCGCCAGCGTGCCACCGCCGTGCACGGCGAAGGGGCCCTTGGGGTCCAGGCAGTTGTCGGGGTCCTCCGCGTTGACGACGACGCAGTAGTAGGCGTCGCACACGTCGCCCTTGCCGTCGCCATCGTCATCCACCTGGTCCGGGTTGGCCTTCAGGGGGCAGTTGTCCGCGCTGTCGAGCTTGCTGTCGCCGTCCTTGTCCGCGTCACAGGGATCCCCCATCCCGTCCTCGTCCGTGTCGCGCTGGTCGGTGCTGGCCAGGCTGGGGCAGTTGTCGAAGCTGTCCAGCACGTTGTCCCCGTCCCGGTCCACGTTGCACTGGCTCCGGTCCTCCGGCAGCACCTGGTCCGGGTTACGCACGCGCGGGCAGTTGTCGTCGCCGTCCAGCACGCTGTCGTTGTCATCGTCCGTGTCGCAGACGTCGCCCTTCTCGTCCCCGTCCAGGTTCTCCTGGTTCTTGTTGGGCACCAGCGGGCAGTTGTCCTCCGCGTTGGCCTTGCCGTCGTTGTCCTGGTCCGGATCGCAGTCGTCGCCGAGGCCGTCCCCGTCCGCGTCCTTCTGCTGGAGGTTGGCCAGCATGGAGCAGTTGTCGCAGACGTTGCCCACCTCGTCGCCGTCGTCATCCTCCTGGAGGCGGTTGGGGACGAAGGGGCAGTTGTCGTGGCCGTCCGACTTGCCGTCGCCATCGCCGTCATCCGTGTAGGAGAGCGTCGTGCCGTCGTCCGTGTAGGCCACCCAGACGGAGCAGCCACAGCCGCACCCGCAGCCACCGCCCTCCTCCTTCGGACGGCCGCACTGCTCGCCCAGGCACTCCGGGTTGTCCGCCCCGTTGGTCTGGGCCGCGGCCGGAGCCGGCAGCAGCAAGAGCACCCCGAGGACGAGGGTGGAAGCGATGCGCGAGAGCGTCATGGTGACTCCTTTCAGCGCCGGGCCAATAGCAAGAGCCGATCCGGGGACCTGGGCCCGGGAAGGGCTGGAAATTCACGGGGTTGCGGACGACGCGGGCGGCGGGCAACGGCGGGTGGGGGGTGTTCCCCTCAGCGAGCCTGGGGGGAGGACTCCACACCTGGGGGCTCAAGTCCCCAGGATGAAGTCCTCGGGGGAGAAGGAGCGGGTGCCGGCGGGGACGCGGCCCTCGTCCTCGGTATAGCGCAGGCGCTCGATGCGCAGCGAGCCGATGCCCGCGCCGCGCGGGTCGTTGTCCCGGCCCACCTGCATATAGAGGTAGATGTCGTTGGTGCCCGCGCGGATGCGGCGGCCGGGGATGGAGGGCTCGGGGCGCTCGAGGGTGGGCACCAGGGTGACGTTCTCCGCGCGCACCGCGTAGCAGGCCCGGCCGTCCTCGGAGGGCGCCGCCTCGGTGATGGAGTAGCCGTAGCCGCGCTCCGTCTGGAAGGCGAGGTCCGCGCTGAGCGGATCCGAGTGGGCCTCCGCCTCCTGGATGTTGGGGATGCCGTCGCGGTCGCTGTCCTGCAGGTCCTCGGGGACGAGCGGGTTGGTGCGGGTGAGGGCCTCGACGAGGTCCGGCAGGCCGTCGCCGTCCGAGTCCCCCACGCACGGGTCGGTGCCCAGCACGCGCTCCTCGCAGGTGTTGAGCCGGTCGCCGTCATCGTCCAGGGCCGGGTTGCAGCCGGGGATGAAGTCCCCCTGCGCCGGATTCAGCCCCATGCGCACCTCGATGCCGTCCATGAGCCCGTCCTGGTCGGTGTCCGGAAGCGTGGGGTCCACGCCGCGCGCCAGCTCGTCGCTGTCCGCCAGGCCGTCGCCGTCGCTGTCGGCGAGCACCTGGCCGGCGCGCACCACCACGTTGCGGTTGAAGGCGAGGAAGCGCTTCAGCTTCAGGTGGCTCTGCAGCGACGCGTAGTCCAGGCCGCCGAGCGCGGTGCCCAGGGTGGTGAAGCTCGCCGTCACGGCCTCGGTGCCCCCGGCGTTGGCGATGGCGGCCACCTGGGCGGCGGTGTTGGTATCGGCCTCGGCGCGCACGTAGACGGGCTGCACGGACACCTCGCCCGCGCCGAAGCGCTCCACGAGCGCCTTGAGCTCTCCGGTGGCGGCGGCCAGCTCGCACCGGCTGCAGGCCGCGGGGTCCGTCAGCCGGGTGCAGCGCGAGTCGAGGCCCGCGTTGAAGGCCGGGTTCTGGCAACTCAGGTCCGCGCTCGTCATCACCACGACGACGAGGTAGCGGGTGCGGGCCACCTCGCCGGGACAGCCCGTCTGCATGTCGCCGGAGAGGATGCTCTTGGCCAACTTCAGGCCGGAGCGGACGCTGGTGGGCCCGGACTCCTGGTAGGTGGCGTAGCGCGGGAGGACGGCCTGCAGGGCGGTGGCGTCGTCGAAGCGCCCCAGCAGGCCCGTGGCCACGGTGTGGAAGGCCACCAGGCTGAACTGGATGTAGGGCACCGAGAAGCGGCTGGTGAGCGTGCCGAGCGCCTCGGTGACGGCCCCCGGCATGTCCGCGGGCAGGCCCGCCCCGCCCTGCACGGCGAAGAGCACCTTCACGGGGAAGGCGTTGCCCCCCGCGAGCGGCACGCACACGTTGCCGGCGAAGTCCGCTCTGTCCCTGCCGCTCGGGCCCCGTCCGTCGAGCGCGTAGAGGCCCGCGTCGGAGCACGACAGCAGCAGCACGGGCACCAGGAGGCAGGCCATCCGCGGGAGGGTGCTCATCCGGCGGGATTGTAGAGCCCAGCCTCCGCCATGGGCGCAAGGACTCATGTCGGGGGCCGGGTCATCCTCACCCCTGGGTGGGTCAAGTCTTACGAATACCCACAAGCGTGTCGGGTGAGGATATGGTGCGGCCCTACCCGTACACGTTGGCCCTCCGCATGTACCTGCGCAGCCTCACGCTCCAGAACCTCAAGCTCCTGCGGGATGTCGCCATCTCCTTCACCCGCGCGGACGGGGAGATCCGGCCCTGGACCGTCTTCGTCGGGGAGAACGGGCTGTGCAAGACAGCCGTCCTCCAGGCCATCGCGCTCGCCGCGAGCGGCTCCTCGCTGGGCAGCGAGCTCGCGGACGTCACCTCGCTGCCAGACCGGCGGCTGCCCTCCAGCGAGCTGATGCTCATCGGCGCCGAGTTCACCTTCGGCCAGGAAGGGCACAAGGCGCGCGAATACCCGGGCCTGGAGAGGAAGCACTCGCTGCCGCCCTATGTGAGGAGCTCGGTGGCGGCGAAGAACACCTGGCGCGAGCTGGTGGGCAACTCGAGGTACGTGGGCGTGGAGCACACGCGCGTCTTCGATCCCATCCGCGAGGCGCGCCGCACGCAGCTGCCGGGGTGGTTCGTCGCGGGCTACGGCGTGGCGCGCGCCCTGCCCCGCCCCAACGCCATCCAGGGCGAGGGCCTGTCGGACCCCATCAAGCAGCGCATGGCGAACCTCTTCGACCAGGGCAGCCTGATTGCCACCGGCTTCGCGGATGTCTTCGAGCCCGCCCAGGCGAAGGCCTACAGCCGGGTGCTGAAGCAGGTGCTGCTGGAGGGCAACCTGCTGCCGGGGCTCGTGGACCTGGAGCTGAAGAGCCAGGGCATCGTTCGCACGCGGCAGGACATGCTGGAGGCCCACTGCTTCGAGATGGACATGGGCGGCCAGCGCGTGAAGGTTCCGGCCACGTGGCTGTCGCACGGGTACCAGAGTTCCATCGCCTGGCTGGCGGATCTGATCGGCCACTTCCTGCTCGAGGCGGGCAAGCCCGTGGCGCCCGAGAAGATGGAGGGGCTGGTGCTCGTGGACGAGTTGGATCTGCACCTGCACCCGCGCTGGCAGACGGCGCTCGTTCCCGCGCTGAAGCGCATCTTCCCCCGGCTCCAGTTCATCGCCACCACGCACTCTGCGATGTTGCTGCCGGGGCTGGAGCAGGAAGAGGTGCTGGTGCTGCGCCAGGACGAGGATGGCAACGTCGACGTCGCCCCGGCACCCGCTTCGCCCTCGTGGCTCACGGGCAGCGAGCTGTTCGACGTGTTCTTCGACAAGAAGGGCAAGCCGCTGCGCAGCAGCCGCGGCCCCGCGCCCCGTAAGAAGCAGCCCGCGCCGGAGAAGAAGCAGCCCGCCGCCAAGAAGGCGGCACGGACGAAGCGGAAGTAGGCGGCCTCAGCCCCAGTGGGCCACCTCCGCGATGAGGCGGCCCACCTTCAGCTCGCGCAACAGCCGGAAGAGCCTGGGGGAGATGAGGAGCTTGGGGTGTGGCCGCAGGACGCCCATGCGAGGACCGAAGAGTTGCCGCGTGCGAGCCAGATCACTGCCGTCATGGCTGTCTTTCTTCAGCCACAACTCGGAAATGAGGTTCAGACCGAGCACATGGCCCTGGGGGCAGCGATAATCTCCGTTCACATCCAAGTCGAACGGACCATTGTTGGCCTGCGTGGGAGGGACGACGTCCACGGGCGCGGAGGTGACAACGAGCTGATGCCAGTTCTCGAGCACCCGTCCCGAGGTATCTCGCACGGGTAGGAAAGAGGCGCCCGTGATGCCATGGGCCTGGAAGGCCCGCACCAGCCGGCTCGACATGATGATTTCCCCGGCGATGGTACGGCTCATATTTCGCCTGGGAATGGTTTCAGGTTCGAGGCGCAGAGCCGTAGCCTGGCGTGAGCCAGCGCCACAATGGGGACACGCCGAGGACTCGTCATATTCTGTCCCGCACATCTCTCCACACGGCTCGAACACCGAGTGGAGATTCAGGTTGAATACCTCCGCCGATTGAATCTCCTCGGCCGTGTAATGGCGAGTGATGTGCCAACCCATGAAGAATGAGCCACCAGCGCGTTGGAACTCGCCATCCAACTCGCCGATCAATTGGACCCGCTCATCCTCCATGGGAAGTCGAACGCAGCGAACGAGTCCATCATCTCCCATTCTCCATCCCACCTCTCCCAGGTACTCGCTCGCATCTGGATCCGAGATCCTGAACTCGATGAACTCACGCATGGTTATGGATTGATTCCGATGAGTTGAGGGATGGGGAACTGGGAGTAGACCGTGAGCAGTATTTGCTGTAGCCGCTCGGCTTTTGGATAACCTGGCCTGTCGTAGCCCCACTCCTTGCGGAACGCCCGGGTGATCATCTTGTGGTAGGCAGTGGGAATCCGGTACGTCACGCCAGTCTGAGGCCCACCGAGGTACACAGGGATGAGGTGGTGGTCCTGGTACCCCGCGCTGTTGGGAAAGGCCACCTGCGCATCCGCCAGCCGCTGCTGATAGAGGTCACGCGCGGCCTGCACCGCCGCCAGATCCGCCGCGCGCCGCTGGTTCTCCATCCTTTGTTGAGGCGTAGGCCGCGGATTGAGCGAGGGAGTCAGCCGACTTCCGGTTGTTCCACCTCTGCCCCCTCTCCGGGGAGGACGCCGGTTCAGAAGCTCACCCGTTCCGCTTCCCGGGTCCTGGCTCCGCACGGGTTCGAGGATGTCCTCGAACTCGACGACCTCGAGGCGGTAACCGGCCGCGCGTAAGGCCTCCGCGCTCCAGCCCTCCAGACCCACCTCCTCCATCTCCACCGGGAGGAACACGGCCCATTCCTCTGGCGCGGCCTCGGAGTCGCCACGGACCAGCAGACTCTCACCCACCGGTTCAGCGCCAGCGCCGCCCAGGTACGAGCGGGAGGAATCCGAGGCACAGCCCACCAGGAGCAGGAGGAGCCCCGACAACCATGGCAGGCGCATGCGACGGCTCACTTTCCGCACGGGGTGGAGGAGAGACCGTCAGGTTGGCACTCCCCGCGAGCACGGGCGAGCCGCGGCAACCGCCTGTGTCCGCTGTTCGAAGCTCAACTCAGAGCGTGAGGAGCCAAGCCAGCAGGTCGTCCTGCTCCCCGGGCGAGAGCGCCTTCATGTTCCCGTGCGCGGGGCCGGACATGTCCACCACCGCGCGCAGCGGGAAGCGCGTGCCCACGGCCAGCCGGTTTCCCTCGCGCACCTCGAAGCCCGCGGCGCCGCTGCTCAGCATGGGCCAGATGTCCCACGCCCCCACCAGCGAGGGCGGCGCGGCTCCCGGCACCAGGTCCTGCTGCTCCAGCCTCAAGGGCAGCGCGTTCGGCGTTCCCACCTCCAGGTAGCGCCCGCGCGTCCTCGGGTCCTGGTCCAGCGTGAAAAGCGGCGCGGGGTGGCACCCGGTGCAGCCGCCCTTCCCCTCGAAGATCTCCCGGCCTCGAGCGGGGCTCCCGCGCCGTCCGTCCGGCAGCTCCACCGTCTCCAGGGGCACGCCGTGCTCGTCCCGGAAGGGATTGGGCGGCGTAGGCAGCAGCGAGACGTACAGCGTGAGCGCCTCCACCTCCGCCTCCGTGAGCGACGGTTTATGGAAGCGGTTGCGGCTGCCCACCGTGCGCATCGTCTCCGCCAGGCTGTGCGTGCTGGCCGGCGTGAAGTACGGCGGCGTGTCGCGGCTGCCGAGCACCGTGGTGGAGCGGTAGATGCGCATCGGCCGCGTCTTCTCGAAGAAGACGCCTCCGGTGTGGCCCTCGAGGTGGCACGCATCGCAGCTCATCGCCGTGCGGCCGAGGTCCGCGTAGTAGAGCACCTGCCCCAGCCGCCGCTTCGCCTGCGTGCCCATCCTCGTCACCGGCCACTGCCGCACCACCCGCGCACGGCCCGCCCGGGCCTCGGACACATCCACCACCGCCACCGTCCCGGTGTGCCGGTTGAGCACGTGGAGGGTGCGTCCGTCCGGCGCCAGCACCAGCGCTCTCGGCCCGGCGTGCAACTCCACTCCGGCCCGGCCCGCCGTCCCGAAGTCCGCCTCCGGCCGCACCAGCGGCGTGCCCTCGGGCAGCGGCATGGGCACCTCCTGCAACACCTCCAACCGGCGCGCGTCCAGCACCCGCACCCGCCCCAGCCCCACGTCCGCCGCGTACAGCAGCCCCGCCTCCTCATCGAGCGCCAGCCCCTCGGTGATGCCCGCGCCGAAGCCCCGGTGCCGCACCACCTCGCCGCGCTCCGGGTCCAGCTCCGCCACGCCGCCGTTGGGGCTCACCTCCATGCGCTCGGCATTGGGCCCCACGTTGGGCCCCAGGCTCGCCAGGAAGAGACGCCCCAGCTTCTCCGAGCCCACCAGCCCCCGAGCCGCCTTGCCGCCCATCACCTGCCCGGAGAAGCGCTCCGTCCCGCCTCCGAGAATGCGCACGCCGGGCTTCGGCACCACCGTCGCCACGGGCACGCCGTCCTCCCGCCGCAGCAGCTCCACCTGCCCCGTCTGCAGGCTGCCCACCGCGAGCAGCCCCTTCCAGCGCGCCAACGCCCGGGGATTCGGGTCCACCTTCGTGCGCCACACCGCGTGCCCGTCCTCCAGCGAGAGCGCATGCACCTCATCCCGCACGTGCTCGGCCACGAAGGCCACGCCGCGAGCCCCATCCACCGAGAGACCCAGCGCCCCGGCCGGCGCGGGCAGTACCCGTGGCGCGCTCCCGGGCGCATCCAGCGCGTACAGGTGCAGCGCCCCGGTCCACAGGTGGGCCACCGCCAGCCACGGGCGCCCCTGCGCGTCCTCATAGGTGTCGAGTGCGCTCGGCCCATCCCCTGCCGCCAGCGGCTCCACGCGCCCGCTGGCCACGTCCAGGGCGAACACCGTGTCCGTCGGCGGCGAGGCGATGAACAGCGTGCGCCCATCCGGCGAGCGCACCATCGCCGTCAGGTCCGCGAAGGCCGTGTCATTCACCACCGTGAGGCGCGCCTCGCCCTCGGGCGTCACGTCCGGAGGCCCGGCCAGCCGCACCGTCACCACGGCCTGCACCTGCTCCGCCGCCATCTCCAGGTCCGCGGGCAGGCGCGTGTACGCGTGCCGTGCGTCCACCACCGACAGGGGCAGCTCGCGCGACAGGGGCGGCCCGAGCACCAGCCGCAGCCCGGGCACCAGTCCCTCGCCGTGAATGGCGAGCGGCTGCGAGGTCTGGTTGCTCGTCAGCCGCGGGCCCACCGCGTCGAGCCGCGGAGAGAAACGCGGCCCAGAGTCAACACCGTGGCGCCACAGCACCACACCGGCCGCGGCCAGGAGGATGAGGAGCGCGGCGAGTGCCGCGAGGGAATGAATCGAACGAGTCACGAAGCCACCGCCACTCCGAGCAGCACTCCACCTTTCCAGCCTGACCGCAAGTTGCCGTTCCCGCGTTGACAGGTTGGTACGCGCATCGCGTAACGTGCCGGGCTGATGCGGCGCTTCCTCTCCTCCCTGGTGATCGCTGGCCTCCTCGGCCTTGCTCCCACGCCCCTGGGCACCGAGGCCTGGGCGCAGGGCCGCTCGCGCGCGAAGGCGGGCGCCGCCAAGGGGAAGAACCGCAAGCCGCCCCCCAACAAGGCCGAGCCCTCCCGGAAGTCCGAGCCCTCTCGGCAGGTGGAACCCGCCTCGGGGCGGGTGACCGAGCCCGTGTCCGGCGAGCCCTCCGCGGCCTCCTCGGCGGCACCTCCCACGCGAGGCCCCGCCCGCATCGACTTCGATGACCGGCTCATCCAGGGACAGACCAACAAGTCCGGAGCCGTCTACCTGTACGACCGCAAGGAGCTGAAGACGCGGTCGATGATCCGCGAGCGCGACAACTTCCGCTCGGAGATCGTCTCCACCGTCTACGATCAGCAGCCGTAGTCATCCGGCCGGGAGGCCTGCGTCAGGAGGAGTAGCGTTGAGCGGCCAGCAGACGGTTCTCCAGGTCGTCATCCTTCGCGACGGGCTCCTCGTGGGCACGGAGGTGTTCACTCCGGGCACGTACGCGCTCGGCTCGGACGCGTCCTCGGACCTGCGGCTGGACGATGCCTCCGTCGCGCCCCGCCACGCCGTCCTCTATTTCCAGAACGGCCGCGCGGCCCTCCAGGACGCGGGCTCAGGCCAGCCGGTCTACGTCAACGGCCACCGCATCTCCGCCTGTGAGATCCGCTCGACGGACGAGGTGCTCTGCGGCCCCTTCGTGCTGAAGACGCGCGTGCTCTCGCAGAAGCCCCGTGACGGGGCGCAGCCACCTCCCGAAGTGGCCGCCCTGCTGGGCGGCGCACCTCCGCCCGCGCCGGCGCAGGCCCCATCGCAGCTCTCCGCCACCCAGCCCCTCGCGAGGCCCTCGGGCCCGGTGAGGCCCGTGGCCCCCATGGCGCCTCCCCCGCCGCCCGCGGCCACGGTGCCGCGCATGCGTCCCGGCTCGGCCCCCACGCTTCCGGGAGTCCCCGCCCCGGCCCCCACGCCTCCGGGCGCGACCGCCGTGTATGGCGTCGGCGCCTCGTCCGTCCCGTCGCGCCCCATCGCCGAGCCCGTCCCCGTGCCCGAGGTCCCGATGGGCACCATGCCCTCGGCGCGGCGCCGCGCTCCCCAGCCGGTGCAGGCCACGGGCCCCTCGCTCGTGCTCGCGGACGAGCTGCTCGAGGACGTGCCGCCGGAGCCGGGCCCCACCCTGGCGCCCGCCGGCACGGAGATGGAGTGGGAGCGCCCGAGCGCGCCGCAGGACCGGCCCACGCACGCGCCCCGGCTGGACGCGGGCCGCAAGGGCCGCGCGCACCTGTACCTGGAGCTGTACTGGGGGGCCGTGCGCCGGGACGCGCGCCGCTTCGCCCCGGGGAGGAAGCCGGTCCGGGCGTCCGCGGACGAGCGCGCCCCCATGCCGCTGTGGGGCTTCCAGCTCCCGGACGAGCCCTTCACGCTGGCCGAGACCGTCAATGACGCCTTCCGCCTCTACGTGCCCAAGGGCGCGAAGGTGGAGCGCAGCGGCGCGGACGGCCGCTTCACCCCGGTGGCGCCCGAGGCCCTGGAGGTGAACGGGGAGCGCCCCTTCCTCACCCTGCGCCAGGGCACCGCCGCGCGCCTGTCCGAGGGCAGGATGTCGCTGGTGGCCTACGCGGCCCCGCTGCCCGAGAAGGTGCGCGTCCATCCGCTCAAGGGGCTGCCCTGGCTGGCCGTGGGCAGCTTCCTGTTCTTCACCTCGGCCTTTGGTGGCTTCCTCGCCGTCATGCCCAGGCAGTTGGACGGGGCGGACTTCACGCAGAAGAACCTGCCGCCCATCGCCCTGCGCCTGCTCGCGCCCGAGCCGAAGAAGAAGGAAGAGGCCCGCAAGAAGCTCGAGGCCATCAAGGAGAAGGCGCCCAAGAAGCAGGTGGCCAACAAGGAGACGAAGGCCCCCGCGACACCGGAGCCTCCGGCGCCCCGGCCGCGCAAGCCGCTGCCCAAGGCGGTGGCCGACGCGCCCGAGTCCAATGCCCTCAAGGCCCTGGCGAAGCTGACGGCCGCGGGCCCCGCCACCACGGACCTGCTGGCGGCGGTGGACAAGCTGGGCAGTGGCCCGGGCAGCAAGAACGCGAAGAACACCAACTTCAAGCTCTCGGGGCTCATCGGCAAGGCGCCCATCGCCAACGCGGGCCTGGGGACGTTGGGCCTGGGCGGCGGGGGCAAGGGCGGCGGCGCCACGCTGGGCGCGGAGATTCTGCGCGGCAAGGGCGGTGGCGGCATCGGTGCGCTGGGCGCGGGCCGCGTGGGCAAGGGCAAGGTGGGCGGGACGGTGACGCGGGCCACCGCGCGCACCATCGCCGCACAGGGCTCCATCGATCGCGAGGCCGTGGCCAAGGTGGTCAACAGCCACCTGCAGGAGGTGTACGCCTGCTACGAGCGCGCGCTGCTCAAGGACCCCGGCCTGGCCGGCAAGGTGGTGCTGGAGTGGACCATCGGCACCAACGGCCGCGTGGTGGCCACCAAGACGAAGTCCTCCACCCTGCGCAGCCCCTCCGTCGAGGCCTGCATCATCGGCGGCCTGAAGGCGTGGACCTTCCCGCCCGCCAAGGGTGGCGCCGTCATCATCACCTACCCGTTCATCTTCAACTCGGTCGGCTACTGATGCGCTCCCCGTCGCGTCCGGCCGGCCTCCGCCAGGACCGAACCGTGCGATACGCCCTGCTCCTCCTCTCGCTCGTCCTGCCCGGGCTGGCCCGCGCCCAGGCCGAGGCCCTCGAGAACCCCGGTACCGTCTCCGCCGTGCAGGAGCGGCTCTACCGGATGAACCATGAGCTGACGCTCGGCGTGGGCGTGCTGCCCGCCGATGCCTTCTACAAGGGCGTGCTCGGCACCGTCGGCTACACCTACCACTTCACCGACAGCTTCGCCTGGCAGGTGGGCCGGGGCAGCTATAGCTACAACCTGAAGACGAGCCTGCGCGAGCAGCTCGAGCGCGACTTCGACGCCTCGCCCACCAGCTCCGCCTTCGAGGAGCAGGTGCAGTGGATGATGGGCTCGGACCTGGTGTGGAGCCCCATCTACGGGAAGATGGCCGTCAACAACCGCTCGGTGGTGCACTTCAGCGCCTTCCTGCTGGGAGGCGCCACGGTGCTGAAGCTCCAGCGCGCCGACGGCTTCCGTCCCGCCATCAACCTGGGCCTCGGCGTGCGCGTCTTCACCGGCCGCAACCTCTCCTTCCGCTTCGACGTGACGAACAACACGGTGTTCGTGGGCGCCACCCGCCTCATCCAGGTGCCCACGCTCCAGCTGTCCACCGCGTTCAACTTCGGCGCCACGGAATGACTCCCCGCACGCTCCTCGCCGCGCTGGTCTCCACCGCGCTGCTCGCCACGCCCGCGCTCGTCCAGGCCCAGGCGGGTGGTGCTCCGGCGGCCCCTGCCCCCGCTCCCGCCACGAAGGAGGCCGCGCCCGCGCAGGCAGCGCCTCCCCCGGCCGAGAAGGTCCCGGACGCGGTGTTCGACAAGGCGCTGGCGGACTACTTCGCCGGCAACGCGCGCGCCGCCGCCGGGCCGCTCTACACGTGGCTGCTCTCGGCGCCCCGGACGCACGAGAACTACGCCTGGGGCCAGTACTTCCTGGCGCGCAGCCTCATCGACCTGGGCTTCACGCATGCGGGCGGCGTGTACCTGTCGCGCATCGCCCGCGAGCGCACCCACCCCGAGGTGCTGCCCCGCGCCCTGGAGACGCTGCGCGAGCTGACGGACCGGCCGCACGACGAGGTGATGATCGACGAGCAGGTCTTCGGGGCGCTGGACCTGGGCTTCCTCCCGGAGGAGGCGGGCGCCTACGCGCACTACCAGCAGGGGCTGGTGGACCTGCGGGTGGGCAACGAGCGCTGGGCCACCACGCACTTCTCCAAGCTGCCCGAGGGCAGCGCCGAGGCCAGCCGCGCCCGCTACGCGCTGCTCGTCACGCGGCTGCGCGAGGTGAAGGAGCCCAACGACGAGCTCATCGAGGACTTCCTCGGGCTGAGCAAGGACGAGAAGCTCACCCGCGAGTCGCGCAACGAGGCGGCGCTGGCGGTGGCGCGCCTGCGCTACGAGCGCCAGGACTACCCGGGGGCGCTGGAGGCCTATGGGCTGGTGAAGCTGCCGGAGTTGGACCCGGGCCGGGCCACGCTGTACCTGGAGGAGGCGTGGACGCGCTACAAACTGGGCGAAGTGCGCGCCGCGCTGGGCATCCTCACCACGCTGGACGCGCCCTCCTTCCGGGACGAGTTCCTTCCGGACAAGTACCTGCTGCGCGCGCTCATCTACCGGGATTTGTGCCACTACCTGCCGGCCAAGCGCGCGGCGAAGGAGCTGACGCGGCGCTTCGCGGACTCGCTGGAGGCCATCCGTGCCCGCGAGGATCTGACGCAGGACGTGCGGCTGCGCCGGGCCGCGAGCGCGCAGGGGGCCACGAGGCGAGCCGCGCGCTACCTGGAGGTGCTGGAGCTGGAGGGGGAGCGCCTGGGCCGCTACGCGGGCAGCTTCGGCGGGCCGCTCTACACGCACCTCACCAAGACGTATGACTTGGCGCACGCCGAGGCGCGGCGCACCTACCAGGCGCGCCTGGAGGAGTCGGTGCGGAAGCAGGCGGACACGCTGCTGCGCGCGGCCGAGCAGGTGCGGCTGATGGAGTACGAGGTGGGCCTGAAGCTGTACGAGCGGGTGAAGAAGGGCGCCAAGGTGGTGGCGCCGCCCGAGGAGGAGCTGCTGTCGCCCTCGCAGGTGGGCTTCACCTTCGATGGCGAGTACTGGAACGACGAGCTGCGCTCGTACCGCGTCCACCTCGAGAGCCGCTGCATCGAGGAGAACCCATGACCGGCCCCTTGCTGCTCATCGCGGCGCTGCTCGCCGCGGGCCCCGTCAACCCGCTGGCGTCCAAGGCGAAGGAGCGCCAGGAGCTCATCGAGAAGCTCCAGCGCGACATCTTCAAGGTGGACCGCGCCATCGGAGAAACCGAGCGGCTCATCGCCAGGAGCCGCAACGCGCCCTACCTGCCGGACCTGCAGTTCCGCCTGGCGGAGCTGTACGTGGAGAAGAGCCGGTACGTGTACTACCTGCAGGCGGAGCAGCGTCCGCCCGGGGCCAGCGGCGCGCTGGTGTCGCCCGAGACGCGCCTGCTCAAGCAGAAGGCCGTGCAGATGTACTACCGGCTGCAGCGCGAGTGGCCGGACTTCCACGATGGCGACAAGGTGCTCTTCTACCTCGCGCACGAGCAGCGCGAGCTGGGCGCCTTCGACGAGATGCTCAAGACGCTGGACGAGCTGGTGCGCAAGCACCCCGGCAGCCCGCTGCGGCTGGAGGCGCTGCAAATTCTCGGAGACCACCACTTCGACAAGGCGGACCTGGGGCTGGCGGAGAAGCACTACGCGGCCATCCTGGAGGCGCCGCCCTCGCCGGTGCACGACCTGGCCCGCTACAAGCTGGGGTGGATTCGCGTGAACCAGGGCAAGCACGCGGAGGCGGTGCCCTTCTTCGAGGCCGCCGCGGCCAGCGCCCCGCTGCCCGGGGTGGACGTGCAGAAGACGCTCAACGTGAAGCGCGAGGCGCTGTTGGATCTCGTCTACAGCTACACCGAGGCGCGGCCGGCCAAGGGCGCGCTCAACTACTTCGAGAAGCTGAGTGACAGCCGGGCCACCTACGCGCTCGCGCTGGACAAGCTGGGCAACCGCTACTTCATCAAGGCGCAGTACGAGTGGGCCATCCCCGCGCTGCGCAAGCTGATGGAGCTCCAGCACGACCCGGAGATGGACCTGGAGCGGAGCCAGAAGCTGTACGACGCGCTCAAGGCGGCCAAGGGCAAGGTGCTGCCCGAGCCGGAGGATCTGCGCTTCCTGGTGCGCGCGGCGGTGACGAGCAAGACGGACCCGCAGCTGGACGAGGCCGAGCGCAAGAAGCACCTGGTGGAGTTGGAGGAGATGGGGCGCGACCTGGCCACGCAGCTGCACGTGGCGGCGCAGAAGAAGGAGGACAAGGGGCTGTACCTGAAGGCGGCGGCGGCCTACCGCGAGTACCTGGGGCTCTTCCGGCCGGAGCAGTACGTGCGGACGATGATGAAGAACCGGGCGGAGGCGCTCTTCGCGGCGAAGGAGTACCCCGGGGCGGCGCGCCAGTTCGAGGAGCTGGTGCGCTACGAGGAGAAGGCGAAGGACGCCAAGGGCGTGGAGGAGGCGATGTACGGGGCGCTGCTGGCGCACTTCTCCACGGTGAAGCCGGAGGAGGCGCAGCGCCGCAACGCCTTCGAGGTGGCGGACGCGCGGCAGGCGCTCAAGCTGATGGGAGCGGACTTCGTGTCGCGCTACCCGCAGAGCCCCAACGTGCTGGAGGTGAAGTTCAACATCGCCCGGGCCTGGTACGAGGACGGCGAGTTCCCCAAGGCGGCCGAGCTCTTCACCGCCTTCGCACTCGCGCACCCCACGCACAAGGACGCCACCGCGGCGGGCAACCTCGCGCTGGACAGCCTGCGGCAGGTGAATGACTTCAAGGGCATGGAGGAGACGGGCCAGAAGCTGCTCGGCGCGGCGCTGCCGGCGGCCTTCCAGAACGACGTGAAGCGGATTCTGGCCCAGACGCGCGCCGAGGCCCTGGACGAGCTGGCGCTGAAGAGCTCGCAGGAGACGGGCGACGTCATCGAGGGCCTGCTGAAGGTGGCCAACGAGAACAAGGGCGCGGAGCTGGGCGAGAAGGCCCTGTATGGCGCCTTCACGGCGGCGCGCGACAAGAGGGACCTGGGGCGCGAGCGGGAGATTGGCAAGCGGCTGACGGACGAGTACCCGAAGAGCCAGTTCGTGCCGGACGTGCTGCTGACGCTGGGCCGTCACGCGGCGGAGGCGGCGGCCTTCACCGAGGCGGCGGGCCACTTTGAGACGGTGGGCGGGAGGCTGGGAGCGGACGTGGCGGCGGTGGATGGCTGGCTGACGGGCGCGCGGCTGAGGCAGGCGCTGGGCCAGTTCAAGGAGGCCGCGAGGGACCTGGAGGCGGCGGCGGACGTGGCGGGGGCACGCAAGGCGGAGGTGATGGTGCTGCTGGCCCAGACGCACCTGCGGGCGCGGGACTACGTGAAGGCGAAGACGGCGGCGGACGTGGCGCTGAAGCTCGACAAGACGAGCGCGGCGGCGGTGGCGGTGCTGGCCGAGGTGCAGGCCACCACGGCGGTGAAGGAGCCACCGGACGCGCTCATCAAGACGCTGACGGCGGCGGTGCAGGGCCCGGACGGGCAGACGGAGGAGGCGGCCAAGGGCCTGTGGTACCTGGGGGAGATCCTCTACCGCGCGTACAAGGACCTGCCGGCGGACAAGGTGGAGGAGAAGGTGACGGCGCTGCAGGGCCTGGAAGGCATCTACACGCAGGCGGCGTCACTGGGGTACCCGGAGTGGGCGGTGGCGTCGCTGTGGAAGGTGGGACTGGTGTACGCGCACCTGGCGGACGTGGTGGAGGCCACACCGGCGCCGTCGGGAGCGTCGGCGGCGGACGCGCAGGCGTTCCGCAAGGCGGTGGCCGAGCAGGTGGCGCCGCTGCGGCAACGGGCCCAGGACGCCTTCACGGCGTGCGTGTCGCGGGCGGAGTCGCTGGAGGTCTTCAGCGTGGCGGTGCTGGGCTGCCGGACGAAGAGCGACGCGGCGTCGCTGCCCGTGCCGGCGGTGGGAGCGGTGGCGCAACCCGGCTCGCTGGAGGAGCTGCGCAAGAAGGCGGAAGCCACGCTGACGGCGGAGGCGCTGGAGGCGCTGGGCCTGGGCTACCTGGAAGCGAACCAGTTCGGACTGGCGCAGCTGACGCTGGGGCGGGTGACGGAGCTGGCGGACACGAGGGCGTCGGCGCACAACGCGCTGGGCTGGGCGCTGCTGAACCAGGGAGACGCGATGGGGGCGCGCGAGGCGTACGCGAAGGCGCTGGAGGCGGACCCCACGTATGACAAGGCGAGGCTGAACCTGGCGGCGCTGCGCTGCCGTTTCGGAGACACGGAAGGGGCGAAGCGGGAGCTGTCGGTGCTCAAGGACGTGGGGAGCCTGAGTGGCCCCGACGTGGACAGCGGGTGGTCGGCATGCAAGTGACCCGCTCTTCCCAGCACCACACAGCGCCGCGCCCCCCTCCCCTGCCGTGCCCCTCTCCCCTGCCGTGCCCCTCTCCCCTCTCCCTCCGGGAGAGGGACGGGGTGAGGGTGCCCGGACCCGTGCCCTCACCGTGCCCGCGCTCCCGTGCCCCGCTGTTCCTCACCCTGCTCCTCTCGGCCTGTGCCCCCCCGACGCTCGAGGGCAGCGTCACCGAGTACCTGGACCTCACCTACGAGCGGGCGGAAGCCCAGGCCGTGAACAACGAGGTGACGGTGAGCTTCCTGCGCGCCCGAGGCGAGGGAGAAGACACGCAGCTGAAGGTGGCTGCGAGGCTCGAGGGAATCTCGCTGGAGCCGAGGGCGGCGATCGACCTGGCGCAGCGGATGGGCGGAACCACGGCCCCGCAGCGAGGCTCGGTAAGCCGGGGCGTGCTGGAGGAGCCGGTGCGCCCGTTCCCGGAGATTGCCCGGGGAGAGCTGGTGTTCGACGGGTACCTGGACTCGGGGAAGACCGTCACGGGCGAGTTGCACGTCACCTTCGCCACCGGCACCGACGTCTACTCCGGCCGGACCATTTTCGGCCGTTTCGAGGCGACCGTTCCATGAAGCGCACCGTCCTGCCATTGCTGCTGCTGCTCGCCGCCGCGTGTGGCCCCCGCTACGGGATGAGAGTCCCGGACAAGCTGGTGGCGAAGCTGCCGTACGAGACCCGCATCGAGCTGCTGGAGTCGGAGAACGACCTGGCGCTGGCCATCGACAAGGTGGACGAGGCGGGCAACGAGATCCTCCGGGCGAGGGAGTCACTGCGCCGGGCGAAGTCGCGCGAGCAGGCGGCGGAGGACGAGGAGAAGCGCGCCCCGGACGCGGCCTCGCGCGAGGTGGCGAAGCTGGCCATCGACGAGGCGCGGGCGCGGGTGGAGTACCTGCGAGCGAAGCAGCGCCTGAACGTGGCGCTGCGGGACGTGGAGGAGCTGGCGACGCGCTGTGCCTTCGCGCGCTTCGAGCTGGCGCGGCTGCAGGCAGCGCGCAAGGCGAAGGTGGAGGGCAGCGAGAAGCTGGACCCGAAGAAGTACGAGGCGCAGGTGTCCGGGTGTGAGGCGGAGGAGAAGGCGGAGCGGGGAGGGTTGGCGGCGGACACTGCCCAGGAGAAGACAGCCCGGGAGGCATGGGAGGTGAAGAAGGCGGCCCTGGCGAAGAAGACTTTCGACGCACGTGCGAGCCCCTACGTGGAGAACCTGTGATGACGCGAGCCGGCCTTCTCGTCTTCCAGCTGCTCACCGCCCAGAGCCCCGAGCCGGGTGCGGTGCCCCCGGAACAACCGGCCGTGGAGTCCACCCAGCAGGCCGGAGCGCCGGCGGACACGGAGAAACTGTACCGGCTGGGCACGGCCTTCCTGGCGAGGGGCGAGCCGCGCAAGGCGGTGAAGCCGCTGACGAAGCTGGTGGAGCAGGCGCCGGAGTTGATGGCGCCGAAGCTGGCGCTGGCTCGGGCGCTGCGGCTGACGGGTGAAACGGACAAGGCGAAGGCGCTGCTGGAGGAGGCCATCGAGGCCTTCCCGAAGGAGGAGGGGCTGAGGGCGGAGCGGGGGCTGCTGGCGCGGATGCTGGACGAGCGGGACACAGCGATCGCACAGTTCTCGCTGGCGGTGGAGCTGTCGCCGAAGGACGCGGAGCTGCGCTTCAACCTGGGCGAGGCGTTGCAGCGGGCGGGGAAGACGGACGAGGCGATCGCGGCGTACCGGGCGGCGCTGAAGCTGAACGAGACGCTGACGGCGGCGCGGGTGAACCTGGGGAAGGCGCTGGCGGACAAGGGGCTGACGGGCGAGGCGCAGGAGACGCTGCGGGAGGCCACCCGGCAGGCGCCGAAGGACGCGGAGGCGCACTACAACCTGGGCGTGCTGCTGATGAGGGCGGGCCAGCTGGACGGAGCCATCTCCGAGTACGAGAAGGCGCTGGCGGCGGTGCCGAGGCACGCGATGGCGCGCAACAACCTGGGGGTGGCGCTGGAGGCTCGGGGCGAGCACGGGAAGGCGCTGGAGGCCTTCCGCAAGGCGGTGGCGGCGGATCCGAAGTACGCGGAGGCGCACTTCAACCTGGGGATGGCGTACTACCGGAAGGACGATCACATCCGGTCGACGCGGCACTTCGAGAAGGCGCTGGCACTGGAGCCGAGGCGGGCGAGCGGCCCGTACACGCAGCTGGGGGCGAGCTACCTGGCGCAGGGCAAGCGGGACCGGGCAGTGGAGGCCTACAAGAAGGCGCTGGCGGCGAGCGCGGAGGACGGCAAGCCGAACACGGAGGCGTGGCAGGGGCTGGCGAGGGCGTACCTGGGGCTGGGGCGGGTGGACGAAGCGGTGGAGACGCTGAAGAAGGCGGTGGAGGGCTTCCCGGGGGACCCGAACGCGCGGGCGGCGTACGGCGACGCGCTGCTGGCGAAGGGGGACCTGGACGGGGCCATCGCGCAGTACGAGGAGCGGCTGGAGCTGGAGCAGACGTCGGACGCGCGGCTGGCGCTGGCGAAGGCGTACGCGCGCAAGCGGATGGGGACGAAGGCGGCGCCGCTGTACGAGGCGGTGCTGACGGAGGAGCCGGAGAACGCGGCGGCGAAGCTGGGGCTGGCGGACCTGTACCTGGCGATGGGGAACCACGACGGGGCGGAGAAGCTGCTGAAGCCGAAGGAGGGCGAGGAGGCGGAGACGGGGGCGCTGGCGCGGCTGGGCATCCTGCACTCGAGGCGGGGGCGGCCGGACCTGGCGGTGCCTGAGTTGGAGGAAGTGACGAAGAGAGACCCCTCGCAGCTCGAAGCGAGGGCGGAGCTGGGCTTCCTGTACCTGCGAGGCGGAGACAGGAAGAAGGCGGAGAAGGTGCTGGAGGAGGTGGTGGCGGTGGAGCCGAGACACGCGCTCGGGCTGCTCTACCTGGGGCACACGCACTACCAGCAGGGGAACGCGCGGGAAGCGGAGGAGTCCTTCCGAGGGGCGGTACAGGTGGACCCGGCATTTGGCGAGCCGCACTACGCCCTGGGCCAGTTGCTGGAGGCGGCGGGCAAGCTGATGGAAGCGAAGGCGGAGTACGAGAAGGCGGCGGAGTTGCAGAAGGACCACCCGTACGCCGCGGAGGCCGCCAGACGCCTGAGCAGTGCGAAGTAACGCAACCTCCCCTCTCCCCCCGGGAGAGGGACGGGGTGAGGGTATCGAGCCTCCCGGATTCAGTCCCCGTGAAGGCCCGCTGTGTTGCCCATGAGCCGGGGCGGCTACGGCTTGGGGATGATGATCACATCCTCCTCCTGCTCCAGGCGGTACACCCCATCGGAATGCCGGCAGCGCTCGGCGTGCAGGCGAATCTCGTCGTCGAGCCTGCGCACCTCGTCCTGGGAGAGGGCCTTGAGCTTCTCCGCGGTGAAACAGTCCTCGAGCACGAAGAAGCGGCAGAGCGTGTACATCTCCTCGAAGCTGGCCGCGGAGAAACCGTTCATGGTCGCGACGACCTCGTGCGGAATCCGCTTCTCTCGCAGCGTCCCGATGAGCTGCTCGCTGGAGATCACCGTCTCCGTGAAGTCGCGATGCAGCTGGTAGTTCTGCCCGCGGGCGGCGCCGAGGACGAGCACGCAGTACCCTCCGGGGCGCACGAACGACAGCAGCCTGTCGATGAACCCGCCCCAGTCCTGGAGGGGCACGTGGTACAGGACGTGTGAGCAGAGGACGAGGTCATACCGCTCAGGCGACGACCAGGTCTCCAGGGTGTCGTGGAAGATCTTCGTCCTCTCGAGCGCGAGCGCGCCGATCTGCTCCCGATTGGGCTCGAGCAGGGTGAGGGAAGCGAAATGAGGCGCGAGCCGCTCGGCGACCTTGCCCGGTCCCGCGCCGACGTCGAGCAGCGAAGGGCGCTCGGGCAACCGGGGAAGGATGCGCTCCTCGACCACTCGCCCGATGTTTTCGTGGTGCCTGGCGGTCAGCGAGAGGAGGCGAAAGGCCGTGGCGTAGTCTCGCGGTGACATCGTGATGCTCATGCTGGCTCTCCTCGAGGATGGTCCGGCGGCGCTCCGGCTGCGCAGGACGTGGGGGACGGCGGGTGTCGAGCGAACCTTCGCACACCGCGTGGTGATTTCAGCAGCATGAGAGAGGGGCACGAGCCCCGGATGCGGGCCCTCGGGCGAGGTCTCGTCTCCTTCACGAGAGGGGAGTCGCCGAAAGTAGACCCACCTGGACAGACGGTTCCCTGTGCGGCGCCACTGGCCCGCCGCGTGCTTTCTCCGGGGCTGCTCGCCATGTCCGGCCCCCATGATCTCTTCGCCCGCTACACCTTTGGCCAGCCCGAGCGGGCCGCGGCCGAGTTGCGCGCTGCTCTCCCCCCTCTGCTCGTCTCCCAGGTGGACTGGTCCACCCTGCGGCGAGAGTCCGGCTCCGTGGTGGACCCGGAGCTGCGGGAGACCGAGAGCGACCTGCTCTTCTCGGCGCGCATGAGCGGTGGACACCCGCTGCTGCTCTACGTGCTGCTCGAACACCAGTCGTCGGTGGACCGGTGGATGGCACTGCGCATGCTGCGCTACGTGGTGCGCCAGCTGGAGCACTGGCGCAAGGCGAACCCGAGCAGCGAGAAGCTGCCGGTGGTGGTGCCCCTCGTCATGTACCACGGGCCGGACAGCGCCTGGTCCGCCCCCCGCCGGGTGGAAGAGCTCTTCAACCTGCCGGAGGAGACGGAGCAGCAGAAAGGCTGGCGCGCACTCGTACCGCGCTTCGAGTACCTGCTGGATGACCTGACGGCCGAGCGAGCCGAGGCGCTGATGGCGCGTCCCGGTCCGGCCCTGGTCCGGCTGGCCTTGCTGGTGCTGCGCTACGGACGCAGTGCGGAACTGGCCCACCGTCTACCGGATTGGACGGTCCTGTTCGCGCAAGTGCATGCCACCCCTCATGGAGACGAGGAACTGGGCCTGGTCGTCCGTTACCTCTTCCAGGTCGGGGACAAGACCGTCCGCGCGGAGATGAGCCGAGTGCTACATTCCGTCATGGAGACACACCGAGCGGAGGAGCTGATGCGGACCTATGGTGAGGAGCTCATCGAGCAAGGGCGCCTGAAAGGGCTGGAGCAGGGCCGGGCGCAGGGACTGGTGCAAGGCCGGGCGCAGGCGGTGCTTCGAATCCTCACCGCGCGAGGCCTGCACGTCGACGAACAGGCCCGGCAGCGCATCCTGACGTGCACGGACGTGGCCGTTCTCGACAACTGGCTCGATCGAGCCCTGACCGCCCCCACCCTCGCCGGCGTGCTGGATGACCTCACCCAGTAGAGGTGCCCACGACCTCGGGCCTCCTGCGCTCAATCCTGCTGGGTGAGGTACTTCACGAGCTCGTCCTCGTCGTCCGTCACCAGCCGGGTCAAGCCGTCCTTCTTGGCGTAACGCTTGACCTGCAGCAGGCCAACGGCGCTCTGGACGAGCACGCCCACCTTGCGGAAGCCGCCGATCCACCTCAGCCGGACGCGCTGCAGGGCGGCCTCGAACTCGGGATCGTTCCGGCCAGGCGCGGCCCGGATGTCGGCGAGCAACGCGTAACGTGCCCGGCCCAGGTCGTCCAGGGCCTGGATGAGCCCCGCGAAAGCGGCCTCGAGCTCCTGCATGGAAGCGAAAGGCTTGTCGTTGCGATTGGTACGGACGATGCCCAGCCGCTCATCGACGAGGACGGTGAAGTAGTCGTTCCGGAAGACCTGCTTGGGAACGGAAGGGATGCTCATTGCCCTCCCCTTCTACACCGTGAGGGGCTCGGAGGTGAGGGCCTCGGAGCCGGGCGGCACCTCCGCGTCGGGCGAGTCCAGCAGGACCAGCAAGGGAATGGCCGCCCCGGTATCCCCGAAGCTCGCCATGCCGCGCACGGTGCCCTCCACGCGTGAGCCATCGGGCCGCTTGAGGGAGAGCGTCTGCCCCACCCGCACGATGGGCGCGCGCCGGGGAATGCCGGGCGAGAGCAGCACGCCCCGCCCCTGCAGCCGCTGGATGGCGTCCACGGTGAAGAGGTAGCGCTCTCCGCCTCCCGCCCCCACCTGCCGCGCGAAGAAGGCGGCCAGCCGCTCCATCAACAGCATCGCGTGTTGTTGGGCCCGCACCACCCGGGGCGCCTCCCGCTTCAGCAGCTCCTCGGCGGTGAGCCCCACGTGGGCCACGTCCTCCTGCGAGCCACGGACCCAGCGCTCGAACAGGCTCCCATCCACCTCGGGATGGAACTGCACGCCATAGGACTTGCCCACCCGGAAGGCCTGGTGCGGGTAGCGGGCCGTCGAGGCCAGCACCTGCGCTCCGGGGACGGACTCGAAGGTAGAGCCCTGCCAGTGCAGGACGTCGAAGAACTCCTCGAAGCCGGCGAACAGCGGATCCGCCTGCGCCTCCATCGTCAGCGACACCGGGTGCACCCCCAGCACCGGGCCCTTGTCGCCCGGGTGGACGCGGGCGCCCGCCGCGGCGGCGAGCAGCTCCGCGCCCAGGCCGAGGCCCAGGCTCGGCCGGCCCGCCTCCAACCGGCGGGCCAGCAACCGCCGCTCCTCCTCCAGCCAGGGAGCGGCGTCTCCCGCCTGCTGGCCCAGCGACTTCCCCATCACCACCACCAGGTCCGCCTCCGTGTCCTCGGGGTGCGGCTCTCTCGAGCGGACATCCAGGGCGAAGCCCGAGCGCCGCAGTGCGGGGCCGAGCTGCCCGGGACCCTCATCTTCGTCATGGAGCAGGACGACGGCGGTTCGGAGGGAGGGGGGAGGCGCGTTCATGCCGGGAACATTTGCACGCGGGGAGCGGCGTGCAGGGTCCGCACGTCTCCGCAAGGGGGCTCCGGTGCCGCGCTCCATCCTCTGGGTGACAGTGTCGGGCACCGAGCGTTCACGGCCGGGGCCATCCCAGCAGCACCGCCCCGAGCATCACCAGTCCAGCGCCGAGGAGCTGCCGCCGCCCCAGCTTCTCCCCCTGGAGCGCGCCGAGCCCCAGGGCGAAGGCGATGGACGTGTTGCGCAGGGTGAGCACGGCGCCGGTGCCGCTGTGCACCAGGGCCAGGAGCAACAGCGAGAAGGACAGGGTGCACAGCACCCCGGCCACCCCCAGGAGCAGGGGCCGGGCCGTCACCTTGCGGCGCAGCGCGCCCCAGCCCGCCACCTCGCGGCGGCGCAGGAGGACGATCAACGGCAGCGCCACCGAGAGGGACAGGGTGAAGAGGGCCGGAGGCTGAGCGCCCTCGCCCAGGGCGCGCTTGTAGCTGAGGTTGAAGCCGGCGATGCACGCGGCGCTCGCCAGGGCCCAGAGCACGCCCTCGCCCACCGCGCCCCGGGGCAGCACGAGGTTCATCACCGCCATGCCCAGGGCCACCAGGGCCGCGCCGGCCACGGCCCAGGGGGTGAGCTGCTCGCCCAGCCACAGCACGGACACGGGCCAGACGAGCAGCAGCGCCCCACCCCGGGACACCGTGTACGCGAGCCCCAGCGGCGCCCGGCGCAGCGCCCGCGCGAGCGTGACGAGGTAGCCGCTCTCCAGCACGCCGGCCACGAGAGACCAGAGCAGCGCCGCGGACGTGGGAAACGCCGCCCCCTGCAGGCCGAGCGCCCACAGCGCGCCGCACACCACGGTGACGGCGATGACGCCCACCACGGCGGACTCCGGGTCCTCGTGGCGCTTGAGCAGCGCGTTCCACAGCGCGTGGAAGAACGCGGAGGACAGCACCAACACCAGCGCGGCGGGAGTCAAGGCCGCGCACTCCACGCCATCACCTCCGCGACTTCAACCCTTCCGTTCGCCTGCCCGCCCTGCCCCCAGAAAACATGTACATCCAATGCAATGTTTGCGGGCCCCACCCCCCAGGCGCACCGATTGCGCGCACGGAGCGTGGGGGCCCGAGGGGAGAGGGCCTGGAACGGAGCTTGCTTTGGGAGGGAGGCAACCCACTGACACCCTCCTTTGAGGAGCCCCCGGTCATGCAACACCGCAAGCTCTGGTTCGGCCTAGGCGCCGTCGTCCTCGTCTCCTTCCTGGTGCTGGGAGGCCAGGGCGTCCGCATCTCGCGCTCGCTGCCGCCCATCCCCGACAAGGTGGTGACGCCCGACGGCACGGTGCTGCTCACGGGCGAGGCCATCATGCGGGGCCAGAACGTGTGGCAGTCCATTGGAGGCCAGCAGGTGGGCTCGGTCTGGGGCCACGGCGCATATGTTGCGCCGGACTGGAGCGCGGACTGGCTGCACCGCGAGGCCACCTTCGTGCTGGACACCTGGGCCCGGGCGGAGAGCCGCGCCTCGTATGCCGTGGCCCCGGCCGAGCGGCAGGCGGCGCTGCGGGCGCGGCTCGCCGGGGTGATGCGCACCAACACGTATGACGCGAGCACGGGCACGGTGACGCTCGAGCCGGTGCGCGCCGAGGCGATGCGCGTCAACGCCGCCCACTACGCGGACGTCTTCGCCAAGGGCCGCTCGGCCTACGCCATCCCCGAGGGCGCGCTCACGGACCCCGGGAAGCTGAAGGACCTGGGCGCCTTCTTCTGGTGGACGAGCTGGGTGACGTCGACGAACCGGCCCGGGGACAGCGTCAGCTACACGCAGAACTGGCCGCACGAGCCGCTGGTGGGCAACGTGCCCGCCTCGGGCGTGCTGATGTGGAGCCTGGCCTCGGTGGTGCTGCTGCTCGCGGGCGCGGCCGGGCTCATCTGGTACATGAGCGGAAAGAAGGAGGACGAGGAGCTGACGCCGCCCGCGAAGGATCCGTTCTCCGGGATGCAACTCACGCCGAGCCAGCGGGCCACGGGCAAGTACTTCCTGGTGGTGGTGGCGCTCTTCCTGGCGCAGGTGGGGCTGGGCGGCGTGACGGCGCACTTCGGCGTGGAGGGCGCGGGCTTCTACGGCATTCCGCTGGCCAAGTACGTGCCCTACGCGGTGACGCGCAGCTGGCACACGCAGCTGGGCATCTTCTGGATTGCCACGGCGTGGCTGGCCACGGGCCTCTTCATCGGCCCGGCGGTGAGCGGGGTGGAGCCGAAGTACCAGCGCGCGGGCGTCAACTTCCTCTTCGTGTGCCTGCTCATCATCGTGGTGGGAGCGCTCTTCGGGCAGTGGGCCTCGGTGCAGCAGCGGATGGGCAGCGGGGACTACTGGTACTGGTTCGGCCACCAGGGCTGGGAGTACGTGGACCTGGGCCGCTTCTGGCAGATCTTCCTCTTCGTGGGCCTCTTCGTCTGGCTGTTCCTCACGGCGCGAGCGGTATGGCCTGCGCTGAAGAAGCCGGCCGAGGGACGGCCGCTGCTGGTGCTCTTCGTCATCTCCTCGCTGGCCATCGCGTCCTTCTACGGGGCGGGGCTGATGTACGGGCAGCGCAGCCACATGGGGATGGTGGAGTACTGGCGCTGGTGGGTGGTGCACCTGTGGGTGGAGGGCTTCTTCGAGGTGTTCGCCACGGTGGTGATGGCGTTCCTGTTCACGAGGCTGGGGGTGCTGTCGGCGCGCACGGCGGTGCCGGCGGTGCTCTTCACCACCACCATCTTCCTGGTCGGCGGCATCATCGGCACGTTCCACCACCTGTACTTCTCGGGCACGCCGGCGGCGGTGATGGCGCTGGGTGCGACGTTCAGTGCGCTGGAGGTGGTGCCGCTGGTGCTGGTGGGCCGTGAGGTGTGGAGCCACCTCCGCCTGTCGAGGCTGCCGGGGTGGATGGAGCAGTACCGCTGGCCCATCCTCTTCTTCATCGGGGTGGCGTTCTGGAACCTGGTGGGAGCGGGCCTGTTCGGCTTCCTCATCAACCCGCCGGTGGCGCTCTACTACATGCAGGGCCTCAACCTGACGCCGCTGCACGGCCACACCGCGCTCTTCGGGGTGTACGGCATGCTGGGCATCGCGCTGATGCTCTTCACGTTCCGGATGATGCAGCCGGAGGCGAAGTGGAAGACGAAGACGCTGGCGTGGGCCTTCTGGAACCTCAACGCGGGGCTGCTGTTGATGGCGGTGCTGTCGCTGCTGCCCATCGGAGTGCTGCAGACGCAGGCGGCCATCGAGCAGGGGACGTGGTGGGCGCGCAGCGCGGAGTTCATGCAGATGCCGCTGATGGGCACGCTGCGGTGGCTGCGGGTGCCCGGGGACGTGCTCTTCGCGGTGGGGGCGCTGCAGCTCGCGTGGTTCGTGGTGGGCCTGAAGACGGGCTGGTCGCTCGAGCGGGCGGAAGCGCCCCGGACGCAGCCCGAGCCCGAGCGGCTGGGCGCGGCGGCCCCGGCCCACGCCGTCCTCCGGCGCCGCTGAGCCCCACGCCTACTCCCCAGCGGCCTTGAGCAGGGGGCTCCTCTCCTGAGCCTCCAGCCGCTGGGCCTCCAGCAGCGCGTGGATGCGCGTGCGCAGCGCCTCCGGCTCGAAGGGCTTGTCCAGGCACGGCCGCCGCGTGGTCTCCAGGTGCGTGCGCGCCCCCTCGCTGAAGGCGCCCCCGGTGAGGAACACCAGGCGCTCGGCCTGGCCGGGCAGCTCGCGCACCAGGGTCTCGTACAGCTCCACGCCCGTCATCTCCGGCATCATCACGTCACACAGGATGAGGGAGTAGCGCTCCCCGGCCCGGAGCCGCTCCAGCGCCGGACGCGCGCCGCCGAAGGCCTCCACCTCGTGCTCGGGCTCCAGCGTGCGGCACAGGGCGGCGAGCAGCAGCGGCTCGTCGTCGATGACCAGCAGCCGGCCGCGCGGGCCCTTCGCCCCGGGAGCGGCGGCACGCGGCAGGGGGATGGCGGCCGGGCCCTCCTCGGCGGAGCGCAGCACCACCTCGAACGTGGTGCCCCGCCCCACCTCGCTGCGCACGCGGATGTCTCCGCCCATGGCCTGCACGTAGCTGTGGCAGATGGACAGCCCCAGGCCCGTGCCCACCCCCACCGGCTTGGTGGTGAAGAAGGGCTCGAAGATGCGCGAGAGCACCTCGGGAGGGATGCCCGAGCCGGTGTCGCTCACCGCCACCACGGCCCGGCCCTGCTCGTCCTGGCCGGTGGAGACGCGAATCTCGTGCTGGCCGGCCTGGCCCTCGGGGATGGCCTGGGCGGCGTTGATGAGCAGGTTGAGGAACACCTGGCCCAGCCGCGTCTCGTCCCCGAGCACGGCCGGCACCGGGCCAAACTCCTTCACCACCCGGGCGCGGTGGCGCACCTCCGCGGCCGCGATGGACAGCGCCAGGTCCAGCACCGCGTGCAGCTCCACCCGCTGGTCGCGCTGCGGCTGCTCCCGGGAGAACGTCTTCAGGTCCTGGATGATGCGGCGCATCCGCTCCGTGCCCTGGAGGGCCTCGGAGATGGCCTGCTCCACCTCCGCCCAGCGCTCGGGCTCCTCGCCGCGGGCCGCCACGTCCCGCACCTCGGTGGCGACGTAGTGGACGTTGGAGATGACGAAGGCCAGCGGGTTGTTGAGCTCATGCCCGACGCCCGCGGCCAGCGTGCCCACCGCCGCCATCTTCTCGGCGTGGACGAGCCGCTCGCGGGTGCTCTGCAGCTCCTCGAGGCGGGCCTCCAGGTCCTCGTTGAGGGAGGCCAGCTCCGCGGTGCGCTGGGCGACCCGGGCCTGCAGCTCGCGCTCGCGCTGGCGGGCGCCCCGCAGGCGCAGCCACATCCCACCGGCCACCGCCAGCACGGCGGCCAGCCCGCACACCACGCGGAACGTGAGCGTCTGGTGGAAGCGGGGGCGCAGGTAGAGCGCCACCTCCATGGCCGGGGCCATTCCGCCGCCATCCGCGTATTGCGACTCCACGCGGAAGCGGTAGTTGCCGGGCGGCAGGCGGGTATAGGAGGCCACGCGCTGCGCCCCGGCCTCCACCGGCTCGGGGTCGATGCCCTCGAGCTGGTAGCGGAAGCGCAGCCGCCGGGGGGCGCGCAGGCCGGTGGCCGTGAACTGGAACTCGAGCCGTCCGTCCCCCACCAGGAGGCGGTCCCACTCCGAGCGTGGCACCGGGCGGCCGTCGACCCGGAGCTCCTCGAGGAGCGCGGGCGGTGACACCAGGTGCCGCTGCTCGTGCTGCGGGGTGTAGACCACGGCGCCGCGGATGGTGGGAAACCACAGCCGGCCATCCCGCGTGCGCACGCCCGCCGGGGAGCCCAGGCTGTTGCACTCCTCCGAGCGCATCCCATCCTCCACCCCGTAGGCCCGGGCGGTGAAGCTCGCCCGCCGGCCCTCGGCCACGTCCTCCAGCTCCTCCAGGGACATGCGGAAGACGCCCTTGTTCCCGCTGGCCCACAGGTAGCCCCGCCCGTCGGAGAGCAGTTGGAAGGCGCGCTCGTCGAACAGCCCCTCGGCCCGGGTGAAGCGGTGGACCCGTCCCGCCTTCCACCGGAAGACGCCCTCGTTGGTGCCCAGCCAGAGCGTGCCGTCCGGCGCCTCGTGGAGCGCCAGGACCTTGCCCTCCAGCGGCCCGGCCTCGGACACCCAGACCGTGCTCCGGCCCTCGAGGACGTGGGCCAGTCCCCCGCCTCGCGTGCCCACCCAGAGGCCTCCCGCGGCGCTCGGCAGCAGCAGGGTGGGCTCGAGGCCGGGCAGCCCTCCGCGAGGCGTGAAGGACTCGAAGCGCTCGCCGTCCCACCGGAAGAGCCCCGTGGGGGTACCGGCCCAGAGCGTCCCGGCGGCGTCCACGGCCAGCAGGAAGGCCCTCGGATCACTCAGCCCCTGGGCCGCCGTGAACGAGGTGAACGTGCCCGCGCTCCAGCGGCTGATGCCCACGCGCGTGCCGAACCAGAGGGCGCCGTCCGGTGTCTCGGCGATGGAGCGGACGCGGTCCAGGAGGAGCCCGTCGCTCATGTTCCATGACCTCACCCGCCCGTCCCGCAGGCGGCTGACCCCGCCTCCCACGGTGCCGAACCAGACGCTGCCATCGCGGGCCTCGTGGATGGCCAGCACCATCTCGTGCGACAGGCCCTCGGGGAGACCATGGGTGGTGAAGGGCGCATCCTGGAGCCGGTGCAGTCCCCGGGCCTCGGTGCCAATCCACAGGTCGCCCTCGGCGTCCTCGAGCAGCGAGCTCACCAGGCTGTCCGCCAGCGGGTGTCCCTCCTCCAGCATGGAGACCTCGCCGCCCACCACCCGCCGGATTCCCCGGCCCAGGCTCCCCACCCAGAGGGCCCCCTCGCGGTCCAACAACATCACCGAGATGGGAGCGCCTGGCACGCTCGCCTCGGGCACCCGCCGCATGACGCCGCCCTGGAGCCGGTACACCGCCCCCTCCTCCGTGCCGGCCCAGAGCGTGCCCTCGCGATCGAGCGCCAGCGCGCGCACCTCCTGCTTGAGCGCCCCTTCGAAGGGCACGGGCGGCGTCCAGGCCGTGCCGTCCCACCGCTGGAGGCCTCCGGTGCCGCCCACCCAGAGGCCTCCCGTGGCATCCTCGGCGAGCGACAGGAGCTTCGGGCTGACGAGTCCGTGGGCCTTGTTCCACGTCTGGAACTGGCCGCCGGCGAGCCGCACCAGGCCATGGTTGGCCGTGGCGATCCACAAGCTGCCGTCACGGGAGACGTGCATCGCCTCGGGGTTGTTCAGGACAATGCCCGCGGGCGGGACGACGGGAAGGAAGGTGCCCTCGCGCATCCTGGCGAGCCCCTTGTCGGTGCCGATCCACAGCATCCCGTCCTGTCCCACCGCGAGGGCCACGAGGGTGCGGCCCGGGAAGGCGGGGGTGTTCGCCTTGTCGAACACGGTGAAGCGGACCCCATCGAAGCGCACCAGCCCTTCCCAGGTGCAGCCCCAGAGGTAGCCATCCGGTGTCTGCGCCAGGGAGAGGACGCTGTTCTGCGGGAGCCCGTCCGCCGCCTGCCAGGCCCGGTGGGGGAACTGGCGCGGGGACTTGTTCAGCTCCAGCGCCGAGGCGCTGCCAGCGCTGGCGAGCAGCCCCAGCAGCACCCCGGCGAGGAGCAGGCGTGCGCGGGACCAGAGGGGGGTGGGCCCGCGGGGGACGTCCTTCGAGGAGGCGGGCGAGGGGCGCATGCGAGGGTCGGCTCCGCACACGGTAGCGGGGGAGACCCTCCGGGGGAAAGCGGGCGGGTGCACGGACAGGGGGCGGACAGCCGTGACAAGGGCCCCCGCCGGCTCGGACTGGCGCCAGGGAGCCGAGCCAGGGGATGGGCGCCGAGGGGGGAGGCTACGGGCCGAGGCGCTTGCGCAAGGCGCGCAGGGCCCAGGCGCTGAAGAAGATGCCGAGCGCCCCCAGGGCCAGGAGCACCAGGGAGCGCTGCTCGAGGAGGCTGGAGCCGAGGTAGACCGTGCCCACCGCGTACGGCAGCTCCGCGAGCGCCAGGACCCGCAGGTACTTGCGGAGCCCATAGCGCGCCAGACCGAGCACGTAGCCCGGAATCTCGGAGGGGACGGCCAGCTGGAAGAGGAGCACCAGGCCGAAGGAGCTGTGCCGGGAGATGCGCTCCTCGTAGCGGCCGAGCAGCTCGCCGGACACGAGCCGGCGCACCACCGGCCGGCCCCAGGAGCGGGCGATGACGTAGGCGCCAGCGCCTCCGAGCATCCACCCGCACCACAGCAGGAGCACGCAGACGGCCTCGCCCCAGGTGTGGATGGCCACGGGCACGAGCACCGCGCTGCTGAAGAAGGCCAGCATGGCCGAGAAGGCGGACAGGAGGAGGAAGAGCGCCGCGCCCCAGAAGGGATGCGCCTCGATGACGGGCCCGGCCTTCGCGAGGAGCCAGGCCAGGGCGGACTGGAACGTGTCGGAGGAGGCGAACAGGACCATGCCACCGAGGAGGAGCAGCAGCAGGAGCACCCGCTTCCACTCCAGGGAAGGCAGGTTCACCTGGCGGCTCGGCGGCATGGCACTCCGTCGCATCCAGCGCTCCGGAAAGGGGCGTGAGACATGAAGCATAAGGGTGGAGGCCCCTCCCCGCCCTCTGTCACCGTGCGCCCTCCCATGCCCTCGCGGAGGAGCCATGCGGCCAGTCTCCCCATTCCCCGCCCGGCGTGAGCCGGGAAGCCGCCTCCCCATCTTTGGAGGAATCCACGAGAGGACACGGGGGACGGCATGCGACTCAGGACGAGAGGACTGCTAGCGGGAGGGGCGGCGCTGCTCCTGGCGGCCGGGTGCGAGAAGCGCGAGGCCCGGGAGCGGGAGCGGGAGACGGTGGCGGCACCGATGCAGTCGGAGCCCGGCACCACGAGCGAGAGCCGCCCCACCCCACCCCCTCCGCCGGCCGCACGGCCGCCCCCGCGCGAGGAGCCCGCGCCGAGGGCCGAGGTGCAGCGGCCCGCCGAGCCGCCGGCCCAGCGCGAGCCCGACGAAGCCAAGGCGGACGCGACACGGCCACGGCAGGTCTCGGGCGAGGTGCTGGCCTTCACCGGGAAGGAGCTGCACGTGCTGTCCGCCACGGAGGGGCAGGATGTGCGGATGCTCGTCATCTCGTTGACCGAGGTCCGCGTGGACGGCCGTCCCGCCACTCCAGCGGAGATCCGCGAGGGCGGCGAGGTGCGCGCCACGTATGAGCTCGCCGAGGGCGAGCCCGTCGCCCTGCTGGTGGAGGTGCAGAATCCCCCGGGCTCCACGCCCTCGCAGGGGGACACGGCCCAGGAGCCCGAGCCGCCCCCACTGGTGGATCAACCCAAGATTCCCAAGAGCGACGACTGAGGCACGGACACGGGTGAAGCACGGGGACGGATACCCTCACCCCGACCCTCTCCCGGAGGGAGAGGGAGGGACACGCGGAGGTACGTGCGGAGAGACGCGCTCGGACGGACTCGCTCGGAGACGTTCAGCCGCCCCGGGCCGTGCCGCACTCGCCGCAGAAGCGCGCGTTGGGCTTCATCTCCGCACCGCACTGGGTGCAGTGCACCTTGGCCGCCGCCAGCGGCTTGCCGCACTCGGAGCAGAACTTGCCTCCCTCCACCCGGGCGTTGCAGTGGGGACAGGCCGAGGCCGCCGCCGTGCGGTGGGCCTTCATGTCCAGCGACTCCACCTGGTCCACCTTGCGTGCCTTGTCCCAGGCCTGCTCCACGGACACCTTGGCCTGGATGTGCGCGGCCTCCTCCTGGAGGTCAGGCGCGCACCCTTCACACAGGCCCCGCGACTCGTTCCAGCACGCCTGCGGGCACACCCACTGGCCGCAGCGGGTGCAGTGCTTGAAATGCTTCTTCCCCTCCTCCACCGCCTCGGCGTAGGCGTCGTCCCAGGCGCTCCCGCGCAGCGCGTCCTTCACGTGCTCGCCCGCGTAGGCCGCCCGCGACAGCGAGCCCCCGAAGAACGAGCCCGCCGCCTTCAGGAAGCCCGCCGCCATCCCCATCTTGTTGGCGATGAAGGGCGACATGTGCCCGTTGCGGCACTTGTCGCAATGGAACTCGAATTGGAAGCCGTAGTTGTTGGAGCGGTCGGAGTAGTTGCGGGTGAATTGGATCATCGCCATCTGCGCGAGCCCCCTTTCACCCGCGACCCTACCCGAGCCCGGCCTACTGCTTCCAGACGGCCCAGTTGGTTCCGGAGTTCACCAGCGTCCAGCCGGTGCCCGGCGACCAGGCGCCCGAGCCGATCTTCATCGCCAGGCTGCCCGTGTTGCCGGTGATGATGGCGGCGTACTTGCTCGTGTCCGCGGCCACGATGTTCACCGCGGAGGTGGACGTCACGCCCTTCTCCTTGCGCGCCGCGATGAGGCTCTTGATGGCGGCGGCGTGGCCCCAGTCATAGAAGTGCACCCAGTAGACGCAGGGGATGCCCGGGTGCGTGAGGATGTACGCGTAGCCCTGCATCACCTTGTCGCTGGGGAAGGGCCAGTGGTTCTGGCCGCCGCTCGGGCTGCTCGGGCCCGTGTCGTGGTTGTCGATGAACGTCACCGACTTGGCCGGCCACCAGCCGATGGCGCCCTGCGGCTTGCCGTCGCTGGCCTTGAGCCGCCAGAACTCGTTGTACTGCACCGCCTGCTGGAGGATGCCCTTGGTGGTGAAGTCGAACGCGCCCGAGTTGCCCCCAGTGGCGTTGATCCAGTTCATGATGAGCTGGCGGTGCGGGTTGACGTCGTTGAGGTTCAGGTCCGTCCACAGCTCGCCCACGGAGAAGTAGGGCACCGTGGCGCTGTTGTAGCCGCCCACGTACGAGCCGCCGTAGCCCTTCACGTAGTCATAGCGCCAGCCGTCGTAGCCGATGCTCGACTTGAGCCAGTTCATCCAGCCCTTGAGGTCGCTCTGGACGGTGCCGTTGGTGTGGTCCAGGTCGCGCGCGGCGCTGAAGCCGTCGCCGGTGTCGTAGTTGCCGGTGGCGCTCGTCCACTCGTCGCCCTTCACCACCGACCACGAGCCCCAGGTGGGGTTGGTGAAGTCCGCCCAGTTGGTGGTGCCCACGCGGTGGTTGACCACGATGTCCGCGATGGCCTTCACGCCGTAGGTGTGCAGCGCGCCGATGGCGCTCTTGAGCTGCGCGTCCGTACCGTAGGAGCTGTTCTGCACGTACAGCTGCCGCGGCAGGTAGCCCTCCTTGGCCGCCGAGTCCCCGGAGGGCGGGAACCACACCATGGTGAAGCCGCTGGCCTTGATGTCCGAGGCCTTGCCCTGGATGACGCCCCACCACGGGGACGTCTCGGTGGAACGCCAGTGGAAGCCCTGCAGCATCACGTCGCTGCTGTTGCCATCCAGCGGGCCCGCGGACGCGGCCGTCGACGCCACCAGGCCCAGCGCCCACGACAGGGACAGAACTCCGCCAAGCATTTTCTTCGCGAACATTCAGCGCTCCGAGTGAAACAGGAAATAAGCGGGCAGGCGGTTTACGGGCCGTTTGCTAGTCAAGCGAGTGACGAAAATGAAAACATTATTTACAGAACGTTACTACTCCAATGGAGTGGGAATGTTTTGACTTCTCTGAAGCGAGAGGGCGTGGAAAACGGATGGGGCGCGCGCGGGGCGGGCGTTAGGATGAGGGCAATGGCCGAACAGTCCCCCCCCTATTGGGTCCTCATCTCGGTCCTGTTCAGCTCCCAGCCGTTGACGCCCTCGCTGGCCATGACGCTGCATCAGGTCGCGTACGACCTCTACCGGCGCGGCGACGCGGTGCAGCCGGTGGCGGGAGATCTGCTCACGGGCAAGGTGCACAACCTGCGCAAGAACGTGCAGATGGGCGCCATCTCGGGCCCCGCCTTCGAGGCGGAGATCGAGACGGAGCGTGGCTCCGGTGTGGTGCGCTTCCTGCTCACCCGCCAGGGCCTGGAGATGATGGAGGCCGGGATGGAGGCCGGGCCTCCGCAGCCGCCCGTGCCGCCCCGCCCCAAGTACCTCAATTAGTGCACCCGCACCTTCTCCACGCGCTCCTTGCGCGGGAGCCGGGTTCCGCTCGCGAGGCGGGGCCGCTTGCGCGTCACCATGCGGGCGATGCCGTAGTAGAGCTGCTCCTCGGTGTACACCTTGCGCACCCCGCGCGTGCCGGGGACGTAGGCGGGCCCGGGCCGCTCCAGCCACTGCAGCACCTTCACCTCGCCCGAGTACGCGAAGGCGTCCAGCATCTCCTTGGTGCAGTGCTTGAGGTAGCGGCGCACCAGCGGCCGCAGCCGCCGGGGGAAGTCCTTGCCCAGCACCGAGTGCCGACGCCCCGCGTGCAGCGTGCCGTCGAAGCGCCGCGACATGTGGAAGAGCTCGTGCATCACCGTCTCAATCCGGGCCTTGGGCGTGGAGGAGCGGAAGAAGAGCGGGCGCAGGGTGATGCAGTAGAGCATCCGCTTGCCCTTGAGCCGGACGATGGGCTTGCGCCGCCCGCTGCGGTCCGTGCTGCGCCCGCCCCGGAAGCACAAGGGCTTCACCGTGCCACGCGAGGCCCGCCGCGCCTCGCCCGCGATCACCAGGATGCGGCTGGCCCTCACATGGGAGAACTCGGGCATCTTCGCGGCGATGTCGCGGATGAGCGTGCGGATGGCCTTGTTGAGGTTCGGGCGACGGTGGGCCACGGTGTAGTCAACAGTGTACCCGAAAACCCCTTGAGGCCAGCCCCAACGCACCGCACCTTCGCGCCATGCGTTCCGCCCCGCGTGCCACCGTCCACCTCCTGACGCTCGCCGCCTGGCTGGCCGGGTGTGCCTCCACGCCGCCCCCCGCGCCCGTGGGCCCCGCCTCGCTCGGCGCCGAGGAAGCCACCGTCGCCTCCCAGGGCCTCACCGAGGTGAAGCTGCGCTACTCCGGCCAGCTCACCAGCCCCGGCCCCGCCGTGCTGGAGAAGGCCGACTACGAGCTCGTCTCCGACGGGCAGGTGGTGGAGAAGGGCTCGGCGCCCCTGGGCGTCACCCTGGCCCCCAACGCCCCCACGCCCTTCTCCTTCCAGGCCGAGGCCGCCTACGTGCGCACGCCGGAGGACCTGCGGGCGCTGAGCCAGCGGAGCGGTACCCTGCTCGTGGCGCTGCGCGGCACGCTGACGGTGCGCGCGGGGGGCGAGGTGCGCACGCTGCCCTTCGCCGCCTCCCGGCCGGTGCGCGTGCCCCGGCTGCCCGTGGTGCGGCTGGAGAGCCTGGATGGGGCCCGCTACTCGGAGGAGCAGGTGGACCTGCTCTTGCGCCTGGGGGTGGAGAACCCCAACCCCTTCCCGCTGCGGCTGGAGGAGCTCACCTGGGCCGTGTCGGTGGGAGGCCGCAAGCTGGGCGAGGGCACCCAGGGCAAGTACGACACCGTGGACGCGTCGGCCACCGGGGTGTATCCCGTGGAGGTGGCGGTGACGCGGGAGACGTGGGGGCAGGACGTGCGGGCGCTCATCGCCAAGGGGACGCTGCCGTATGAGGTCGCGGGCGAGCTCACGGGCCCGCTGGTGCGCATCCCCTACTCGCTGTCCGGAGACGTGAAGCTCAACGTGTCGCGGTAGTGCCCATCTACCTACTCGGAGAAGACCCGGAGCTCTTCCCACCGCCGGAGAAGGCGGACCGCGGCGGGCTGCTCGCCGTCGGGGGGGATTTGAGCCCCGAGCGCCTGCTCTCGGCGTACTCCCAGGGCATCTTCCCCTGGTACAGCCAGGGCCAGCCCATCCTCTGGCACTCGCCGGATCCCCGCTTCGTCCTCACGCCGGACAAGCTCCACGTGGGCCGCTCGCTGCGCAAGACGCTCAAGGCCGGCGTGTACGACATCCGCTGGGACACCGCCTTCGCGGACGTCGTCACCGCGTGCGCCAGCACCCCGCGCCCCGGCCAGGACGGCACATGGATTACGGACGAGATGCGCCAGGCCTACGTCACCCTGCACGAGCTGGGCTTCGCGCACTCGGTGGAGGCCTGGGCCGGGGGCGAGCTGAAGGGGGGCTTCTACGGCGTGTCGCTGGGAGCCGCCTTCTTCGGCGAGAGCATGTTCGCCCACGCGCCGGACGCCTCGAAGGTGGCCTTCACCACCGCGGTGGAGCGTTTCCAGGCCTGGGGCTTCCACTTCATCGACTGCCAGGTGGAGACGGAGCACCTGGCGCGCTTTGGCGCCGAGCACTGGCCGCGCAAGCGCTTCCTCCAGGCGCTCGGCCGGGCCCTGGAGGAGCCCACGCGCCGCGGCAAGTGGACGCGGACCTGAGCCTCACGCGGCGCGGGCCTCGTTCACAGGCAGCTCGAGGGTGAACGTCGCTCCCCGGCCGGGGCCCTCACTCGCGGCGTGCAGCGCCCCGCCCAGCTCCCCGGCGGACAGGGCGCTGATGTGCAGCCCGAAGCCGTGCCCGTCCTTCTTCGTGGTGAAGCCCTGCGTGAACAGGCGCACGAGGTTCTCCGGCGCAATGCCCACCCCGTTCTCCGCCACGGAGATGCGCAGCCGCGCCCCGGCCTGCTCCACGCGGATGAGCAGTTGCTTGTCCACGCGCCCGCTGTCCACCAGCGCATGGCGGGCGTTGCTCAGCAGGTTCACCAGGATTTGCAGCAGCTTGTGCCGGTCCACCAGGACGGCGGAGAGCGGGTGGCCGTACTCCCGCCGCAGCTGGATGCCCAGCTGCTCGAAGGACACGGCGTGCAGGCGCAGCGCGTCGTCGATGAGCCTGGGCACCTCCACCCGCTCCAGCACCCCGGCCGCGCGCGCATGCTGCTGCTGCATGCTCACCACGGACTTGATGTGGTCCACGCTCTCGCCCAGGGCCCGGACCTCGTCGAGCACCGCCTCGCGCGCCCGCGTGAGCTGCTCCTCGAGCGCCTCGAGGTAGTCCGGAATCTGGCGCACGCGGGGGTTGGCGGTGGGGGGGAAGTCCGGCGCCCCGGTGTGCTCGCGCAGCAGCTCCGCCGTCTTCGTCAGTCCGGAGACCCGCAGGGCGCGCAGCCGCTCCGTCACCACTCCGGTGGACACGTTCACGCTGTTGAGCGTGTTGCCCACGTTGTGCAGCACGCCCGTGGCGATCTCCGCCATCCCCGCCCGGCGCGACACGTCCAGCAGGCTGCGGTGCAGCTCGGCCAGCCTCGCCTCGGCCTCGTTGCGCTCGGTGACGTCCCGGCCGAAGACGGTCAGCCCCACCACGCCCCCACCCTCCTCCCGGATGGGGTTGATGACGATCTCCACCGTCAGCAGCCGCTCTCCCAGCCAGAAGCGCGTCTCCGTCTTCGCACGCTGCCCCCCGAGCGCCTGGGTGAGCGGCCCCCGCAGGTGCTCCCGGAGCTCCACCGGGAGGGCGTCGGAGATGGGCTCCCCCGGCTGGAGCTCCCGACCCACCGCCTGGACCAACAGCGTGCGCAGCGCCGGGTTGGCGGTGAGCAGGTGTCCCTCCCTGTCGAGGGACATCACCAGGTCGTCCGTGCTCTCGATGAGGCTGAGCAGCTTGCCCTCGCTCTCGCGCAACGTCTTCAGGGCCCGGTGCAGCGCCGACTGGGAGGCCTCGCGCGCCGTGACGTGCAGCCAGTTGAGCGCCCACCCCCCCAGCAGCGAGACCCCGGCGATGATGCTCAACTGCCGCGACATCGCATCCGGGAAGAGCGGGCGCGACAGGTCGAAGCCCACCTGGACGAGCGGCTGGAGGAGCAGCGTGTTGAGGCCGAAGAGCGCGGTGAAGACGAGCCCCATCCGCGCGCCCAGCAGATAGGCGGCCAGTGCCGGCAGCAGCATGATCGCCGCGTGGGTGGAGGCCTGAGGCACGCGCAGGGTGAGCGTGGCGGCCAGCACCCCCACCCCGAGAATGGAGCACAGCAGCAGCGAGGGCAGCCAGAGCGAGCGGGCCCGGCGCGCGAGCACCAGCACGCTCCCATAGCCCGCCAGCACCAGGGGCCCCGTCACCAGGTGGAAGGCGCGCTCCTCGGACGCCAGGCCGAAGACCATCATCTGCAGGGCCATCACCAGGTTGAGGGCCGCGGCCCCCACCAACACCCGGTAACGGCCGAGCTCCTCTGGAGCCAGCCGCCGCTGCGGCTCCGACAGGAGCAGATCCAACCCTTCCAGCAACCAGGCCCGGAGCCCGCCCTCCCCCCGCCACGCCCTGACGGACGAACTCGACATGACACACCCCCCCGGTGTGACTTCCCGGAGGGAATCATGCCCGAAAACCGGGGATTGCTGGCGAACGGGGGGGGGCGGGAACCGGAGGATCCTGTTCCTAGCGGACAGTGCCCTCCACGGGGATGGGCAGCTCGAGAATGAAGGTGGCGCCCTTGCCGGGGCCCTCGCTCTCACAACGCAGGGCGCCCCCCAGCTCCTCGGCGGACAGGGCGCTGATGTGCAGCCCGAAGCCGTGCCCGTCCTTCTTCGTGGTGAAGCCCTGGGTGAAGAGGCGCTGCAGGTTCTCCGGGGCGATGCCCACCCCGTTGTCGGCCACGGCGATGCGCAGCCGCGCTCCGGCCTGCTCCACGCGCAGGGTGAGCTGCTTGTCCGCCCGCCCGCTGTCCAGCAGCGCATGGCGCGCGTTGCTCAGCAGGTTCACCAATATCTGCAGCAGCTTGTGCCGGTCCACCATCACCGCGGACACGGGGGCGCTGTACTCGCGCCGCAACTGCACGCCCAGGCGCTCGAAGGACACCGCGTGCAGGCGCATCGCGTCGTCGAGCAGCCCGGGCACCTCCACCCGCTCCAGCACTCCGGCGAAGCGGGCATGCTGCTGCTGCATGCTCACCACGGACTTGATGTGGTCCACGCTCTCCGTCAGCCGCCGCAGCTCCTCCAGCACCACCTCGCGCTCCTGGGTGAGCTGGCTCGAGAGCGCCGCCAGGTAGGCGGGGAACTGCCGACCCCGGGAGTCCTCCTCGAAGAAGGCCCCCAGCCGCGAGCTGTTCTCCCGCAGCAGCTCCACGGCCCGCTCCAGCCCGGCGGCCCGCGAGGCGCGCAGCCGCTCCACCACGAGGTTGGCCGACACGTTCACGCTGTTGAGCGTGTTGCCCACGTTGTGCAGCACGCCGGTGGCGATCTCCGCCATGCCCGCGTGGCGCGAGACGTCCACCAGGCTGCGGTGCAGCTCCGACAGCCGGGCCTCGGCCTCCTTGCGCTCGGTAATGTCGCGGCTGAAGAGCGTGGCCCCCACCACCCGCTCCCCTTCCCGCACCGGGTTGAAGGTGACGTCCAGCGTCCAGGAGCGGCCCTCCATGCTGAGGGGGAGCTCCACCCGCGTCCGGTTTCCCTTCAGGGCCTCGAGGAAGCGCTCCCAGAGGCCCGGAGAGGAGATCCAGTCGAGGGGGGAGCCCGCTTCGAGGGCCTTGCCATAGAGGTGCTGGGCCACGGCCTTCGCCGTCTGGTTGGCGGTGACCACGCGCCCCTGCCTGTCGAGCGCGATCACCACATCCTCCGTGCTCTCGATGAGGCTGAGCAGCTTGCCCTCGCTCTCGTGCAGCGTCTTCAGCGCGTGCTCCAGCGCCGTGTGGGACTCCTCGCGCACGGTGCTGTAGAGCCAGCTGAGCGCCCAGCCCATCAACAGGCTGAGGCCGGTGACGAGGTTGCTCATCCAGACGCCCGGGTCCTGGAAGAGCGGACGCCCCTGGCCGAAGCCGGAGTGGTAGAGCTGGTGGAAGAGCCCCGCGTAGAGCACGAGGAACGCGGTGAAGAAGAACCCGCGGCCCGGCCCTAGCAGGTAGACGGCCAGGGCCGGAATCAACATGCCCACCGCATGGGAGACGGCGCCCGGCCTGTCCACGGGCAGGGTGCCCAGGATGAAGCCGGCGGACAGGGCCGCGCACAGCACGAAGGCCGCGAGGGTGGGCGAGGACCGCCGGCGCGCCAACATGGGCACCAGCCCGTAGGCGGCCGTGCACACCCCCACCGCCAGCGCCTGCGGCAGGCGCTCCCCGGGCGCATAGGTGGGGATGGCGAGCAGGTACAGGGCGTTGAGAGCGAACAGCAGGCTGGTGGCCCCCAGCAGCACCCGGTAGCGCCAGCGCTCGCTGGGGGGCAGCCGGCGCTGCTCCGGCGTCAGCCAGGCGTCCAACCGCTCCAGCACCCATGCGCGCGGGCTCCAGCCCATCCACGTCCCCCCTGTCAGGTATCGAGGCCGGTTCGCGGGCTCATACCGAGCGCTTGCGCTCCGGCGCGGCGCTCTCCAGCGAGTGCTCCGAGGCCATGGGCAGCAGCACGCGGAAGGTGGTGCCCTGGCCCGGGGTGCTCTCCACGAGGATGTCTCCGCCCAGCCTCGTCACGATGCCATGGCAGATGGACAGGCCGAGCCCCGTGCCCGTCCCCACCGGCTTCGTCGTGAAGAAGGGCTCGAAGAGGCGGCTGAGGTGCTCGGGCCGGATGCCGCTGCCGTTGTCCTGCACCTCCACCGCCACCATGCCGTCCTCGCGCTGCCGGATGCGCAGCCACAGCGTGGGCTCCTGGCGGCCCGCCAGGGCGTGGGTGGCGTTGACGATGAGGTTGAGGAACACCTGCCCCAGGCCGTGCTCGCTGCCCCAGACGAGGGGCACCGCCTGGAAGTCCCGCTCCAGGCGCAGCTCCGGACGCAGCGCCCGCGCCGCCATGGAGATGGTCAGCTCCATCACCTGGCGCACGTCCACCTGCTCCCTCGGCGGCTCGTCCATCCGGGCGAAGATGCGCACGTCCTGGACGATGCGCTCGATGCGCTCGGCCCCGAGCGCCGCGTCCCGGCACGCCTCCCGCAGGTCATCGCGGGCCTTGAGCCCCTCCTGCGCGCACGGCAGCGTCTCCAGGCCCCGCACCACGTGGCGCAGGTTGGACAGGATGTAGCTCAGCGGGTTGTTGACCTCGTGGGCCAGGCCCGCCGACATGCGGCCCAGCGCCTCCAGCTTCTGGGCGTGCAAGAGCCGCGCGTTGGCCTCCGCCAGCGCCCGCGTCCGCTCCTCCACCATCCGCTCCAGGTCCTCCATCCGCTGGTGGCTGGCGCGCAAGAGCTCCCACTTCTCGCAGAGCGCGTGCGCCATCTGCCGCACCTCGATGCTGTCGAAGGGCTTGCGCAGGATGAGCAGCCGCTCGCTGGTGCCCAGCTTGCGCGACAGCTCGTCCCAGGAGTAGTCGGAGTGCGCCGAGCAGAGCACCACCTGCAGGTCCGCCTCCTCCCGCCACATGTGCAGCGTGGCTTCCACGCCGTCCATGCCCGGGGGCATGCGGATGTCCACGAAGGCCACGGCGTAGGGGCGCCCCTCACGCACCGCGTCGCGCACACGGCGCACGCCCTCTTCCCCACCCAGCGCGAAGTCCAGCTCGAAACGGGTGGTGCTGCTCCGCGGCGGGGCATCCCCGAAGAGCATGGACTCCATCTCATCCAGCTCCTCGATGCCCTGGCCGGACCTGGCGAGGATCTTCCGGAAGTCCTGGTGGATGGCGCTGTTGTCGTCGACCACCAGGATCCGGCGGCACTCCCCCGTCGGAGGACTCATGGGACTATGGGTACCACGTGACAAAAGCCACGGGCAATGTGCTCGCCCGTGGCCGCTGCATGGCCCCACGCACCCACATGCGGCGGGGCGGCCCCGCCTGCCCGCTCACACCGCGGGTGGAGGCGATTCCTGGTGCTCGGCCATGCGCAGCAGTTCCTTGTTTCGCCAATTGTCGATGGCCTGCTGCATGTCCTCGCGCATGGAGACGAGCTCCTCGGCGTTGGAGGCGGCCTCCACCCGGGGCATCAGCGCGCTCTCCTCCTGGCCCACGTGCTCGGTCACCATCCGCTCCAGGCGGCCGCACAGCTCGTCCAGCCGCGGGTCGGTCTGCTTGACCTGGAGGATCTCCGAGAGGAGCTGCTTCACCTCGGCGTGGTCCTGGAAGGACTCGTCGATGAGGCCCTCCACGCCCTGCTGCCGGGCGAAGGGATAGAAGTACTGCTCCTCCAGCGCCGCGTGGATGGTGAGGGCCTCGGCCACCTTGCCCAGCAGGGAGATGCGCTCGTCACCGGTGCTGGACTTGATGCGCTGGAAGAGGTCATCGACTTCGCGGTGCTGCTGCTTCAGTAGCTCGATCGCGCTCACGGTTGGCTCCTGGGTCCCACCCCCACGGTGGTGTCGTCCCCGGGACACACACTCCGCACGGCGGGGATGGGAGACAAGCGCGGGGCCCCGGAAGGGCCCCTATTCCGCGAGGGGCGGGTGGGTGCCCGCCCGCTGGAGCACCGGGCCTCAGCTGGCCGGCACTTCCCGGAAGACGGCGAGCGAGCGGCCCGTCAGCTCGAAGGGGCCGGCGGGCACCGGCTCCTCGGGGCCCCGCCGGTCATCCGCGGTGTAGAACTCGATGACCCACCGGGAGCCCTGGGCCGGGGGCGGCACGGTGAAGCGGACGGGCTCGTGGTGCGCGTTGAGCAGCACCAGGAGCGCGTCGCCGATGATGCGCTGGCCGCGCTCGTCGGGCGAGGGGATGGCATCGCCCCCCAGCAGGAACGCGAGCGAGCGGGTGAAGGGCTTCTGCCAGTCCTCCTGGCTCATCTCCGTGCCATCCGGGCGGAACCACGCCAGGTCCTTGTACTCCGAGTCCCAGATGTGCTTGCCCTGGAAGAAGCGGCGGCGCTGCAGCACCGGCTGGCGGTGGCGGAACTGGATGAGGCGCGAGGTGAACTCGAGCAGCGCCAGCCGGCGCTCGTCGAGGTTCCAGTCCACCCAGGACAGCTCGTTGTCCTGGCAGTAGGCGTTGTTGTTGCCGCCCTGGGTGCGGCCCATCTCGTCACCGGCGACGATCATCGGCACGCCCTGCGAGAGGAAGAGCGAGGCGAGCAGGTTGCGCTTCTGCCGCTCGCGCAGGCCGATGACGCTGGCGTCCTGCGTCTCGCCCTCCACGCCGCAGTTCCACGCCTGGTTGTCATCGGCGCCGTCGCGGTTGTGCTCGCCGTTGGCCTCGTTGTGCTTGTGGCTGTAGGTGACGAGATCGTGCAGGGTGAAGCCGTCGTGGGCGGTGACGAAGTTGATGCTGGCCTGGGGCCGGCGGCGCGCGCCCTGGTAGAGGTCCGAGGAGCCGGTGAGCCGGTGGCCCACCTCGCCCGCGAGGTTCTCGTCGCCCTTCCAGTAGCGGCGCAGGGCGTCGCGGTACTTGCCGTTCCACTCGCGCCAGGGCGCGGGGAAGCCGCCCACCTGGTAGCCACCGAGCCCCACGTCCCACGGCTCGGAGATGAGCTTCACCCGGCCGAGCACCGGATCCTGGTTGAGGATCTGGAAGAAGGGGGCGTTGGGGGAGTACTCGCCCTTGCCCATGCGGCCGAGCACGGTGGCCAGGTCGAAGCGGAACCCGTCCACGTGCATCTCCTCCACCCAGTAGCGCAGGGAGTCCACGATGAGGCGCGCGGTGTGGGGGTTGGAGGCGTTGAGGCTGTTGCCGCAGCCGGTGAAGTCCAGGTAGTAGCGCGCCTCGGGCATCAGCCAGTAGTAGCTGGCGTTGTCGATGCCCTTGAGCGACAGCGTGGGCCCCAGGTGGTTGCCCTCGCACGAGTGGTTGTAGACGACGTCGAGCAGCACCTCGATGCCCGCGGCGTGCAGGGCCTTCACCATGCCCTTGAACTCGTTGACGGCGCTGCCCGGGGTGCGGCGGCTGGAGTAGGAGGCCTCGGGGGCGAAGTAGCACAGGGTGTTGTAGCCCCAGAAGTTGGACAGGCCCTTCTCGCCGAGGAAGGAGTCGTCCGCGAAGGCGTGCACCGGCAGCAGCTCCACCGAGGTGACGCCCAGATTGAGCAGGTGCTCGATGATGGCCGGATGGCCGAGGGCCGCGTAGGTGCCGCGCTGGTTCTCGGGCACCTTGGGGTGGCGCATGGTGAGGCCCTTCACGTGGGCCTCGTAGATGACCGTCTTGCGCCAGGGCACGTCCGGGCGGCGCTCGTTGCCCCAATCGAAGTAGTCCCCCACCACCACGCTCTTGGGCACGCCCGCGGCGCTGTCGCGCTCGTCGCGCATGAGGTCCTGCTTGTCGTTGCCGAGCGTGTAGCCGAAGACGGGCTGGGACCAGTCCACCTCGCCATGCAGGGCCTTGGCGTAGGGGTCCACCAGCAGCTTGTAGGGATTGCAGCGGTGGCCCTTCTGGGGATCGTACGGCCCGTGGACCCGCAGGCCGTAGAGCGTGCCCGGCTCCAGCCCCGGCACGTAGCCGTGCCACACGTCATCGGTCATCGCCTGCAGCTCGAACCGCTCCACCTCTTTCGAGGGGTTCTGCGGATCGAAAAGACACACCTCGACGCGGGTGGCGACCTGCGAGAAGACCGCGAAGTTCACCCCCGTGCCGTCGAACGTGGCGCCCCGTGGGTACGGCTTTCCCGGCCAGACTTCCCTGGTCATACGCGTCGCTATCCTTTCAACCGAGTGCGCGCCCAATTTGTGTGTGGGGGTCGCACTATTCAAGGACTGCACGGTGCGTCCGACCCGGGACAGATGGAGCGTCCGCCAGCCATCAGCAAAGGGGTCCCAGCGTGCGCTTCCACACGCTCTGGACCGCGGATCCATGAAGTCCGTTGGCGCTCCCGCCAATGTGCGCGCCCGCGTTTCCCCGACGAAAGGAAGTCCGCACATGAAGCAGACGATTCAAGGGTTCATCCTCGCTGGCACGCTGGTTCTCGGTGGCACCGCGCTCGCGCAGCAGGCGGGCAAGGAGAACAAGAAGGGCACGGCCGAGCTGCGCGGCTTCGTGGTGCCCACCGACCCGAAGGGCCTGATGGAGCGGCTGCACTACACCAACCAGATGGAGATCAAGCTCGGCCAGCTCGCCCAGCAGAACTCCAACAACCCGGACGTGAAGTCCTTTGGCGAGCTGATGGTGCGCGAGCACACCGCCGCGGATCAGAAGCTGATGACGCTCGCCCAGGGCCAGGGCCTGACGCTGGCGGACATGCCCAAGCCGATGAACGACATGGAGAAGAAGGCCATGGCGGCCGACAAGGCCATCATGGAGGAGCTCCAGGCGCTCAAGGGCGAGCCGTTCGACTCCTGCTACATCTCCGGCCAGGTGGGCGACCATGACGCCACGCTCGGCAAGCTGATGGCGGGCCGGCAGGCCATCACCGGCAACGCCCAGATGACCTCGCTGATGGAGGAGATGACGCAGCACGTCTCCCAGCACCGCCAGCAGGCCTACTCGGTGCTCGGCAAGCTGGGCCAGAGCATGATGGGCGTGGGCGGCGCGGGCACGGGCACGGACATGAAGAAGGGCACCGAGCCGGGCATGGGTGGCCACATGGGCAGCGGCCACATGGGCACGGGCAGCGACGCCACGCCGGGCAATGGCGGCGTGGGCAGCGGCGGCACGGGCCGGGGCAGCGGCACCACCGGCACGGGCACGGGCGGCAACATGGGGACGGGCCAGTCCGGCTCCGGCATGCAGCAGCCGAAGAAGTAACGAGGCCTCATCCCGCGGCACGGGCGCGAGGGGGAAAGGGCCCTCGCGCCGGTGTCCGGCCCAGATTCAACGGCCACGGGTGCTGAACCATCCCCACACCCCTTCCCCAGCCCTCCCCGGCCCCGGCGTCCCCGCGCGCCGCCACCGCCCGAAGCCAGGTACCCGCTGACCGGCGGGACCGGGCCCCCAGGTACGAGGCCATGTCTGCCTGTCTGGAGGGCGGTGGGGCGCCAGCTCCTCTGGAGCCGATGGCCGACGCGCCGACGCGCTCATCCATTTCGCCCGGAGGTGAGCCTTTTCCTGGAAAGGCTCCGGTGTTAGAGGGTTTGAGCAGAAACGACCCATGAGCACCGTTGACCACGCATCCCGGCGCGAGCCCTCGAGCGCCCGATGGATGGCCTGGGTAGGCGCGGTCTGCGCCCTCCTGCTGGCCAGCGTGGCCGGCGTGTGCTCGATGAACGCCCGTGCCGTCGAGCAAGCGGAGGCCCGGTGGGTCCCCACGGCGCCGGAGCCGCGGAGCAGGAACGCGCTCTCCGCGGACGTGCTCGGGCAGCAGCAGCGGCTGGTCGGCGTCCACACTTCGCCGGCACCGGGCCAGCTGGAGCTGCCGCGGCCCACCAGCAAGCCGCCCCTGCTCCACCCGCGCGCCAATGCGCGCCTCGGCCCCGCGCTCCGGCCGGAAGCCCTGCTCGCGGAACGCACGAGACGGCAGCTGTCGTGCGTCGTGCCCACGAGCCATGGCCGGATCGCGGATCGCCCCGTGGTCGCCAACTGTCCCGCGCAAGGACCTCCGCGGACCGCGTGACGTTTCCGGTCCCAGAGGTAGAAACGCACGGCCCCGCACCCGCCGCACGGACGGGAGGGGTGTGGCCGCGCTTCGTGACTCCATCCATTCACCGGCGTGCCAGCTCTCCTGGCGCGCGTGAGGCACCCTTGCGCAACGAACAAGACACGACGCAGTCCCCTGTCCCCACCAGCGGCGGACACGATCCATCCCTGGCGTGGCGGCTCATCCTCGCTATCGCCGTCTGCGTGCTCATCATCGGCGGCGCCATCGCCTACGAGAAGCTCGGCTGACGGCAGGGAGAGCGTCCCGGACCCAGGTCCAGGCCAGGGCCGGGGCGCGCTCCCGCTCCCTCCGCGTGGGATGAACCAGACGATGACCTTTCCTCCACGGCTTCTCAGCAGGTGATTCAGCGATGCACGGTGCTCACGACTTCCTCAAGGCGCTGGCGATGGTGCTCTGCGTCGCGGCGGTGACGTCGGTCCTCTTCCAGAGGCTGCGCCAACCCGTCGTGCTCGGGTACATCATCGCGGGCCTCATCATCGGCCCCCACGTCCCCATTCCGCTCGTCGCGGACCCCACCATCGTCCAGACCCTGTCGGAGCTGGGCGTCATCCTCCTCATGTTCTCGCTCGGGCTGGAGTTCAGCCTGCGCAAGCTCTTCCAGGTGGGCGCCACGGCGGGAGTCACGGCCGTCATCCAGTGCAGCCTGATGATCTGGTTGGGCTTCGTCGTGGGCCGGGCCTTCGGGTGGACGGCGCTCGAGAGCATCTTCCTTGGCGCCATCATCGCCATCTCCAGCACGACCATCATCGCCAAGGCGTTCGATGAGCAGGGCATCAAGGGCAAGCTGCGGGAGATCGTCGTCGGGGTCCTCATCGTCGAGGATCTCATCGCCATCCTCCTGATGGCGACCCTCACGGCGGTCTCCACCGGCGCGGGATTGTCGGCGGGACAGCTCGCCTTCACGCTCGGGCGGCTGGCCCTGTTCCTGGTGGGGCTCGTCGTCGTGGGCCTGCTGGTCATCCCGCGCGTCGTGCGCGCCGTCCACCGCCTCGAGCGGCCGGAGACGCTGCTGGTGACGAGCGTGGGCATCTGCTTCGCCGTCGCGCTGCTGGCGCAGGAGTTTGGCTACTCGGTGGCGCTCGGCGCGTTCCTCGCGGGCTCGCTCGTGGCCGAGTCCGGCAAGGAGAAGGAGGTCGAGCACCTCGTCCAGCCCGTGCGCGACGTGTTCGCGGCCATCTTCTTCGTGTCGGTGGGCATGCTGATCGAGCCGGCGCTCATCGCCCGGCACTGGGTGGCGGTGGCCGTGCTGACGGTGGTGGTCATCCTCGGCAAGCTGGTGGGCGTGTCGCTGGGCGTGTTCCTCACGGGCAACGGGACGCGCACCGCGGTGCAGTCGGGCATGAGCCTGGCGCAGATTGGCGAGTTCTCCTTCATCATCGCCGGCCTGGGCCTGACGCTGAACGCCACGGGACAGTTCCTCTACCCGGTGGCGGTGGCCGTGTCCGCGCTCACCACCCTCACCACGCCCTTCCTCATCCGGGCCTCGGGGCCGGTGGCCAACCTCGTGGATCGCAAGCTGCCCAAGCCGCTCCAGACGTTCGCGGCCCTCTATGGGAGCTGGGTGGAGGGCCTGCGTGCCGCCCCGCCCCAGAAGACCACCGGCGCGAGGCTGCGCCGCACGCTCCGCCTGCTGCTGCTCGACGCGGCCCTGCTCGCCGCGCTCGTCATCGGCACGTCCGTCTTCCTTGAGCGGCTCACCACGACACTCGAGAGCCGGGGCGGGATGGGGGCGTCGGTGGCGCGCCTGATCGTCATCGGCCTGGCGTCCGCGCTCGCGGTGCCGTTCCTCGTGGGAATCGTCCGGCTGGCCCGGGGCCTGGGCATGCTGCTCGCGGACCTGGCCCTGCCCCCCGGGGCCGAGGGCAAGCTGGACCGGGCCGCCGCGCCTCGCCGCGCGCTCGTGGTGACGCTCCAGCTGGGGAGCCTGCTCCTCGTGGGCGTGCCCCTCTTGGCCCTCACCCAGCCCTTCCTCCCCGGCTTCCAGGGCGCGGCCGTGCTGCTCATCCAGCTCGTCGTGCTCGCCGTGGGATTCTGGCGCAGCGCCACCAACCTCCAGGGGCACGTGCGCGCGGGCTCCCAGGTCATCGTCTCGGCCCTCGCGGCGCAGAGCCATGGCGCGCCCAAGGAGCAGCACGGCGAGCAGTTGAAGACGCTCCACGCCATCCTCCCCGGGCTCGGCGAGCCGACGCCGGTGCGGCTCGAGGACTCCAGTCCCGCCGTGGGGCGGACGCTCGCGGAGCTGAACCTGCGCGGGATGACGGGGGCCACGGTGCTCGCCATCCAGCGGGGTGAGGACGGAGCCGTGGTGCCCACCGCCCAGGAGGTGCTGCGGGCGGGAGACGTGCTCGCGCTGGCCGGCACGCACGAGGCCATCGGCGCGGCCCGGGCCGTGCTCGAGCCGCCTCGGGGCCCGGAAGCGGCGGTGCCCTAGTCGGCGGACGTACCGGCGTCGGGAGGCGCGGGCCGCCGCACGGTGACGCGGTCCTCCAGCGCCACGCGGCCCACGGACTGGCGGAACAGCTCCCAGAGGGCCCGGCGGTGGCCCTCCGGGGTGGTGGTGCCCTCCAGCACCAGCCCCGCCCCGCGGTAGCTGACGCCGAGGCCCAGGCCCTTCAACACCGGCGTCAGGGCCGCGAGCTGCTCCTGGAGCAGGGGCAGCTCGAAGGTCAGCTCCAACTCGCGCGCCAGGTACGCGTCCGTCTTCAGCAGCGAGCGCAGGGCGTCACGGCAGCGCGCGTCCTTCACCTCGGCGGACAGGCTCCGGTTGGCGCCCTCGGTGGCCTTGAGGCCCGGACAGGCCTTGCGCGCCGTGGCCAGCAGGGGCTCCGCGGAGGGCTCGGACGCGGGAGGCGTGCCCACCACCAGCCGCCACACGGCGAACTTCCCCTCCGCGTACAGCAGCAGCAGCGTGCGCCCGGGCTTGAGGCCCGTGAGCAGCAGCTCGTTGCTGCCCTCGAGCATCTCCACCGTGGCGATGGACGGATCCTCCACCTCCACGAAGTCCACCGCGCTCAGCTTGTGGAAGCGCTCCTTGCCCGGCTCCAGGGGCATGACCAGGTCCACCGGCCAGGCCGAGGCCCGGAGGGGGGCCAGCGCCAGCAGGCAGGCGGCCAGGGGGGCGAGCAACAGAAGGAAGCGGCTCACTGGTGGACGCATGCGCATCCCAGCCCTCTCGGAAAGTGTGCTTCTCCTCTTACCACGGGCTATGTAGAGAGGCCCTATGCCTACCTGGGTCCTCTGGACCGCCTGCCTGGCCCTCATCGGTGTGCGGGGCCTCGTCGCCGCCGCCGAGTCCGCCCTCTACGGGACGTCCGATCTGCGCGCCCAGGAGCTGGCCCAGTCCACGCCGGGCGCCGGCGGCCGCGTGCTCCGCCACAAGACCGAGCGCGAGGCCACCGCCACCGCCCTGCGCATGGGCAGCGTGCTGTGCGGCTTCCTCGCCGCCGCCATCGGCTCCTTCGTGCCGCCGAAGCTGCTCGACTTCACCCGCTGGGGCGAGTCCCCCTGGCTGGACGTGGCCACGGTGCTCGCGGGGGCCCTGCTGGTGGGCGTGCTCGCCGCCCTCATCGAGGTGACGATGCGCGGCCTGGCCAACGCCGGCCCCGAGCGCTGGGCGATGCGGCTGTCCTGGCTCGTCTCGGTGCTCGTCTTCCTCTTCTACCCGACCATGCGCCTGCTCATGGTGCCCATCAACCTCGTGGCCCGTGGCTTCGGCCGCACCCTGCGCTTCGAGCCCCCTCCTCCGCCCCTCGAGGAGCTGGAGAAGCTGCTCGCCGCCCAGGCCGCCAAGGAGGAGGTGGACCAGAGCGCTCCCCAGCTCATCCGCTCCATCTTCGAGCTGTCCGACAAGCGCTGCCGCGACGTGATGGTGCCCCGCACCGAGGTGGTGTGCGTGGACATCTCCACCTCGCCCGAGCAGGTGCTGCGCCTGCTGGCCGAGGAGAACCACTCGCGCATCCCCGTCTACCGCGACGACGTGGACCACATCCTCGGCGTGTTGCACGCGCGGGACTTGATTCCGCTGCTGCAGCACCCCGAGCTGATCGTCCTGCAGGACATCATCCGTCCGGCCCACTTCGTGCCGTGGCTCAAGCCGATTGGAGATCTGCTGCGCGAGATGCAGCGCAAGAAGATCCACATGGCCATCGTCGTGGACGAGTACGGCGGCTTCATGGGGATTGTGACGCTGGAGGACATCCTCCGGGAGATCGTCGGCGACATCGGCGACGAGTTCGAGGTGGAGGAGAAGCAGGTGGAGAAGCAGGCCGATGGGAGCTTCCTGGTGGATGCCGCCATGGAGGTGGAGCGGTTCACCCAGGCCTTCGGCTTCTCGCTGCCGGACGGCGACTTCGACACGCTGGGCGGCTTCCTGTCGTCGATGGCCGGGCACCTGCCGGACGTGGGCGAGCGCTTCACCTACAACGGCTGGGCCTTCACGGTGGCCGCCAAGGAAGGGGCGCGCATCGACCGGGTACGGATGACCAAGCTCAAGACACCCAGCAAGGAGCCCTCACCGCCCAAGGACTCCACCGGCAAGGAAGCCGCGAGCCAGGAGGCCAAGGTCTGAGGCCGTTGGCTCAGCGCTGGCCGCCGCGCAACCGCTCCAGCTCTGCGAGGGCCTCGGCCAGCTTGCGCTCGGAGTCCTCGCGGCGCTGCGCCTCGAGGGCGAGCCGCTGCTCCAGGTCGGCACGCAGTTGGGCTTCCTCGGTGCGATGGACCTCCGCCTCACCCACCATCCGCTCGAGCGTGGCGATCATCTCGTCCGCCTCCGGCAGGGGCGCCCGGCCGAGATAGAAGCGCAGCCGCTCGCCCTCGAGTTGCAACTCCAACCCGAGGACCTCGGAGGTGTAGAAGCCCTGCTGGGGCACGATGGGCTGGTAGACGCGCCGCCCCTCCCCGGCCAGCCGCCAGCCGGTCAACTTCAACCGTCCCCGGTCGAAGATGAAGTACTCGTGGATACCGAGCCGCGCGAAGCGCTCCACGTTGCGCTCCAGGTCCTTGCGCCGCTCGCCCGCGACATGAACCTCCAGGGCCACGTCGAGCCCCTTGCCCTCGGCGCTCACCACCCAACGCATGCGTGAGTGGGGCTCCACGTCCATGACGGCCATGACATCGGGAGCGAACATGCGCTCGCCCGGGTAGTACACGGGCAGCTCGCAGGCCAGGTACACCTTGCGCCCGACGCGGGAGAAGAAACTCCCCAGCACCTCGCGCACGCGCACCTTGGCGTCGAAGTGCGAATCCCCCTCGGGAGGATGGGCCTCGGAGACCGGAAATTCGGAAGGCAGGCTGTCAACGACGTGAGCACGCTCCTCGGGCGTGAGCCGCTCCCAGACCTCGTGGGGAGGCGCACGCGGATCGTCTGGATCGACGCGGTAGGAGTCAGCGCTCATGGTGCCGGTAGACACACTAAGACCCTCCTCGACGGTGACCAAGCGGGGCCGGCGGCAAGCGTCGGGCAGAAGGCGTCCGGCCGTCACCACGCCCGTCCCCCATCACCCTGGAACCGGGCCATAAGACGTGACTTGCGAGGTCAGGTCAAGGCCCATGACTCCAGGAGAAGGCTCCCGTGTCCATGGGGCTGACCACGTGCCTTACTCCGGCTTGGGCATCCCGGGCCGGAAGTTGCGCAGCCGCACGTAGCGCTCGGCGCGGAAGGGCATCAGGCGCACCGTCTCGCCGAAGGCCAACGCCACCCCGCCCCCCACCTCCACCCGCCACGTGCGCGGCGCCTCACCCGTCGTGGGCTCGGACTGCAGCGGGAAGGACACCGTGAGCGTGCGCCGCGCGTCTGCCGCCAGCGGCAGCTCGCTCAACCCCCGCGTGCCTACCGCATAGCGCCGCCCGTCCAGGCGCAGCTCGAAGTCCACCCCCGTCACCTCCCCGTCCCAGAAGGTGGGGTTCTCCACTTCCAGGCGCAGGGTGAGCTCCCCGGAGCCGTCCGGCGCGAAGGCGAGCCCCACCTCCTCCACCCGCACCGCCTTGTCCAGCGCATGCGGGCGCAGCGTCACCCCGGTGCACCCGGCCAGCCACGGCAGCAGCAACAGCAGGAGCGGGAAGCGGCGCATCAACCCCCCAGGAGGGGCTTGAGCGCCTCCACCGACAGCGGCCACCCCATGCGGCGGGCCAGCACCTCCAGCGCCCGGATGAACTCCGTGGCCGACTGGAAGCGGCGCGCCTTGTCCGCGAAGAGCGCCTTGCGCACCAGCTGCACCGCGTAGTCCGGCAGCTCCGGCTGGAGCGTGGACAGCAGCGGCGCCCGCGCATCCCTCACCCGGTGCATCATCTCCGCCTCGCCGTCCGCCACGTGCAGGCGCCGGTTGGCCAGCAGCTCCCAGAGGATGACGCCCACCGAGTACAGATCGCTTCGCGCATCCACCGGCTGGCCCAGCACCTGCTCCGGGCTCATGTACGGCAGCGTGCCGCGCAGCGCGCCCGTGTCCCCGCGGGTGCCCCCCTCCACGTCCGCCACGCCGAAGTCCGTGAGCTTCACGTCCCCCGCCACGCTCAGCAGGATGTTCGAGGGATTGACGTCCCGATGGACGATACTGCCTCCGCCCTCGCCCAGCTTCGCGCGGTGGATGTAGTCCAGCGCCTTGAGGACGCTCCAGCTGATGTAGCAGGCGGCCTCGGGCGGCATCGCCGTCTTGGCCTTCACCAGCAACTCCTGCATGAAGCCGAGCGTCCGGCCCGACACCAGCTCCTGCACCATCAGGTAGTCCGGCCCGGCCTTGAAGAGGCGGAAGGTGCGGACGATGTTCGGGTGGCGCAGGCGCACGGTGAGCTTCGCCTCGTCGACGAAGGCCTTCACGTAGGCGCCATCGTTGCGGTACGTGGGCAACAGCCGCTTGAGCACCACGTCGTCGGGCTCGCCCGGCGAGCGCTGCGTCGTGGGCTTCGCCCGCGCCTGGTACACCTCGGCCATCCCGCCTACCGCGAGTCGGCCGACGACCTCATACCCACCCAGGTCCGGAGCTTGCTGCGACACGTCTCCAGCCTACCCCGCTTTGTGTTGAACACCCACTATTGCGTCAGCAGCGAGGCGAATAGCCGTTCGTACTTACGTGCCGACGCGGCCCAGGAGAAGTCCCGGCTCATGCCCCGGCGCCGGAAGGCCACCAGCCGCTCCGGCTCGGCATAGAGCGCCTGGGCCCGCCGCACGGCCGCCAGCAGCGCCGCCGGGTGGAAGGCCTCGAAGAGGATGCCATCCCCGTCCATGCTCCCATCCACCGTGTCCACCAGGCCCCCCGTGGCCCGGACGATGGGCACCGTGCCGTAGCGCAGCGAGTACATCTGGTTGAGCCCGCACGGCTCGTAGCGGCTGGGCATGATGAAGAAGTCCGCCCCCGCCTCCACCAGGTGGCTCAGCCCCTGGTCGAAGCCGATGAACGTCCCCACCTGCCCGGGGAAGTGGTGCTGGAGGGTGCGCAGCCCGTCCTCGTAGCGGCCCTCGCCGCTGCCCACCGCGACGAAGCGGATGTCCGCCTGGAGCGCCTGGGGCATCACCTCCAGCAGCAGATCCACCCCCTTCTGCCACGCCAGCCGCGAGACGATGCCGAACACCGGCGCCTGCGTGTCCGGGCTCAGCCCGAAGCGGCGCAGCAGCTCGCGCCGGCACGCCGCCTTCCCCGCGAGGTTGTCCGCCCCGTAGCGCTCCGGGAGGTGCGGGTCCGTCTCCGGGTTCCACTCGTGCACGTCGACACCGTTGAGGATGCCGGAGAGCACCCCCTGGCGCCGGCGCAGCAGCCCGTCCAGGCTCGCGCCCCCCTCCGGCTGCTGAATCTCCTTCGCGTAGGTGGGCGACACGGTGGTGAGGGCGTCGGAGAACTGGATGGCGCCCTTGAGGAAGTTGACCGAGTCGTAGAACTCCAGCCCCTGCTCGGCAGTGAAGAGCTCCCAGGGCAGCCCCAGGTCCCCCATGATGTCTTTGCCGAACTGGCCCTGGTAGGCGAGGTTGTGGATGGTGAGGACGCTCTTGGCCCGTCCCAGGGACGTCGCCTGGTAGGCGCGCCGCAGCGCCACCGCGGTCAACCCCGTCTGCCAGTCATTGAGGTGGACGATGTCCGGGGTGAATCCCAGGCGCTGCGCGGCCTGGAGCGCGCCGATGGACAGATAGGCGTAGCGGCGGTGGTTGTCGCCGAACTCGCCAAAGGCATCCCCGTAGATGCCGTTGCGGCCATAGAAGTGCTGATTCTCCAGGAAGAGCACCTCCAGGTTGGGCGAGGGGCGCAGCGAGAGGATGGGCCCGCGCTCGGTGCCGAAGGGGAAGCGCAGCTCCAGGTGGTGGCCGGTGGGGGTGAGGCGCTCCGCCTTGATGGAGGCGTAGCGGGGGGTGACGACCTTCACCTCGTGGCCGAGCGCCGCGAGCTCCGCGGGCAGCGCCCCGGCCACGTCCCCGAGGCCACCCGTCTTGGAGAAGGGGGCGACTTCGGAGGCCACGTAGAGAATCTTCATGGAATGAGACGATGCCGTGTGTGACGCGCGAGTCAACCCAAACACGCGGCTCGCACTCCGGGAGCGGGTTGGTATGGTGGGGAGCGTGGAACTTCCCCAGGATCCGTTCGAACGTTTCGCGGCCCTCTACGAGGAGGCGAAGCGCGTCATCCCCGTGGACCCCAACGCCATGACGGTGGCGTCGGTGGGGCCCGAGGGCCGGCCGTCCACGCGCGTGGTGCTGTTGAAGGACTTCGACGCGCGGGGCTTCGTCTTCTACACCAACCTGGAGAGCCGCAAGGGCCGGGAGCTGCTGGGCCACCCGTGGGCGGCCCTGAGCTTCTTCTGGCAGCCGCTGGAGCGGCAGGTGCGGATAGAGGGGCGCGTGGAGCGGGTGGAGGACGCGGAGGCGGATGCGTACTTCCAGAGCCGGCCTCGCGGCAGCCAGGTGGGCGCGTGGGCCAGCCTGCAGAGCCAGCCGCTGCCGTCGCGCGAGGTGCTGGAGACCCGGGTGGAGGAGCTCTCCCGCAAGTACGACGGCAAGCCCGTGCCCCGGCCGCCGCACTGGTCGGGCCTGAGGGTGGTGCCCGACCGCATCGAGTTCTGGCACGCGCGGCCGAGCCGGCTGCATGACCGGCTCGTCTATCTGCGCGAGGGCAACGGCTGGAGGACGGAAATCCTCTACCCGTGAGCTACCAGGGAATCTCCGCTCCCGCGTAGCTGAAGAACCGCCCGCCATCCTCCGCCTTGAGCCGGTCGATGACGTTGATCATCCCCCGCACGGATTCCTCGGGGCGCAGCGGCGCCTGGGGGCCGCCCATGTCCGTCTGCACCCAACCGGGGTGCATGGCGATGGTGACGAAGCCCTCGGGGTGCAGGTCCACGTGCATGTTGCGCATGGCCATGTTCAGCGCGGCCTTGGAGATGCGGTAGCCGTACGAGCCCCCCATCCCGTTGTCGCCGATGGAGCCCATCTGCGAGGTGATGTGGACGACGCGCCGCGCCGAGCCGCGCCGCAGGGCCGGCAGCAGCGCCGCGGTGAGCCGCAGGGGGCCCAGCGTGTTGATGGCGAAGGTCTGGGCCATCGACTCGTAGTCGAGCTCGTTCAGCGCCCCGTCCTTGCCGTAGACCCCGGCGTTGTTGATGAGCACGTCCAGCGGCTGGCCCTGCCCCACCGCGGCGGCGAAGGCGTCCACGCTCTGGGGATTGGAGATGTCGAGCGCGTGCAGCCGCAGCCGGCCCTCCGCCCCCTGGGCGAGCTCCTGGAGTTGCCGTGCCTCGGCGGGGGACCGGACCCCCGCCTCGATGGCGTCTCCACGGTTGAGAAGCTGACGAACGAACTCGAGACCCAGGCCCCGGCTGGCCCCTGTGATGGCGTAGCGCATGACGCCCATTAAATGCGCCCTCCACCCAGAAAGACACGCCCCCCTTGCGGTACTTGACCCGAGAATGACCGCCGGTGGAAACCCGTGTTGCACCGGGAGTGGAACCAGGCATGAGCGTCGTAATCATTGGTGGTGGAATCAGTGGGCTGGCCCTGGCCCATGGGCTGCGCTCGCGAGGGACCGGGGTGACGCTGCTGGAGGCGGGCCCGAGGTTGGGGGGTTACATCCAGAGCCGGAGCCGGGACGGGTTCCTCACCGAGGCGGGGCCCAACAGCTTCGTGGACCGGGAGCCCACCCTGCGCACGCTGGCGGCGAGCCTGGGGATTGAAGGGCGCATCCGCACGGCGGACCCCGCGGCGAAGCGGCGCTTCATCTACTCGCGGGGCAAGCTCCGGCAAGTGCCCCTGTCGCCGCCGGCCCTGTTGAAGTCGGACGTGGTGCCGCTGGGGGCGAAGCTGCGGATGATGGGCGAGCTCTTCACCCGGCGCGGGCCCGACGGCGAGGAGTCGCTGGCGGACTTCGGCCGGCGCCATGTGGGACGAACGGCGACAGCGGTGCTGGTGGATGCGATGCAGACCGGCATCTACGCGGGCGACGTGGAGGCCCTGAGCGTGGGCGCCATCTTCCCCAAGGTGGTGGAGCTGGAGAAGAGGCACCGCAGCCTCGTGCTGGGAATGATGCGCGCGCAGGCGGAGGCGCGGAAGGCGCTGCCCCCGGGCGAGGGCGCGCCCAGGCCCTCGGGACAGGTGGCCTCGTTCGACGGAGGCCTGCAGGTGCTGGTGGATGCCCTGGCCCAGTCGCTCGGGCAGGCGGCGCGCACCGGGGCGAAGGTGGTGGGGCTGCGGCGCGAGGGCACCGGCTGGCGGCTCGCGGTGGAGGAGCACGGGCAGCAGGCGGAGCTGGCCGCGGACAAGGTGGTGCTGGCGGTGCCGGCGTACGTGGCGGCGCAGCTGCTGCGGCCGCTGGACGAGAAGCTCGCGGCGAGGGTGGAGGCCATCCCCTACGCGCCCGTCGCGGTGGTGCACCTGGGCTACGCGCCGGGCTCCGTGCCCCCGCAGGACGGCTTCGGCTTCCTGGTGCCCATGGTGGAGCGGCGGCGCGTGCTGGGCGTCATCCACGCCTCCGCCACCTTCCCCTGGCGCGCCGAGGGCGGCCGCGTCCTCTACACGTGCATGGTGGGCGGGGCGAAGCGGCCGGATCTGGTGGAGCTGGACGACGCGGCCCTGGTGACGCTCGCGCGCGAGGAGCTGCGGGAGCTGGCCGGCATCTCGGCCGAGCCCGTCTTCACCGAGGTCTTCCACTGGAAGCGGGGCATCCCCCAGTACAACGTGGGCCACCTGGCGCGGATGGAGGCCATCGACGAGGGCGTGGCCCGCCTGCCCGGGCTGTACGTCACCGGCAACGCCTACAAGGGCGTGGGCCTCACCGACTGCATCCGCAACGCCCAGGCTCTCGCGGAGACGCTCACGCGCTGAGGCCCGCCGGGGACCGCTCACCGGGCATTTCCGACCGCTCGGCCGGCCGCTCTCCCATGTCAGAGGGGAACGAGACACTGTGGGGATGACCTCCCCCAGCCCGGAGCACACGATGGTCCCACCCCGCCGTGCCCTGCTCGTCCCCCTGGCCGTCCTCCTCTTCCCCCTCGTCCTGCTCGGCGCCCTGGCGCTCGGCATATCCGGGACGAGGCAAGCGCCCGCGTGAGCCCCACCGCCGGGGCATGGGCCGGGTGGTATGCTGCCCCCCGGTCCGCCATGAACGAAGGCTCCATCGTCCGCGCCACCCTCAAGGCGCTCTTCGTGCCCAGGCGGCTGCTCCCCATCATCCTCATCTGCCTGCCGCTGGTGGCCGCCCAGGCCCGCTTCAGCTACGAGGAGATGGCCGCGCCCCTGGGCATCCTCCTGTGCGTCCTGTGCGTCACCGTGGCGCCCGTCTCCTACCGCGTCCTCTTCCCCGAGGGCCTCGACTTCAGCCACGGCGGCATCCGCCTGCTGCTCTACGCCACCGTGGGCGTGGGCGTCGTCCTGTCCGTGGGCGTCGTGGTGCCCAAGCTGCTCGACATCGGGCCCACCTTCCTCACCGACCGCTACAGCCTCGCGGTGTGCGCGGCCCTCTTCCTGGTGGGCGGCTGGGGCCTGGGCCGGGACATCGGCTTCGAGGAGAGCCTCGCCCTGGAGCGGGCGCGCGCGGCCCGGCTCGAGGTGGAGGCCGAGCAGGCCCAGTTGCTCGCCCTGCGCAGCCACCTGGATCCACACTTCCTCTTCAACACCCTCAACGCCATCGCCGAGTGGTGCCAGACGGATGGAGCGGTGGCCGAGGCCGCCGTGCTGCGGCTCTCCGCCATGCTGCGCAGCGTGCTGGCCGGAGTGCGCGCCGCCACCTGGCCCCTGGAGCGCGAGCTGGAGCTGGTGCGCACCCTCTTCAACCTGCACCTGCTGAGAGACCCGGACCTCTTCCAGCTCTCCGTCGAGGTGGAGCCCGGGCTGGAGTCCTTCCCCGTGCCGCCGCTCGTCCTGCTGCCGCTGGCGGAGAACGCGGTGAAGCATGGGCCCGCCGCGGGACACCGGGGACCCATCTCCCTCCGCGTCGAGGCAAGGGGAGACACGCTCGTCTTCAGCCTGGAGAACCCCGGGGCCTCCAAGGGACCCCGTGAGGGCAGCAGCGGCCTGCCCACCGTGGAGCGCCGGCTCGCCCTGGCCTACGAGGGGCGCGCGAGCCTCGCCCTCACCACCGGGGAGGCGAGCACCCGCGTCATCGTCACCCTGCCCCGCTCCGGCCCCGTCCCTGGCGTCGTCACCTGAAGCCCTTCAGGCCAGTCCTCGAAGGGAGCCCCTGGCAACAAGCGCTGACACCCGCGGCCCTTTCCCCTCGCCCTCTGAGAGAGGGACGGGGTGAGGGTGTCGGGTGAACCCGGGTTGAACCCCTGGCCCCCACCGCGGGCCACGGATTGAAGAACGGGCCCGGGCACCCTCACCCCCGCCCTCTCCCGAGGGGAGAGGGAGCCTCCGTCACGTCAGGGCGAGAAGACGCCCGTGAGCGCCGGCGCGTAGTGGCTCACCGGCGAATCCTTGAAGGGATTGCTCGGGTCCGCTCCCGGCCGCAGGTACGCGTTCACCTGGATGAAGTAGTTCTGGCCCGCCGTGAGCAGCCCCGGAGGCAGGCGCAGCTGCGTCTCGGCCGTGTAGAGGTTCGCCACGCTCGACCGCGAGAGGAAGCCGTCCGACCGCAGGGTGAGGCGGTACAGGCGCAGCTGGTAGTAGGTCGGCGTGCCCAGGGCCGGCACCGTCCAGCTCAGCAGGGGCGTGCTGCCCACGCCCGCCAGCTTCCCGGTGGCATCCAACCCATTGAGCCGAAGGTCCCGGGCCGGACCCATCTTCGGAACGAACGTGGGATGGGAGCCCGGCACGAACGGCTCCCGGGCGCTCGAGTACGCGTTGTGCGTGTACGGCGCGGAGGTTCCCCCCGTGGGCAGGTCGAGGGTGTACCGGACCTTGGCGCCCACCTGGACGGCGGAGAACAGGGGCCAGCTCCTCGGGTACGGGTTGCCGAACTCGAACACCGGCAGGATGTCCCCCCGGCCCGGGCTCATGCCGTAGGCCGTGGCCACATCTGGCGAGCCCGCGTAGCCGCCGAACTTGTCGTACGCCAGCAGCGTGCTGAGGCCGAAGCTGACCTCGCTCACCGTCGCGGTGGGGTGGCTGGCCCGCGACAGGCTCTCGAACTCCGAAGCGCGGATGGTCATGGACTCCGTGGAGGTGGGCAGGGGCGCCAGCGTCCCCCTCAGCCGGATGTTCCCCTCCGGCGTGTTCTCCGGACCGGTGGGACGGGAGAACAGGACGCTCCGGCGCGCCTCCTGGACCTCGACGCCGGTGAGGGGGTCGGGGCGACTCGCGAGCTGGGTGACGTAGAGGTTGTCATCCGGCTGGAGCCAGTACGCGCTGTTGCCGCACTGCGACAGGAAATTGGCGTAGTGGGTGCTGCCCAGGATGCCCGTGGTCCCCTCGAGGGGCAGGGGGAAGCCCGACACGAGGCAGCCGAACGTGGAGATGTAGCCGAGGCCCGCGGTCTCCGAGTGGAACTGCAGGTCATCCATGGCCCGCCACGGCGAGAGCCCGTCGAACTGCATCTCGAGTTGCGCCTCCGCCGGCCCGAACACCGGGACCGCACGCTGGCCCAGCTCGACCTGGTCGAGATCCAAGCTCCGCTTGTTGGTCCAGATGTACGTGTTCGAGTAGCGCAGCAGGTAGGACGACCCTTCCACCTCGGGGATGACGAAGGTGCCGTAGTCATGGCCGGTGCCGGCACGCCAGCTATAGGAGAGCCCATCGGGCGTGGGCACCCAGGCGCCGAGCGTGACGCCGGTCAGGCCAAACGGAGCGGGGATGACGGAGCCATCGGGCTGGACCCGGAGGGAATTGCGCACACCGGTCACCGTCGCCGGGGTGCACTCCGAGCCCGGGGCCGGAGAGAGGGAGAAGGACTGGCTGGCCGAGGCGCCGGAGGCGTCCGTGACGGTGGCGGTGAGGATCACCGGCCCGCGGAGGCAGGCGGGCGCCCGCCAGTCGACCTCGCTCGAGAGCGCATCCTCGCGCGGAGCCCCGAAGAAGTCGCCCTGGCTCGCCGACCAGGAGAACCGCAGGGCCGAGCCGTCCGGATCGTGCGCGGAGACGCCCACGGCCACCAGCCCACCCGCGGAGGCCTCCGGGGTGCTCATCCAGGTCGAATCGATCACCGGCGAGCCACCCGGAAGGGCGGTGCCCGAGTGGAGGATGAGGGTGCCCTCGTGGTGGCCGCCCCGCCCATCCGTCACATTCAGCATGAAGGCGCAACGGCTGGTGGACGACGGGGCCTCCAGGGTGAAGACGGGGCTGGGCCGCGTCGGATCGTCGAAGCGGCCCGGGCAGGAGGACGCCCAGAAGAAGTACGGCACGTCCCCATCGAAGTCCGTGACCGTGGCCGTCAGCCGCGAGCCCTCGCCGCGCACGAGCACGGACGGGACGCCATTCATCGCGGTGATGGTCGGCCAGGTGTTGATGGAGGCGTCCACCGTGACGCTCCCCGTGGAGCCGGGCAGGTACACGCCGATGTCGATGCTCATCGTGGCGCTCGCGCCCCTGGAGTCCACCACCTCCACCTGGATGCGCTGAGCCCCCTCGGTGGAGGGAGCCGTCCAGGTGGTCACCGCCGAGCCGGGCGTGCTGAAGGTGCCCGCGGTCGCGCTCCAGTTGAAGCGCAGGGTGTCCCCGGGGTTGGCGTCATGCGCGGAAGCCGTCAGCGTCACGCTCGCTCCCGGCTCCACCACGATGGAGGAGACCGCCACCGAGTCGATCCGCGGCGCCTCGTTCTCGAAGGGCACCTGCGGCGTCACCTGCTGCAGCAGGATGGCGACGCTCGCCGTCCTGCCCGGCTCGACGGGGAGGGGACCCGACTCGCCCAGGTAGAGCAGCTTCGACGTCGCGTCATAGGCGCTGGCCCGGAAGAGCCGCTCCGCTCCCGCCGGGATGCCGGAGATCACGCCCGTCCACGAGCTGGTGCCCCGGGTGAGCTCGGCCACGAGGGGCGAGGTGATGCCCGGTCCGGAGACCTCGACCTGGACGCGAGCCACGTCCGCGCCCGAGAGGCCCTGCGGAACCATGACCATCAGCTCGGCGCTCGCGCTCCGCGAGTCGCCACCACAGGCAGACAGCAGGCCCATGGTCAGCAGCGCCACCGCCAGTGCGGCACGCCTGCTCCCATTCGAATGAGACATGTGAGTGCTTCTCCCTCTACGGGATGAGGCCCGCGCATCCGGCCGGGCGCGGGAGGTCCAGCCTGTTTACGCCGTCCCGCGCCGGAGGGGCAAGACCACCCCGGGTGCGGCCTGCTGCTCGCCCAGGCCGCTCAGCCACGTAGAATGAACGGGCGATGGACACGAGAGAGGCACTGTTACAACGCGCCGCATGGGCGGCACCGGACGCGCGCACCCACGGGCAACACCAGGAAGACACCCTGCTCGGCCTCTCCGAGCTCTATGGCCCCGCCGTGGCCGAGGAAGTGCGCGGCCTCGTCCCGGAAGCCGTGAGTCCGGGCTCGTTCAACTACCGCGTGGCGGACCTGCTGAAGCTGTGCGACGTGGCGGCGCTCACCGCCGCGGGCCGGACCGGCCTGCCCTACGGAGACATCCTCGAGCAGCTCGGCACCTTCAACATCCGCCGGTTCCACGAATCCCCGCTGGGCAAGGGCATGTGGATGATGGCGCCCCGGGATGCGCACGAGGCCCTGAAATGGTCAGTGGTCTCCATCCGCTCGGTGCTGACGCATGGACAGCGCAGGTACGAGCATCTCGGCCCTCGCGCCGCCCGCATCATCTTCCGCGGCGAGTTGCTGGGACCGTCGTGGACGCGCGGTGTCTTCCTGTACGCCCCCCAGGTGCTGGCCCTCCCGTCCCTGTCGGTCTCCGTCGAGAACCTGAGCGCGCCGGGCCTCGACTTCGCCCTGCACTTCACCTGGTAGCCGCGCCGGCATCGAAGCGCACATCCAGCGGGAGCAGGCGCGGGCGGCCCCGGGCGCGGCGGACATGCCACCGGCCCGGAGCCTCGGAGCCCGGGGGCTCCGCGCCTTCACGTGGCGGACTCAGCGGATGGCGAAGCCCCACGTATAGGGCACGCCGCGGTACTTGCAGGTCGTACCGTTGCTCCAGGCCCAGGTGTAGTCCAGCCGCCCGCCGGCGCAGTACTCGCCCGCGTAGTCCGCCAGGTGGCCCTTGGTGCCCCCCTGCCAATCACTGTCACACCCGTACGCCGGGTCGATGCTCCCGTTGTAGCTGTAGTCGATGCACCCCATCATGATGCGCGAGCTGTCCGGCCCATAGATGCCCTGCATGAAGGCGGTGCCCGCGGTACCGATGACCATGTTCGTCGAGGTGGCGGGCCAGGTGGACGGGGTGTAGGCCCGCGAGAAGCCCTCGTCATAGGTGCGGTTGAAGACCCGGATGGCGGAGTACGGCACGCAGGCGAGCTCCTTCGACCAGGCCTCGGAACCGGGCGTGCCCCAATTGCTCACCCCCAGGTTCGTCTTGGCCGAGGCGGCCTGCCAGCCGGCCACCGTCCAGCCACCGCCCTCCGTCGTCATGTCGCAGTAGTAGCTGGAGGGACCCGTCCCGCAGGGGTCGAGCGTGTACACACCGCTGCCCAGCGAGGCGTCGCGGTTCTTCAGCTCGAGGCAGGAGCGCGCGGGAGCCACCGTGCCCAGACCGAACAGCTCGGAGGAGGACTGGTCGGTGTTGCTGGCACCGCCCACCGCCAGCACCCGTCCGTCATTGAGCAGCGTGGCCGTATGGGAGAAGCGGTCCACGTTCAGGCTGCCCGCCGGGCACCAGGTGCCGGTCTTCGGATCGTACAGCTCCGCCTTGGTGAGGATGCCGGTGTAGTCATGGTAGCCGGCGGCCGCCAGCACCTGGCCATTCTGCAGCAACGTGGCCGTGTGGTGACGGCGAGGCGTGTTCATGCTGCCGGTGGCCTTCCAGGTGCGCGTGGCCGGGTCATACAGCTCCGCCGCCATGCTGCTCACGTCGTCGAGCCCACCACCGCCGGCCACCAGCACCTTGCCCGTCGTCAGCAGCGTGGCCGAGTGATAGCGGCGGCCCGTGCCCAGGCTGCCCACCGGCGTCCAGGTGCCCGTGGCCGGGTCGTACAGCTCCGCCGAGGCCAGGCGCTCGCTGCTGGCGTTGTTGCCACCGGCCACCAGCACCTTGCCGTCCGGCAGCAGCGTGGAGGTGTGCTCGCGGCGGGCCGTGCCCATGTTTCCGGCGAGCGTCCAGGTGCCCGTGGCCGGGTCATACAGCTCCACCGAGGACAGCACGGCGCCATTGGAGTCCTCGCCGCCCGTCACCAGCACCTTGCCGTTAGGCAGCAGCGTGGCCGCGTGGTGGGTGCGGTACACCACCAGACTGCCGGTGGGGCGCCACTTGCCCAGGCTCGGGTAGTACAGCTCGGCGGTCGCGAACGTCACCGGGCACTTGCCCCCTCCCGCGATGAGCACCCGCCCGTCCTGCAGCCGCGTCATGGTGTGGTAGATGTGGCTGCCCAGCGTGTCCCCGGTGCGCGTCCAGGTGCCCGTCGCCGCGTCATACAGCTCCGAGGTGGTGTTGAAGCCACCGGCCACCAGCACGCGGCCATCCTGCAGCAGCGCGGCCGTGTGCAGCAGCCTCGGCAGCGCCAGGCTGCCCGTGGGCGTCCAGCTCCCCTTCACCTTGCACACGCCAGCGGCGGCGCCCGGGGCGTTGGAGCGGAAGTTGTTGAGGCCCGGGGTGAGCCAGTTGGTGGCCGGCTTCGCGGGGATGGTGCCGTCGTCGTTGACGTTCGTCACCGAGTAGGCGTGCTGGTTCCAGATGCCGCGCGTTCCCACCCACGCATCCCGCGCGTCACGGAACACGCGGATGCCATTGAAGCCCGGGGCCGCGTGGTTGTTGGCGGCGATGACGATCTCCGCGCTGCCGTCGGCGTCCACGTCCGCGACGATGGGCAGGTCGTGCGTGGTGCCCGAGCTGGTGCGCGTCTCCCAGCGCAGCGCCCCGGTGGCCCCGTCGAGGATGCGCAGATGGGTCTCATCGGCGTAGATGACCTCGACCTGCCCATCCCCCTCGAAATCGAAGGTGGTGGAGGTGGACTTGCCAGAGCTGTAGTCCTGGACGGTGCGGGTCCACTTCACCGAGCCGTCGGCCGCGTAGACGGTGTAGTTCCAGTCGCCAGCCAGGCCGATCTCCACCCGGCCATCGCCATCGAAGTCCGCGATGTTGGGCGCGCCACCATGACCGGGCACGACGGGGAAGGAGACGCCGGGATCCGTCAGGTGGACCTCGCGGGTCCACAGCAGCGAGCAGTCGTCATCGAGCAGGCTCACCCTGCCGCCACCCGCCACGGCGATCTCCCCGGCCGGGTCCTCATCGAAGTTGCCCACCCCCGCGAAGCCGTGGGGAATCTCCGTGTTGGCGCACTTGAGCGTGCCGTCATGGCGGTAGACGGAGCGGCCATTGACCACCTCCTGCTTGCCGTCCTGGTCGATGTCCGCCGCGAAGGAGACGGGGCCGGTGTACAGGGCACCGCCCATGCCGTCGGAGCCCACCCACTTCAGCGCGCCGGTATGGCTGTAGACGCGGTTGCCGTCGAGAATCTCGACGGAGCCATCGCCGTCCAGGTCCGCCAGCGAGGGGCCGCCCCACTCGTTGTAATCGTACGCGTCCGGGGCCGAGCGGAACTTGAAGGTACCGTCGTTCTCGAAGCAGAGGATGCCGCGGCCGTTCTCCGGAATGCCGCAGATCTCCACCAGGCGGTCACCGTCGATGTCTCCGGCGGCGATGCTGGCGGCGGGCTTCACCCGGTACTCCGCGTTCGTCACGGCCCACAGCTCGCGCCCGTCCTTGCCGCTGATGGCCCGGAGCACGCCATCCCGGTTGTTTCCACCCGGAGGTGCGTTCCAGACAGCACCCGAGAAGGAACTGAAGACGATGTCCGGCGTGCCGTCCCGGTCCACGTCCACCACCACGGGCGTCATCATCACCTGGTTGTGCTCGGGCAGCACCGCGCTGCCCTTCCACTCGAACTGAGACGTCACCTCGAGGCTGAAGGCGGAAGACGCCCCGGCCGCATCGGACGTGCCCTGCGTGAGCACCGGCTCCGGGCGCGGCTCTTCTGGCGCCCCGCTGGCAGGCGCTGGAGCTGGCGCCTGGGCTCCATCGGTGAGCGCCTGGGCTGGCCGTTCGTGCTCCGGCTGCTGCTCCTCCTGTGTCCCGCTGCAGGCCGTCAGCACCGCCAGTGCCAACGCCGTCGAGCGCCTCAGAACGAGCCGGGTTCCCACGTGTCCCCAGGCCGTGCTTCGCGTCCTCATCTTCATGCAGCCCTCTCCCTTTTGAGTGCCGGTCCTCCTGCTCGGTATTCGAGGACCAGGGGCTCATTTTCACGGCGAGTGCCCTGGCCATCCAAGCGCCAAGAGCACGTGTGCAAAGACATACATCCGGCGCCACGTAGTTCCTGACATGGGAGGGTGAGTGTCTGCCACGCTTTCCCTGGATTCCGCCTGCGCTTCACCTGGTAGCAGCGCCTCCGGTAGGTTGCAGCCATGGCGGTGAATGTCGTGGCGTGGGCGGACCCGGTCCGCCGCTCCGAGCCGGCCCGGCTGCGCTCCTGGTACCTCGCGTGTCCGTCCGAGGCCCTCCGGCCGGGACAGGTGATGGGCTGGAGTCTCGGCGGACGGGAGCTGGTGCTCTTCCGGAGCGAGAGCGGCCGCGTGCAGGCGCTCTCCGCGCACTGCGCCCACATGGGGGCCCACCTCGCGCACGGCACCGTCATCGGCGAGCACCTGCGCTGTCCGCTGCACCACTGGCAGTTCGACGGCAGTGGCGTCTGCCGCGCGGTGCCGGGACGTCCCGACGCCGCGGGCAGACCCGGGCAGCGGGCCTTTCCCGTGGTGGAGCGCTACGGCGCCATCCTCGTGTTCAACGGGCCCGTGAGCCTCTTCCCGCCTCCCGAGGTGGGCGGCCCCGAGCTGCGGTGGCGCACCGGCCCGCCCGTGCCCGTCGGGTGCTCGTGGCTGCCGATCGCCGCGAATGCCTTCGACATCGAGCACCTGCGCACCGTGCACCACCGCGAGCTCCGGGACGCGCCCGTCGTGGAGCGGCCGGACCCGTTCACCCTCCGGCTGCGCTACACGTCCCGCGTCCTCGGCACGGGGCTCAGCGACCGGTTCATGAAGGCGCTGTCGCGCGACCGCATCGGCGTCACCATCACCCTGCACGGCGGGACGCTCCTCTCCGTGGAGAGCGACCTCGGCCGCACCCGGAGCGCCCTGCTCGCCGGGCTCCGTCCCACCCCGGAGGGCGTGTCGGTGCTGATGTCGTTCGCCGCCCCCCCTGGCCTCATCCCGGGGATGGACCGGCTCCGCCTCGCCGTGTCGCGGTGGCTCTTCACCTCCTTCCTGCGGAGGGACCTCTCCGTGCTCAACGGGCTGCGCTTCCACCCGGGCGCCGCCGCTGCCGACCCCGTGCTGCGCCAACTGCTCGACTTCGCCGCCCAGCTCCCGGAGGACTCCGATGACGAGCACAGGTGACGACGCCCCCATTCCGGCCACGCTCAACACCGTGCTCCTCGCCGCCGCCCTGGCCGCCTGTGCCGGGTGCCTCTGGCTCGCCTCGCATGCGGAGTCCCTCGCGGCGCGGCTCCTGGCCGCCGGGGTGTTCTCCTATGTGAACAACACCGTCTTCTCGCTGCTGCACGAGGCGACGCACGGCGTGCTCCACTCCTCCCGGCGCGCCAATGACTGGCTGGGGCGGCTCGCGGCGGCCTTCTTCCCCACCTCGTACACGCTGCAGCGCACCTTCCACCTCACCCACCACCGCAACAACCGCACCGAGCTGGAGCAGTTCGACTACCTGCGGCCCGGCGACAACCGCTTCCTCAAGCACGCGCAGTGGTACTCCATCCTCACCGGGCTCTACTGGGCCTTCGTGCCGGTGGGCTGCCTCGCCTTCGCGCTCTTCCCGGACCTGCTCCAACGGCTCCGGGGAACGGGCACCCGCTACGGAGAGCAGACCGGGGCCGATGCCTACCTCGGACGGCTCGAGGACGCGCCGGGCTCCACCATCCGCCTGGAGCTCCTGCTCGCGCTGGCCGTACAGGCCGGGCTGGTGCTCGCACTGGACCTCAGCGCGTCCGGCTGGGGGCTGTGCTACGCGGCCTTCGCCGTCAATTGGAGCTCGCTCCAGTACGCGGACCACGCCTGGTCCCCGCTGCACGTGCGCGACGGAGCGTGGGACCTGCGCGTGGCGGCGCCCGTGCGCTGGCTGTTCCTCAACTACCACTACCACCGCGCCCACCACCGGCACCCGCGCGTGCCGTGGCTCTACCTGGGCCGCTACGTGGACGAGGACGTGCCCCGGCCCTCCTTCCTGCGCATCTGGCTGTCCATGTGGCGCGGCCCCCAGCCCCTCCCCTCCCCCGCGGAGGAGCGATGAACGGAAGCCCTCCCCTCTTCGGCTGGCCCCGCCGCGGCGAGCGGGCCCTCACGGGCACGATGGCGCTCGGCTTCGCGCTCTTCTTCCTCCTCGTCTACGGCGGAGCGAGTGCGGTGACGGGCTTCTACACAGGGGGCGTGCGCGTGGACCTGCCCTTCGAGCGCCACATCCCCTTCGTGCCCGCCTGGGCGGCCGTCTACGTGAGCATGGACGTGCTGCTGCTGCTCTCGCTGCTCGTCTTCCGGACGTGGCGCGAGATGGTGCCCTTCGTGCTCGCGCTCTGCCTGGAGACGGTGGTGGGCGCCGCCTGCTTCCTGGTGCTCCCCGTCGAGGTGGCCTGGCCGCCCCGGGAGGTCAGCGGGAGTTGGGCCAGCGTCTTCTTCCTCGCCGACACGATGAACCTCGAGCGCAACTACCTGCCCTCGCTGCACGTGGCGTTCGCGTGCACCGCCGCCCTGGCCTATGGCGAGCGCGGGGGCTGGCTCGCCCGGAGTCTGTTCGGCCTCTGGGCCACGGCCATCGCGGCGTCCACCCTGCTCATCCACGAGCACCACCTCGCGGACGTGGTGGCGGGCGCGCTCCTCGCCTGGGGGACGTGGCGCTTCGTGGCGGCCCGAGCCTCCCATCCGGACTTCCTCGAGGCGCTCCGGGTGGAGGCGCTCTGCGCACGGGAGCTGTACCACTTCTCCCGCCGCCACCCGCGCTACCTGCTGATCGCCCTGGGCCTCTACCGCTACTCGCTGCCCCGGTGGCGCGACACCCGGGTGGCCCGCACGGGCTTCTGCTTCCTCCAGCTCGTGGATGATGTGCTGGACGGCGATCGCCCCCTCCCGGGAGAGCCGCTCGACTGGGTGGACGCACTCCTCGTCCAGCTGGAGACCGGCCGCTGGAACGGCACGGACGTGGCCTCCACGCTGGGCCGGGAGTTCCTCGCCGAGCTCGGGGACGAGGAGGCGCGCGCAGACGCACTGCGGCTCGTGCGCATCATGCGGAAGGACCGGGAGCGCGTGCTCCACCGCCAGGAGCTGGAGGCCGAGGCGCTCCGTGCCCACCACCGGGACACCTTCCGGCTGTCGGTGGGCCTGATGCTGCACGTGGCCGGAGCCGGCGTCCGCGCGCCCGACGCACCGGCGCTGCTCGAGGCGTTCGGCTGGTGCTCCACGCTGCGGGACTTGCGCGAGGACCTCGGCAAGGGCCTGCTCAACGTGCCGACCGAAGTGACCCGGGCGGTGCGGGCCGAGGGCCGGGAGCCCACGCGCTACGAGGACCTGATGGGCTCGGTGGCGGGACGGGCCTGGGTGGTGGCCGAGCATGGCCGCGCGCGCGCCCTGCTCGACCAGTCGGCGGTGGAGCTGGCCGGGCTGGAGGGCCGCTCCGGCGTGGCCCTGCTGCGGCTGTTCCACCGCTCCATCGAGCGCTTCTGGGCGAAGCGATTGCCCCGGAAGCTGCCCTTCCTGCGCGAGGAGGCCGGGGTCAGCTCATGGCCTTCCGGCGCGCCGTGAAGCGGCCGATGACGATGCCGGCGAGGAGCATGGCCACCACCGCGATGCCGCCATAGGTCAGCGCCGAGCGCTTCACCATGTCGAGCACGGGGTTGTCGAACACGTTGGTCGAGTAGTGGAAGGCGGCGATGAGCCACCGGTCCCCCTCCTTGACGAGGGTGCAGGTCCACCGGGAGTTGACGGTGATGTCCGTGCCATCGGTGAGCACGTAGTGGTCCGCCGAGGAGCCCTGGGCCACGCCCGTGTTGCCGTACAGCCGCGTCAGCGCGTCCACCTCGAACTTCGCGGTGAGCTTCTCCACCACGCGGTCCGGGCCCTTCATCATCTTGTCGTAGTAGGCGCGGATGGCGTCCTTGCCCACGCGCACGTCGTTGTTCATCGTGGTGAAGACGACGTCCGGGTGCACGTGCGAGAGCAGCTTGTCGAGGTCCTGCGCGTTGAGCGCCTGCTCCATGTCGCTCTTGATGGTGCGCAGCGCCTGATGGGTGGCCTCGAGCTCCGCCGCGCCCGCCCCGGACTCCTGGGCCCGGAGAGACAACGGCAGGCACAGCACCAGACACGCCATCACACAGCCGAGGGTCCGATTCATGGGGTCTCCAGAAGAGGAGCCCATCCTAGACATGGGTGCCGGAGCAAGCCCGTTTCCCAACATGTCCGATCGCATACGGCCCGGCGCGCGGTGAGACCGGAACCGTTGCCGTCCGGGCGGCGAGCCCTACACTGGCGCTCCACCGATGGAGGAATCCATGTCCCCCGACGAGGCCCCTGAACCGTCGCCGCGCAAGAAGACCGCACGGGAGACCGCCGCCCCCGGCCCCAGGACGTTGGCCATCGACATCGGAGGAAGCGGGCTCAAGGCGCTCATCCTCGGACCGGATGGGCAGGCGCTCACCGAGCGCCAGCGAGTGGCCACGCCGAAGCCCGCCACCCCCAAGGCGGTGATGGGCGCGCTGACGAAGCTGATTCAACCGCTCGGCGCGTTCGACCGCGTCTCGGTGGGCTTCCCGGGCGTGGTGGAGGAGGGAGTGACGAAGACGGCCCACAACCTCCACAAGGGCTGGGTGGGCTTCAACCTCGCCCAGGAGTTGGGCACGGTCACGGGCCGCCCGGTCCGCGTGCTCAACGACGCCGGCGTGCAGGGGTTCGGCGTCATCGAGGGGCGCGGCGTGGAGATGGTCCTCACCCTGGGCACCGGCATGGGCTGCGCGCTCTATGTCGATGGCAAGTACGTGCCCAACCTGGAGCTCGCCCACCACCCGTTCCGCCATGGGAAGACGTATGAGGAGTACGTGGGCAACGCCGCGCTCAGGCGCGTGGGCCGCAAGAAGTGGAACAAGCACGTGGAGCGGGTGCTGCAGCAGATCCAGCCCATCTTCAACCCGCGGAGAATCTACCTGGGAGGCGGCAACGCCCGGCTGCTCGACATCCCGTTCCCCGAGAACGTGAAGATCACCGAGAACGTCGCCGGGCTGCTGGGAGGCTTCGCGCTCTGGAAGGACGAGCCGGTGCCTCGCTGAGCGCGCCCGCGTCACTCCCGCCCGGCCACGCCGGAGGGGAAACGGACCCGGCAGAGCGAGCGGGCCCGCAGGAGGGTCTCCTCGACCGCGTGAATCCACGGAGAGGGAAAGCGCGCGGGCTCCTTCATCCACGAGGCGAGGCTCGGAACCGCCTGGGCGAGGCCCCAGCACTCGTCCGCCACGGCGGCCGCGAGCAACTCGCCCGCGCCCCGCAGCCGCTGGCTCCACTCCAGCCCCACGCGCGCGTCGAAGTCCTCCCCGAACATGCGCAGCTCCTGGTCGTCGATCACCCGGCGCCGCTCCCCGGCCATGCGCTCCGCGACCTGCCCCAGCACGCCGTAGGCCTGCCGGCGCACGGGCTTCGCGTGGACGAGCTCTCGCGAGAGCACGAGCAGGTGGCGCTCGAGCATGAGGCGCGGCATGCCGCGGCCGGCCAGCAGTCCGCCCAGCCAGGAGATGTGTTTCCACACCCGCGCCTCGTCCTGTCCGCCGAGCGTCACCAGCCACGCACTGTCGCTCCAGGAGAAACGGCGGCCGTGCTCGCCGTAGCGCCAGGCGTAATAGGGGAACTCCTCCCAGGAGGCCTCGGCGGCGCGAAGGGCGGCGCGCAGCTCGTCGAGGTCCGTGGTGATGGGGTGTCCTCCGGCGTCCCGGTTGAGCCACCAGGCGGGCGCGTGCTCGCGAGGAGGATGGAGCGCGTCGAGCAGACTCCGCACCTCGGAGAAGAGCTCGACGGCCGCACGGAGCACTCCCTCCTCCTGGGCGGCCTCGAGGGCCAGGCCTTCGAGCCGCTGCGCGAAGCCACTCCAGGGGGTGGTGCCAGGAAGCGGGAAGAGGGCCAGGCGCAGCGCGTAATGGTAGCCGAGCAATGACAGGGGCTCGCGGTGCGCCGCGGAGCGCATCCGCTCTCCGAGCGCGAGGGCGCCAATGAGGGCATGGTTCTCGAGCCTGTCCTCCGGCGCACCGGAGACGAGGCCGTGCTCGAGAAGCGGATGGCTGGACGGAGCCTCGGCCCCGAGCGCCGCCAGGGTGGGATGGGAGGTGTCCGCGAACGCCCGCGTCAGCGCCTGATGCAGGAGGGCGAGCGCCTGATGCAGGGCGCGATGACCCTCGGGCGGCAGGGCTCGGGCCACGAGGGCCTGGAAGCAGGGCAACGCCTCCACGGAGGCATGGTGCGCCTGGGTCTCGTTCCGCAGCCGGTCCACAAGGGGCATCTCGTGATGATGGCTCGTCTCCATGCCTGCCCTCCAGCCATTCCACGGAGCGCACGGCGGCGCAGCCCCACTCGTTCCGTCGCGATGCACACGATGAGGGGACGACCTCTCACAGTTGGAGCGACGCCATGGACAAGAAGGAATGGCTCAAACGACCCATGGGCATCCCCGTGGACCCCAACAAGCAGAAGGACCCCGAGGAGCATGGTGACCGGGTTCCCGCCGAGGGCCGGGCCGAGCACTTGAACGACGTGACCGAGCAGAACGGAGGCCAGCGCTCCGAGGTCGGCCTGCCCTGGAACGACACGAGCCTGGAGCGGGGCCTGTCCGACGAGTACGACAAGCACGGCGGACGCGGCGTGCCCAAGCGGGACGAGCCCAAGGACGAGTGACCGCCGTCCGGCCAGCGGGCAGGTGAGGAGGCGCTCAGGGGGGGAGCGGGCTCTCGCGCTCCTCGAGCAGCTCGTGCGGCACGGGGGCGTGCAGTTCCAGGCGCTCCCCCGAGAGCGGATGCACGAAGCCCAGGCGCTCCGCGTGGAGCAGGTAGCCGAGGTCTCCAGGCAGTCCCGGCTGCTCGGCGAGAGGGATGCCCCCGGCGGCGTAGAGGGGATCGCCTTCGAGGGGATGACCGATGGCGGCCAGGTGGATGCGGATCTGCTGGGGCCGGCCTGAGAGGATGTCGACCTCGAAGAGGGTGGTCGCCGTGCGCCGCTCGAGCACGCGCGCCAGGCTCCGGGAGGCCTTGCCACCGGGAGTCGCCCCATGGGTCATGCCCAGACGAGGGTGCGCCACCAGGCCAATGGGCGCCGTGATGTCGTAGCGCTCCTCGGTGGCCACGCCGCTCGAGAGCGCCCGGTAGCGCTTGTCCACCTCGTGCTCGCGCCAGGCGCGTGACAGCTTCGCCGCCGCGTCGTGCGTGCGAGCGAAGAGCACGAGCCCCGAGGTGCCGCGTCCCAGCCGGTGCAGGGGGCTCGCCTCCGGGAAGCGCTCCCGGACGACGCCCAGCAAGGTGTTGGCGAGAAAGTTCCCGCCCGGCATCATCGGCAGTCCGCTCGGCTTGAGGACCGCGAGGATCGCCTCGTCCTCGTGCACGAGCGAATAGTCGCGCGGCGCATCCTGCTCCTCCCAGGGAGGCCGGTTCCAGACGAGCCATTGGCCGGGCCGCAGGAGCTCCTCGCCCGTCGCGGGGACGTCCTCCAGCAGGACCTCGCCCCGGGCGAGCCGCTCCCGCCACACCGCTTCCGTGGAGTGCGGGTACGTCTTGATCAGATAGGAGAGCGTGCTCTGTCCCCGCCCCCGGGCTCCCAGCTGTTCGCGGTAGGCGTAGCCCTGGTTGAGCCGCATGCCGTCACCTCCCACCCTCGTGGAGCCAACCTCTTACTACGAGACCCTCTTCCGTCCGCAGAGCAAGCAGGTGAGGAGGCCACGGCCCTCCAGGCCGCCCCGTGGCCGCACCGCCCCGTGAGCGTTATCCCAGAAGCCGGATGAACGTCTCCCCCGTGCTCGACAGGCCACCGCTCGTGACGGTGACTCCCGATGGACTCTTCTGCCCGCCGGGGAACTTCCACATCGACCCCTGGAAGCCCGTGGCCCGCGCCCTCATCACCCACGCGCACGGGGACCATGCCCGCTGGGGGAGTCAGCGCTACCTCGGCGCGAGTCCCTCCGTCGGCCTGCTGCGCAAGCGCCTGGGAGCGGAGGCGAACATCTCCACGCTCGGCTATGGCGAGCGGCTGCCGCTCGGTGAGGTGACGGTCAGCTTCCACCCGGCGGGCCACATCCTGGGCAGCGCGCAGATCCGCATCGAGCACCGGGGCGAGGTGTGGGTGGTGTCCGGCGACTACAAGCGCGACCCGGATCCGACGTGCCCGCCCTTCGAGCCCGTGCGCTGCGACACCTTCATCACCGAGGCCACCTTCGCGCTGCCCATCTACCGCTGGGAAGACACGCGGCTCGTCGCGCAGGAGGTGCTGCGCTGGTGGGACGGCAACCGCGAGGCGGGCCGGGCCTCGGTGCTCTTCTGCTACGCGCTGGGCAAGGCGCAGCGGCTGCTGGCCGAGCTGGCCCGGCTCACGGACCGCGAGGTGTTTGTGCACGGCGCCACGCACGCGCTGGTGGAGTGCTACCGCGAGGCCGGCGTGCGGATGCTCCCCACGCGCCCGGTGTCCGAGGTGGAGAAGGGCACCTCGTATGCGGGAGCGCTCGTGCTGGCGCCGCCCAGCGCCGCCGGCTCCACGTGGATGCGGCGCTTCGGCGAGCACGAGACGGGCTTCGCCTCGGGGTGGATGCGGGTGCGGGGCAACCGGCGCCGCCGGGGCTACGACCGGGGCTTCGTGCTCTCCGACCACGCGGACTGGCCGGGACTGCTGCGCACCGCGAAGGAGACGGGTGCCTCGCGCATCCTCGTCACCCATGGCTCCAGTGACACGCTCGCCCGCTACCTGCGCGAGAACCTGGGCATCGACGCCGCACCGCTCGCCACTCCGTTCGAAGGCGAGACGGAGGACTGAGGCGTACGGTGCTCAGATGATGTCGTCGGGCAGGAAGACGAGGTGGTCATGAGGCAGCTGGCCCGAGCCCGCGAGCTGCAGGTACTCCTCCTTGCTGCGCACGGTCGCGAGGACCTCGGGGACTCCATTCCTCGTCACGACGACAGCACCGATGGTGCCGGGTCCCGCCGCGAAGATCGCCGAGAGCGCGGCCCGTTGCTCGGGAGTCGGTTGCGCCCGGAGGCGCTGGACAATCATCACGGCCAATCCCGCCGGACCGATCGTGATCAATGCCAAGCCCGGCCAGTCGATTTTCCTCGGACGACCTGTGCTGATACTCCGGTAGAGAAGAACGCCCGAGGCGGCTCCAAAGGTGAAGAGCCACACCATCAATCCGAGCAACCACAACGGGATGCGTTTCCTCACGGCGATTCTCTCCACACATTCACCCTACTCTCAACGTCTACCCCCTGGCGGGCCGTCCAGGTTACGGCGGACGCCCTGTTCCACCTGCTCACCGGTCAGTGCGTCTACGAGATAGTACCCGGCGAAACCGATGATGAATCCCACGGCATTTCCCAAGAATGGGACCTCGGAGCCCCAGATGGCACCCACGACACCCGCCGCGACAGCGGAACCAAGGCCGCCAGAGACAAAGGCCCGCGTCCCTGTCGCGACATAGTCCGCACGACTGTGCTCCTCACCGTCGAGCGCGAGCGAGGTCATCGTGAAGACCGGTGCGGCCAACGCGCCTCCTGCGAATCCACCGACGGCCCGGCCTGTACCTGTCGCCAACCGGGCACTCACTCCCTGTCCAACGAGTTTGTGCGCTACGGCACTGCCTGCATTCGCCGTGACGAGGTTCTGGGTGGCTCCACCTACCAGGCCTGACGTCCCTCCCGCGGTTACTGCCTTCACCAGTCTCGGCGCTACGACGGGCTCCTGCCCATCGAACATTTCATAGAAAAGCCAACCGCCTTCAAAAGCGACAGACACCATGGCGCCACCCGCCGCGCTACGACCACCCGCGATACCAGAGGCAACGGCGTTTCCGCGCATCCCTCCCCCATGCCTCGCCACCATGAGGAGCTCCGGGAAGACCCAGCGATTGACCTCCGCGGGTGTCATGTGGGGATTGGCAGTGGCCACCTGCTGCCGGAACCGCTCCAGGTTGACGAGATGAGGAGTGGTGATGCCGTTGCCCCGGACACGGCTGGCGATCTTCTCCCTCAATGACGAGAGCGCGGATTCGGCCTGCTGGCGCACCTCGGCCGGAGTTCCCGTGCCCCTGCGCGTGTTCTCCAGGTTCTGGTAGGCGCGGTACACCGTTCCGCCAATCCGCACCGGCTCCATCTCCAGGAGCTTGTCCGCGACCTCCCGGTAGGATGGCTTGCGGTAATTGTCGGGGTTGCGCAGCGCGGCCCGGAACGATTCGACGTGGTCCTCGTTCACGGAGACGTAGCCGTTGCGCAGCATCAGGGCGCGGCCCTCGGCTGCGGGGATCTCCGGATACAGGACCGCTCGCGCCCTCTCGTAGGTCTCGGGGCGCAGCCCCACGATGTCCCGCAGCCCCCGCAGGTAGGTCTCGAACGGGTCTCCCCTGGCATCGGCCGAGCGCACGCTCGTCTTCACCGAGTTCAAGCCACCTCGGTAGTCGCGCAGATCGAAGATGGGGTGATTGTGGCGCACGGCATTGAGATCCTGCTGGGGAATCATCCCGCCGCGCTGAGCCGACAGCTCACCGAGGTTTCCGCGCCAGTCGCTCCGTGAGAGCGGGGTCATGCCCGGGTTCAACGAGAACGGGCCTGGGGCATGACTCTCGAAGCCAGGCAGGGAGTGCAGGCTGTTGAGGTACCCCGACAGGGCCGAGCTCGTCACTGTCGGGATGGAGTTCCGCCACAGCAACTCCTCGAGCTGCTGGCGGGTGAGAACCTCGCCGGAGGGACACTGGCGCTGATCGGGTCCGACCCTGACGACGGCCAGCGCCGCGCCCTGGGGAACGAGCTTGAAGTACTCGCCAGGCACTTGAAGGGGCGGGCCTTGCCTGGCCGGGGCACGCCCCGAGTACTTCTGGCCCGTGCCCCTCTTCGACCGAATCGTCATGTGCGCTCCTCTTCAGCCGGAGCACAGTCTAGCAGCCGGGCCCCTGCCTTCCCGCCCCCCTTCTGGCCGCACCGTCACCTGCTCGTTATCAAGAGAGGTCAATGAACGGCTCGAACGGCGAGACGGAGGACTGACCCGTGCACCGGCTCGCGGACCTCTACGAGGCGCTCGACGCCACCACCTCCACCAACGCCAAGGTCGAGGCGCTGGTGGCTTACTTCCGCGACACGCCCCCCGAGGATGCCGCGTGGGGCCTCTTCTTCCTCACCGGCCGCCGCCTCAAGCGGCTCATCCCCTCCAAGGCCCTGCGCCAGTGGGTCCGCGAGCTGACCGACACCCCCGAGTGGCTCTTCGACGAGACGTACGCCGTCGTAGGCGACCTCGCCGAGGTCATCGCCCTCCTGCTCGACCAGACCGAGCGCCCCGCCACCACCGAGGAGCTGCCCCTGTCCCGCTGGTTGGAGGAGCGGCTGCTGCCCCTCGCCGGGCTCTCTCTCCCCGAGCAGCGAGAGCGCGTCACCGGCTGGTGGCACGTGCTCCCCCGCCGCGAGCTGTTCCTCTTCAACAAGATGCTCACCGGCGAGCTGCGCGTCGGCGTCTCCGACACGCTCGTGGTCCGCGCCCTGGCCCAGCACGCCGGACTGCCTCCGGCCGCCGTGTCCCACCGGCTCATGGGCACCTGGGCCCCCTCCCGCGCCTTCTTCGAGCAGCTCATCGCCCCGGATGTCTCCGATGGGGACCGCTCGCGCCCCTATCCCTTCTATCTCGCCAGCCCCCTGGAGCAGCCCCCCGCCCAGCTCGGCGAGCGCGCGGACTGGCTCGTCGAGTGGAAGTGGGATGGCATCCGCGGCCAGCTCATCCGCCGCCAGGGCGGCGTTTACCTGTGGAGCCGCGGCGAGGAGCTCATCACCGAGCGCTTCCCGGAGATCGCCGAGGCCGCCGCCAGCCTCCCCGATGGCACCGTGCTCGATGGCGAGGTGCTCGCCTACGCCGAGGGACAGCCCCTCCCCTTCAGCCGCCTCCAGCGCCGCATCGGACGCCAGAAGCTCACCGCCAAGGTGCTCGCCGAGGCTCCCGCCGCCTTCATGGCGTACGACCTCCTCGAGCAGGACGGACAGGACCTCCGCCCGCTCCCCCTGCGCGAGCGCCGCGCACGCCTGGAGGCACTGCTGCGCGACCGGCCCCTGTTCCCCGTTTCCCCCGTCATCGCGGCTCCCACGTGGGAGGCCCTCGCCGAGGCCCGGCACGAGTCGCGCTCGCGCAACGTCGAGGGCTTCATGCTCAAGCGCCTCGAGTCCCCCTACCAGCACGGCCGCAAGCGCGGGGACTGGTGGAAGTGGAAGATCGATCCCTTCACCGTCGATGCCATCCTGCTCTACGCGCATCCCGGCCACGGGCGGCGCGCCTCGCTCTACACGGACTACACGTTCGCCGTGTGGAATGGCGAGGAGCTGCTCCCCATCGCCAAGGCGTACTCGGGCCTCACGGACGAGGAGATCGCCCGGCTCGACCGGTGGATCCGCGCGCATACCCGCGAGAAGTTCGGCCCCGTCCGCTCCGTCGAGCCCCTCCAGGTCTTCGAGCTCCACTTCGAGGGCATCGCCGCCTCGCCCCGCCACAAGTCCGGGATTGCCCTGCGCTTCCCTCGCATCGCCCGCTGGCGCTCGGACAAGACCCCGCGTGACGCGGATTCGCTCGACCGCCTCAAGGAGCTGCTCCATGCCCCCGCGTAGACGCTCACGGAGCAGCGGCACGGGTCTCCGCGTAGACCCTCACCCCGTCCCTCTCCCAAAGGGAGAGGGTTCAACCCCGGATGACGCGTTGCGCTCGTGGTTCCGGGAACAGGGATGGGAGCCGTTCCCCTTTCAGCTCGAGGCCTGGGAGGCGTACTCCCGCGGGCAGAGCGGCCTCATCCACGTCCCCACCGGCGCCGGGAAGACCTATGCCGCCTATCTCGGGCCCCTGGCCGAGGTCGCTCGTCATCGCCAGAAGGGGCTGCAGATCCTCTATGTCACCCCGCTTCGCGCCGTCTCCCGGGACATCGAGCTCGCGCTGAACGCGCCCCTCGCCGCGCTCGACGCCGACATCACCGTGGAGAGCCGCACCGGCGACACCTCCTCGTCCGTGCGCCGCCGCCAGCGCGAGCGCCTCCCCGAAGTCCTCATCACCACTCCCGAGTCCCTCTCGCTCCTCTTGTGCAACGAGCGCGCGCACGAGCTCTTCGCCTCCCTGCGCTGCGTCATCGTCGACGAGTGGCACGAGCTGCTCGGCTCCAAGCGTGGCACCCAGGTGGAGCTCGCCCTCGCCCGGTTGCGCCGCTTCGCGCCCGCCCTGCGCACCTGGGCCCTCTCCGCCACCCTCGCCAACCTCGACGAGGCCGCCCGCGCCGCCGTGGGCCCCCACATCACGCCCACCTTCATCCGCGCCGGGCTCGCCCGCCCCGTCCGCGTCGAGACCCTGCTGCCCGACTCCGTCGATGCCTTCCCATGGGCCGGACACCTGGGCTTCTCCATGCTGCGCAAGGTGGCAGACTGGCTCGACCCCGCCCGCTCCACCCTCCTCTTCACCAACACCCGCTCCCAGGCCGAGCGCTGGTACGAGGGCCTCCGCTTCCTCCACCCCGAGTGGGAGGACGTGCTCGCCCTCCACCACGGCTCCATCGATCGCGAGGCCCGCGAGCGCGTGGAGCAGGGACTCAAGGACGGCAGCGTGCGCCTCGTCGTCGCCACCTCCTCGTTGGATCTCGGAGTGGACTTTGGCCCCGTGGAGCGCGTGGTGCAGGTGGGCAGCCCCAAGGGCATCGCCCGCACCCTCCAGCGCGCCGGCCGCAGCGCCCACCGCCCCGGCGCCACCGCCCACCTCCTCTTCGTCCCCACCCATGCCCTCGAGCTCGTGGAGATGAGCGCCGCCCGCGAGGCACTCGCCCACTGCGAGGTGGAGCCGCGCGCGCCCCTCCGCCAACCGTTGGATGTGCTCGCCCAGCACCTCGTCACCTGCGCGCTCGGCGGCGGCTTCACCCGCGACACCCTGCTCGCCGAGGTGCGTGACACGCTCGCCTACCAGGGGCTCTCCGAGGAGGACTTCGATCGAACCCTCGTGCTGGTGACGGAGGGCGGCCCCACCCTGCGCGCCTACCCGCAGTTCCGCCGCGTGCAGCGGCTGGAGGACCGGTACGTGGTGGCGGACACGCGCGTGGCCCGGCTCCACCGCCTCAACGTGGGCACCATCGCCTCCAACGCCTCGGTGGAGCTGCGCTACCTGAAGGGCGCCCGGCTCGGCACCGTGGAGGAGTCCTTCGTGAGCCGCCTGCGGCCCGGCGACACCTTCCTCTTCGCCGGCAAGCGGCTCGAGTTCCGCCTCATGAAGGACCTCACCGCCTACGTACGGGCCGCGAAGGAGCGCGCCTCGGCCACGCCCCGCTGGAGCGGCGGACGGCTGCCACTGTCCGGCTCGCTCGCCGCCGCCGTGCGCCGGACCTTCCACGCCGCCCGGAACGGACAGCTCGACAGCGCCGAGCTCGAAGCGGCCCGGCCCGTGCTGGAGGCCCAGGCCCGCCTGTCCCGGGTGCCCGCGCGCGACGCCTGCCTCGCCGAGCTGTACCAGACCCGCGAGGGCCACCACCTCTTCCTCTACCCCTTCGAGGGCCGCCTGGTGCACGAGGGCCTCGCCGCGCTGCTGGCCCTGCGCCTCACGCGGCTGCAGAAGGCCACCTTCAGCCTCGCGGTGAACGACTACGGCCTGGAGCTGCTCACGCCCTCGCCCTTCCCCTTCGAGGAGGCGCTGCGTCCCGCGCTCTTCACGCGCGAGCGGCTGGTGGAGGACATCCTCGAGAGCGTCAACCTGGGCGAGCTGGCGCGGCGCCAGTTCCGCGACGTGGCGCGCGTGGCGGGGCTGGTGCTGCCGGGGCTGCCCGGGGCGCGCAAGTCCACCCGACAGGTGCAGGCCAGCGCGGGCCTCCTCTATGACGTCTTCGCCCGCTACGAGCCGGACCACCTGCTGCTCGCCCAGGCGCGGCGCGAGGTGTTGGAGCAGCACTTCGAGCAGGTGCGGCTGGTGAGCACGCTGGAGCGCTTGGAGGGCTCGCCGCTGGAGTGCATTCACGTCCCACGGCCCACGCCGCTGGGCTTCCCGCTCGTCGTCGAGCGCATGGGCGCCACCCTGTCCAACGAGTCGCTGGCGGAGCGGGTGGAGCGGATGAAGGAGCGATGGCTGCGCGAGGACTCCCTGTCCGCCTAGGCGGCACCGAGGTGGAGCTGCGCCCCGAGCGCGCCCTGTACTGGCCCGGGGGCGGCGTGCTGGCGGTGGCGGACCTGCACTGGGGCAAGCCGGAGAGCTTCCACCAGCACGGCATTCCCCTGCCCCCCGAGGTGCTGGAAGACGACCTCGCGCGGCTCTCCGCGGCCCTGCATGCCACCAGGGCCCGCCGGCTGCTGCTGGTGGGGGACCTCGTCCACTCGCGCCGGGGCCTCACGCCCGAGGTGGTGCGGCGCGTGGCCGACTGGCGCACGGGCCATGAAGTGGAGATGGTGCTGATACGGGGCAACCATGACCGGCACCTGGATGCACTGCCCACCGCGTGGCGGATGGAGATGTTGGAGCCGCACCTCGACGAGGGCCCCTTCCGCTTCGCGCACCACCCGGAGCCCGCCCGGGGGCACTACGTCTGGGCCGGCCACCTGCATCCCACCGTGCGCCTGAGCACTGGGGCGGATCGGCTGCGCCTGCCGTGTTTCCACCTGGGCGAGGGCGTGGGCGTGCTACCCGCCTTCAGCGCCTTCACCGGAGGCATGGACATCCGGCCCCGCGCGGGCGAGCGCCTCTTCGCCATCGCCGGGGACTCCGTGGTGGAAGTGCCTCCGCCGCGCTCGGCCCGTGGCGCACGGAGCCGATGAACCCGCTGGAGTACCCCACCCGCCCCTACGCGTACACTGGACATGGCACTCTGGAGGGGATGGGTCCCTTCTTCGCCCCCTGTGGAACAGGCATAATCGCCACGAATGGCGGAAACAGAGAGCAGACCAGCGGAAGGCGGGACCGGTGAGGTGGCTGCCAGTGACCAGCAGGCGCATTCCCTTGCGCAAAGGATGATGGGGGAGTCGCCAAATCGGGACATGGTGGAATCACCGCTCAGGGTCGATCCCAAAGATGCGACGCTCGTCGGTCGACTCGCTCTTCCCGACGCGGCAGCGAAAGCCACAGCAACTGGGCTCCAGGGCACTGCTGAAACCAAGATTGAAGAGAAACCTGCTCCATCACCATCCCGCTCGAAGGAAGCAAAGAGCGCTGCTCAGGTTTCATCGAGCCAAGCTCACGTTGATAAAACCCATGCCGACCCCACCAGATACTCCAAGATCTCCTCGATCAAGGAACTGGAGGCCTCGGTCGACGCGGAATGCTGCATCGTGCAGATCCACGGACCGGAGTTGGGCAAGAAGTACACGCTCCAGGAAACCGAGTTCACCATCGGGCGGGAAGAGGGAAACCACATCGTGGTGGACCTCGATAACGTGTCGCGCAGGCACGCGATGATCATCCGCAAGCAGGGGCGGATGCTGGTGAAGGACCTGGGCTCCACCAACGGCACCTACCTCAACGATCAGGAGGTGACGCAGGAGACGGCGCTGCGCTCGGGCGATCTCATCAAGATGGGAGGGTCCATCTTCAAATTCCTCACCGGCGGCAACGTGGAGCTGCAGTACCACGAGACCATCTACACACTGACGATCGTGGATGGGCTCACCGGAGCAAACAACAAGCGCTACTTCCTCGAGTATCTGGAGAGGGAGATGGGGCGGTGCCATCGATTCGAGCGTCCCCTGACGCTGATGATGTTCGACATCGACTTCTTCAAGAAGATCAACGACGTGCACGGGCACCTGGCCGGTGACTACGTGCTGCGCGAACTGGCCCAGACCATCAAGCGGATGGTGCGAAAGGAGCAGTGCTTCGCACGCTATGGCGGCGAGGAGTTCGTGCTGGTGGTACCCGAGGACGGAGTGGACAGGGTCCGCATCTCTGCAGAGAAAATCCGCCAGACGATCGAGAAAAAGCAGTTCGTCTTCGAGAATCAGGAGATTCCGGTCACCGTGTCGCTGGGGATGACGAGCATGACTCCGGACATGGTGGAGCCCCTGCAACTCATCAAGGTTGCGGACGCCAACCTCTACATCGCCAAGAAGACTGGACGTAACCGGGTTGTTGCCACGCTCAACCCGAGTTCAAGCCCTCCCGCCTCGCTGAAATTGGGCTCGGCGGATACGCCCCCGGGACCAGTCCGGCTGGTGCGTGAACCCCGTCGTCCAATCGACGGAATGGCACTTGTGCGACGCAACCTCGACAGGTCCCCTCCAGGTCCCGTGCTCGCCTTCGAGGTGGCCGACGAGCGCACCATCATCGATCTCCTGGGCTCATCAGGCTTCGAGGAGTGGACTTTCGAGCTGGAGCAGGAGATCGAAAAAGCCATTGGCCCCGCGGATCTCCTCGGGAGTTGGCGAGACCGCTACATCCTCGCGGCTCTCGAAGTGAGAGGGCATGAAGATCGAGCCCGTAGCGTCATCGATGCGGTCAGGATCGCATGGGCAGCGCGGCCTGTTCCGGATGCTGTCAGTGGAAGACTGGCTCGCTCACTACGTACAGCGGTCCTGCCTCCGGACTCCGTCGTAGCCACGGGGGAGCGTGGTCTGGATCGTCTCGCGGTCCAGCTCTTGGACGATGCGGGGCGCACGGTCTTGCAGGATGCGCGTTCGGCTCTGCCATTTCCCCTGGCCGCGCCGCGTGCGCTCGTCCTCGCCCAGCGCACGGCGTTCACTCGCTTCAAGGCCATCGTGGATGCGTTGGAGTCGTCGCTGCGCTTCGTAGTAGCCCTGGAACTCGCATTGCTGCGCGAGAGCGAGCATGCAGAGGCCCGCGAAAAGGCCGCGAGCCTGATCGCCAACCATTCTGACCGACCGCTCACTCTGGACACCTGGGAGGATCTGGCCATTCAGCTAGCCGCACTCCTTCCCAAGCAATCGAATGAGCCCGTAATAGGTGCGCTGCGGAGCCTGGTGCGGAATGATGGCCAACGCTCCGCTCTGTCGGAACAGCTACGTGAAGCCGTCCACGAGCGGGACCGCCTCATCGGACAGGGCATCACGCTGGCCGACGAGGCGTATCGCGAGCAGGAAGAGGTGTTCGGGAAGCTGCTCGATGAATTCCTTAGGCTCCTTGAGCCGCTCAAGCACGCACGTCTCGTCAGCGTGGCCGAAATTGAGTCGCTCGAATCGGATGATGACAGCGTCCGTTATGCGCTCTACGGCCACCAGGGAGTCACCGAACATTTTCCCATCGGCCACGAGAGCCTTGAAGCACGTCTAGCGCGCGACTGGTGCTATCTCATCATCCAGGGCCGTGCTCCACTGTGCCTTGCTCCGGTCGTGGCTGCACGAACGTGCGAGAGCTGCGGCCGAGTAGAGGTGTTCCTGGCTGAAGGACTCTGGTTTGGTCCCAAGGGGGCCGAGGCTCGAGTCCGAGGCGTCACCTCCAACCACAAGGCCGCGATCCGCATCCCCTTCGACTCACGGACCCGGCTTTTCTTCGAGGCCGTCAAAGCGGTCCCCCAAAGGGACAACCTCCCGTCCACGACCATGCTCGCGTCGCCCCCTCCGTCCGAGCCGCAGCCGGCCATACCCGCCTTGCCCACGGCCTCACCGGTCGCCGTGTCTTCGCCCACCGCCGCGAAGACGCTCTCTTTCCGAGCGGTTGTGCCGTCCTCAAGTCCTCCGTTCGCGCCCGGCCCAACTGTGGCAGCGCCTTTGAGCGCCCAGCCCGCCCCTCCGCTGCCCACCACCGCCGCGCCGACGACCCCTCCCATTCCCGCGGCACTGCGTGCGGCACTCGCAACCGGGCGGGTCATCCCTTTCGTCGGCGCGGGTGTGTCGATGGCGGTGGTCGACGCAACACAACCGGGTACGCGCCTCTTTCCGAGTTGGGGGGCCTTGCTCGAATTGGTGGCGAAGTGGTTGGACGAGGACGGACTCACGGGCGACGCCATGGCAGTGCGGGGCGCACTGTCGAAGAGGGTACCGAACTACCTCGATGCTGCCCGCGCCGCGCGAGAGGGCCTTGGCCCCAACTGGTACAAAGTGCTCCGCGAAGTATTCGATCCACCCCGCAGCCGCGCGCTGGAGGAGAGCCTCGCGTTACCGCGCGCCATCTGGGAGTTCGGCAGCAAGCTCGTGGTCACGACGAACTATGACCGCGTCCTGAAATGGTCATGCCCCGAGTGGGCCAACCTGCGCTCCTGGGACATCGAGGCGCCCGCTGAGTTGGTGAGGCTCCTGCGTGATGACCTCGACTACCCGACGATCTGGCATCTGCATGGCACGATCGAGAACGCAGCGAACCTGATTCTCACGCCCGACGGCTACAACCGCCTCTATTCAACTAATGATGTGAGAGGCGCACATTACGAGGCAGCGCTCACCTCATTGCGTCACCTGCTTGCGTCGCACACGCTGCTCTTCGTCGGTTTCAGCTTCGAGGATACGACCTTCGGCGATCAACTTCGATGGCTAGAGGAGACGTTCCGGGGAGCCGGGGGCCCTCACTATGTGCTCGTGCGTGAGGCCGAGCGCGACCGCATGCGTACTCGGCTGCAAGGGCTTCCATTGGAACTCCTAACCTATGCGGAGCATGGAGAGCCACTCGTTACTCGCGTACGAGAGTTCGCCACAGTGTGCCAGCAACGTCCGAGGACTAATCTGTAATCAGACTCCGTGCTCAAGGCAGGTTCACCAGACCGTTCCGCTCCGCAAGGAGAGCGCTGAGGAGCGTGGGCTGCCCGTAGACCTCGCCAACACGAAGGTCCGGTAATGGCACGTCAGCCATGTCGAGAGGGAATGGCCGATAGCCAAACACCCGCTCGATGTGGCGAGCCATCTTATCTTCGTAGGGCCTGGTCCAACGAGTCGGCTCGACCTCGAAGGAGAGTTGCGGCCGGGTAGAGGTCTCGTCCAGCCGGTGCAACTGCGTCGTGGTGTAGACGAGGTACAGCGGAGCGAGGACACTGACGGCACCTGCTACGCGAGTGACGAGTTGACTGCCATCCGGAAGGGCCTGCTCCAAGTACAAACAGCAGAACCTGCAGGCCGTATGGTACGCAGGCGTCAGGCTACCCATTTTCCCATCGGGAAAGGCGACTCGAAGGTCATCCATGAGGGATGCCCACTGCTTCCACCGCAGGGCCTCCGCCCACGCGGCTTCCCATCGTTGATGCTCAGGCGTCCGCTGATAGGCCAGCACGGACTCATCGTGATCGTCTTCCCAGGACGGGAAGCCCACCGGGTAGAACTGATGGGCGATGCGGATCAACTCCGCGGCCCTGGGGTCGTTCATCGCCTGTGAGCTTTGAAGCACCTGGGAGGGAAGGCGCTCCTGCTTCTCGCCCGGTGGGAAACGAAGCTCGAAGCTCCACAACACCCTCTCGGCGCCGTGCGGCGTCAGTTCCATGGCGACGCTCATTGCCCGGGTTTCTCGGTGGACCGTGACGTCAAAGGCGTGGAGCACATCGAGGTACTTGCCGAATCTCCGAGGAATCTCGTCCTGAGCCACGCGTCGAACGAGCTCGGACGCATGCGACTCATCTTCCGTGTCGAACAGCGCGTGAAGCGAGCTGCCAGCCTCCGGGTCCGACAGGTCTTCACCACGGTGCTGTCCGAGGAAGTGGGGCAGATGCAGCCTGAATGCCTCCAACCCACTGACAACCAGAACCTTGCTTCCGAGCACCTTGGGGAAGGCATGAATGGGCCGCTTCATGCCATCGGGGCCGACGGCCTCAATGAGGAGAGGCTCCGTGAGGGCCTTGTAGGTCTCGTGTGTCGTCTTCATCCAGACTCGGTTTCTTGGAGGGCTTCGGTTCGCTCGCCCATCAATCACAATGGTAGGGCGCGTCGAAGTGGACGACCTTCACGCCTCGGGTCTTGCACTCTCCTACTTTCGCTCCCTTGAACTTCTCATCCAGCAGCACTTCGTAGAGGTCCTTGAAGTCCCTGCACAGTGTGGCGAGCATGGTTCCCGGATGGGCTTCGGACAGTACCCGGTAGACGGCGCGGTTCGCCATCTCCGCGGCTGCCTCTTGGGCGTCCTCCAACGAGATCCGCCCTTGCTTCCGGTTGCACAAAGGCAGGCCCACCTCGAACTTGCACGCGGTCGTCGCTCCCGAGTCGCCCTGGGTGATGCGGGCGTGGATGCAGACCGCTCGCCATCCACTCGGTTCTCCTGGCTCTTCCTCGACGACCGTCGTGAACTCGAAGTGTTCTGGAGTGATTCGCCCGGTAACGGAATTGCGCCCACCGACGCACCCGCTCAGTCCCCCAGCTCCCAGCCATAACGCGCAGAGAAGCACCTCCCTGAATCGCCACCTCGAGAGAAACAGCTCGGTCATTCCGGGAGCTCCGATCCATGCGTAGGGGGGTAGAAACTTGTAGAGCGGCTCGCCTTCATCGAGTGCGCGCCTCCACCATCATCGCGTCCCAGAACATCTTCTCGTAGGCCTGGAAGAAGCGCACCGCACGGTGGAGCAGCCGCGGTTCCACGCTTCCTCATGAGGGACCCTGACCGCAGTGCAACCTGGCGACTCTTGCACTTCCCCACCCCACCTGAAGCATGCTCGACTCCCCACCGTCACCTGGGAGGCAAGCCCATGAGCGGAGAGGCAGGAGCGCAGCTCGACAGCGAGTACTACTCCCTCTTCGTCGGCAGCGGAATCCGCGTGTCCTACGCGCCGCCTCCAGGCGATGACGGCACCGCGATCGGCCGCTACTTCCGGGAGGCCTCCCTGCCCTATGAGCGCTGGCTCGCGAGCGCCCGCCCCGCACTGGACGCCTTCTTCGCTCGCCTGGCCACCGAGCAGCGCGTCCCGATCGTCCGTCTCGCCGAGCCGTCCGAGGAGATTGACGGGATCATCATCGAGGACGTGGACCCCGCCCTCTCGGACGCCGGGGCCGAGCAGCACTTCCGTGAGTACAGCCGTGGCCGTCCTTGTCCCGTGTACCTGAACGGCTCTGGACGCCTGCCTGGCTTCCAGACGCTCCAGCTTCGCTTCCTGGTCTCGACACGCGTGCGGCGCAGCGCGCTCGAGCCCGTCCTCACGGGCGTGGCGGACATCCTGCTACGGGCCCGCAGTGGGTTGTGACAGGGTTCACAGCCGCCGTGTGAGCCCCCTCATACGCCCCCGCCCGCACCTGCAGTAGCATGCCGCCCCATTCCGCTGGTCCAGACCAGCCGGGTGAGACCACAGGGGGGTCCATGCCGCCGAGGCCGAAGCTCGTCTTCTTCAGTGACATCCACATCGGCACCAACGCCGCGACGAACTGGTACCAGCGCTCGCTCCACGAGCCGTACCTGCTCGCCGCCTTCGAGTACATCCAGCAGCAGGCGGCCTCCATCCAGGAGCTGGTGGTGGTGGGTGACCTCGTGGACCAGTGGACCTACGAGCCCTCCCGGACTCCGCCCACCTTCGCGGAGATCGCCGCGGCCAACCCCCGCATCTTCGGAGGGGTGGTGGACGGACAGCGGATCCCGGGTGCGCTGGGCGCGGCGCTGAGCGCCCTCGAGGGCCGGGTCACCTACGTGGCGGGCAACCACGACATGTCGGTGACCGCCGAGGACGTGGCCCTCATCCGCGACGAACAGGGCCGCTCCCCCCACCACGTGCGCACGCCGCTGTATGAGCCGCCCGCGGCGCGCGGCGGCATCGTCTGCACCCACGGGCACATCTACTCGCTGCTCAACGCGCCCGACTTCATCCAGAACCCGCGCAATGGCATCCCGTTCGCGCACTTCATCACCCGCATGGCGGCGCTGTGGTCCGTCCAGCAGCTCGCCAAGATGCCGCCGGGCTCCACCGCGGCCTCCCTGCCCGGCAGTGGCGACCCGACGGGCTGGCCCCTGGCCAAGGATGCCCTGCATCAGCTGCTCCAGGAGCTGAAGCTCGGGCGCGTTTCCCTCTCGGGCTCGGTGATGGGTGCACTGCTCGAGCTCACCGGCCAGAAGAGCGACCTGACCTTCTCCATGCTCGATGGCACGCGGCTGACCGCCGCCGACGTGGTGAAGGCCTATCCGTCCGTCCTCGAGAGCTTCGAGGAGACGGCGAGCAAGTCCAAGGACCTCTATGGCGCCCTCGCCGGCGAGCTCGCCCTGTCCGAGGTGGATGCGCTCAACTCCCTCGTCCACTTCGCCGAGCGGCTGGGCACCCAGCGCCAGCACAAGGTGGTGGTGATGGGGCACACCCACGTGCCCGTGGATGAGGACGAGCACCAGCTCTTCCTCGGCGACAGCCTCTACGCCAACTGCGGGTTCAGCTGTCCTTCCGAGCCCGACATGAAGGCCCAGGACAAGCGCCGCTACTGCACCTTCACCGAGGTGGAGATCGACGAAGCCGAGCGGCGCTTCATCGTCAGCACCCGGTACGTGACCGGCGAGGGGGGCAGCTACCACGTGGCGCCCCTGCCGCTCACCGCCCCCAAGAGCATCGACATGAGCGGTCCGGGGCGGATCTCCACCCCCGCCGCCTAGCCCCTTCCCCACCCCTCCTTCGCTTCCCTCAGGACTGTCTCCATGAATTCCAATCGCCTTGCCTCGCCCATCGAGGACCTCCGTCCCCACTACACCGTCGTCGTCATCGGCTCGGGCTACGGTGGCGCCATCACGGCGTCCCGCCTGTCGCGCGCCGGCCAGAGCGTCTGCGTGCTGGAGCGCGGCCGCGAGCGCCAGCCCGGCGAGTTCCCGGACACCACGCCGGAGGCCCTCGAGGAGATGCAGATGGACATGCCCGCCGGCCACATGGGCTCGCGCACGGGCCTGTTCGACCTCCACGTCAACCCGGACATGAACGTGCTGGTGGGCTGTGGCCTGGGTGGCACCTCGCTCATCAACGCCAACGTCTCCATCCGCGCCGAGCCCCGCGTCTTCGAGGACTCCCGCTGGCCCAAGGCCCTGCGCGACGAGAAGCTGGAGGCGCTCAACGCCGGCTACACGCTCGCGGAGGCCATGCTGAACCCCCGGCCCTACCCGGACTCCTACCCCAAGCTGAAGAAGCTGGAGGCGATGCAGAAGTCCGCCGAGGCCATGGGGCAGAAGTTCTACCGCACCGCCATCAACGTGACGTTCGAGGACGGGGTGAACGCCGCGGGCGTGTTCCAGAAGGCCTGCAACAACTGCGGCGACTGCTGCTCCGGCTGCAACGTCGGCGCGAAGAACACGGTGCTGATGAACTACCTGCCGGATGCCCGGCGGCACGGCGCGGAGATCTTCTGCGAGACCAGCGTCCGCTACCTCGAGCGCGGCACCAACGGCAAATGGCTCGTCCATTTCCAGGTGCTGGACACCGGCCGGGAGAAGTTCGACGCCCCGCTGCTGACCGTGTCGGCGGACCTCGTGGTGCTGGCGGCCGGCTCGCTGGGCTCCACCGAAATCCTGCTGCGCTCCAAGGAGAAGGGCCTGCCCGTGTCGGACAAGCTGGGCCAGGGCTTCAGCGGCAACGGTGACGTGCTGGGCTTCGCCTACAACAACCAGACGGCCATCCACGGCATCGGGTTCGGGATGCGGCCCCCGACCGAGGTGGGGCCCGTCGGTCCCACCATCACCGGCATCATCGACATCCGCAACCAGGAGAAGCTCGAGGACGACATCATCATCGAGGAGGGGGCCGTCCCGGGCGCGCTGGCGCCGATCCTCCCCGCGATGTTGGGCACGGCCTCCGACCTCAACGGCACCAACACCGCTCCCGGCCAGGCGGTGGAGCAGGAGGTCCGCAAGCTCGACAGCGCGGTCCACGGCGCCTACCACGGCGCGGTCAAGCACACGCAGACCTTCCTGGTGATGGGGCACGAAGGTCAGGGCCCCGGCGGCACCATGAAGCTGGAGGAGGATCGGCTGCGCATCACCTGGCCGGGCGTGGGCTCGCGGCCCATCTTCGAGAAGGTGGACAAGCGCCTGGTCCAGACGACCCAGGCGCTCAGCGGCATCTACACGCGGGATCCCATCTGGAGCGAGCTGCTCGGCAAGAGCCTCGTCACCGTGCACCCGCTGGGCGGCTGCAACATGGCCGACAGCGCCGAGCAGGGCGTGGTCAACCACGAGAACAAGGTCTTCTCCTCCACCACCGGGGACCAGACGCACGAGGGGCTGTACGTGTGTGACGGCGCCGTCGTCCCCACCTCGCTGGGCGTCAATCCGCTACTCACCATCTCCGCGCTGTCCGAGCGCTGCAGCATGCGGATCGCCGCGCAGCGCGGCTGGACGATCGACTACTCGAAGAAGGGCCCCATCCCCGTGGATCCCCAGCAGCGCAAGCCGGGCATCCGCTTCACCGAGACGATGAAGGGCTTCTTCTCGCCCGCCCAGGACGAGAACTACGAGAAGGCCGCCACGCGCGGCGAGCTGCTGGGCTCGCCCTTCCAGTTCACCCTCACCATCATCTCGGAGGACGTCGAGAAGATGATGAAGGAGGCGGACCACGCCGCGCGGATGGTGGGCACGGTGAAGGCGCCGACGCTCTCCGACAAGCCGCTCACCGCCACCCAGGGCGTGTTCAACCTGTTCGTCCAGGATCCCAACGCCGCCGACACCCGGCTGATGAAGTACCAGATGCTGCTGACGGCGGATGATGGCCGCACCTTCTTCTTCAAGGGGTTCAAGGTCATCAAGGAGCGGCCCATCGCGGACATGTGGCACGACACCACCACCCTCTTCATCACCGTGTACGAGGGCAAGGACGAGTCGGGCGCGGTGCTGGGCCGGGGCGTGCTGAAGATCGCCCCCGAGGACTTCATGCGCCAGCTCACCACCATGGACGTCTTCAACGCGAAGAACGCCGAGCAGCGCATCAAGCTGGCGCTGGAGTTCGGCCAGTACTTCACCGGCATCCTGTACGACTACTACGGCGGGCTCCTCGGGCAGTTGGACTTCGTCGACCCGAATGCCCCGCCGCGCAAGCGCCGCCCGCTGCGCGCCCCGGCCCCCCAGCTGTTCGGCTTCAAGACCTCGGACGGGGTGGACCTGCTGCTCTCGCGCTACCAGGCCGGCAGCAAGGGGCCCGTGATGCTCGCGCACGGCCTGGGCGTGTCCAGCCGCATCTTCTCCACGGACACCATCGACACCAACCTGCTCGAGTACCTCTGCGCCCACGGGTACGACGTGTGGCTGCTGGACTACCGCTCCAGCACCCTGCTGCCCGCCTCGAAGGCCCAGTACACCGCCGATGACGTGGCCACCAAGGACTGGCCGGCGGCCGTGGCCCGCGTGCGCGAGCTGACCGGCGCCCAGGACATCCAGGTCGTGGCCCACTGCTACGGCTCCACCACCTTCACCATGGCCATGCTCGCGGGCCTCCAGGGCGTGCGCTCCGCGGTCTGCTCGCAGATCTCCACCCACGTGGTGACCCCGCCGATGGTGTCCATCAAGTCGGCGCTGCACCTGCCCCAGCTCCTGCGCATGACGGGCGTCAAGTCGCTCACCACCAACGCCCTCAAGGGCGAGGGCGCCCTCGAGCGCGTCTACGACAAGCTCCTCGCCGCCTACCCCGTGGGCAAGGACGAGCACTGCGACAGCGCGGTGTGCCACCGCATCAGCTTCCTCTACTCGCTGCTCTACCGGCACGAGCAGCTCAACGCGATGACGCACCAGTACATGCACGAGCTGTTCGGCGAGGCCACCATCACGGCGTTCGAGGGGCTGACGCTCATGGTGAACCAGGGCCGAGTGGTGGACGCCAACGGCGACAACGTCTACGTGCCGCACCTGGATCGCATGGCCATCCCCATCCGCTTCATCCACGGCGCCCGCAACCAGTGCTTCCTGCCGGAGAGCACGGAGAAGACGGTGCAGGCGCTCAGCGAGGTCAACGGCTCGGCGCTCTACTCGCGCGTCCTCATCCCCGAGTACGGTCACATCGACTGCATCTTCGGGAAGAACGCCGCCCGGGACGTCTTCGGCCACATCGTCGAGCACCTGGACCAGACCCAGGTGCCTCAGAAGAAGCAGGGCGTGGTCCCGGCGGTCGCGGCCGCGAAGAAGACCGTGGCGGCCTGAGCCTGATTGCTCCCTCTCCCTCCGGGAGAGGACGGGGTGAGGGTACCTGGGCCAGGGGTTCAACCCGTGGCCCACCGTGGGGGCCAGGGGTTCAACCCGGGTTCACCCGATACCCTCACCCCGTCCCTCTCCCGAGGGGAGAGGGGAAATGGCCGCGGTGGAATGGCCGCGGTGGAATGGCCGCGGTTGCCGGCGGCTGTTGCCAGGAGCCCACCTTCGCGGACCTGCTTGAAGGGGATTAGACTCCGCTCCCGTGAGCCCTCCCCTGTCCGTCCTCATCGCCGATGATGAGCTCGTCGCCCGCAAGCGCCTCTCGCGCCTGCTGACGGCCTTCCCTGACGTCTCCGTGTGCGGCGAGGCCGCCGATGGCGAGGCCGTCCTCGAGGCCGTTCGCGCCGGCGGAGTGGACGTGGTGCTGCTCGACATCCACATGCCCGGCCTCAGCGGCATGGACGCGCTCGCCCTGCTGCCCGCGGGCGGCCCCCACGTCATCCTCGTCACCGCCCACGCCGACCACGCCGTCGAGGCCTTCGAGCACGGCGCCGTCGACTACGTCCTCAAGCCCGTCGAGGCCTCGCGGCTGCAGAAGGCCCTGGAGCGGGTGCGCCTCCGGCTCGCCGCCAAGGCCCCCGAGCCGGGCAAGGGCTCCGCCATCGAGCAGCTCGCGCGGCCCCTGGCCCGCCTCCCCATCCCCACCCGCCAGGGCATCGTCCTCGTGGACCCTGGCACCATCTCCCACGCCACGCTCGAGGACGAGCTCGTCACCGTCTTCACCGCGCAGGGCGACTACCTCACCGACTTCACCCTCCAGGAGCTGGTGGACCGGCTGCCCACCGAGGGCTTCTACCGCGTGCACCGCCGCGCCCTCGTCAACCTCGCCCACGTCACCCGCCTGGAGCCGCTGGAGACGGGTGGGTACCTGGCTCGCACCGCCCGGGGGCACACGGTGGAGGTGAGCCGCCAGTCCGCCCGCGAGCTGCGCCGCATGCTCGGCCTGCGCCGCGGCACCGAGGACGAGTCCGGAGCCTGAGGCCTTGAGCGCCGGCGAGCCCTTCATCCCCACCCCGAGTGCCCTCTGCGCCGCGCACCCCGAGCGCCCCGCCGTCATCATCTGCGCCCGGTGCGGCAGCTATGCCTGCGAGCTGTGCCAGCAGATGGCGGACACGCGCCGCGACTACTGCGTGCGCTGCACTCCGGAGCTGAAGCTGGCCTCTCCGGGCTCCCGTCTCGCCGCCATGCTCGTGGACCGCGTGGCCTCGGCCCTTCCGGTGCTCGGCGCGCTCCTCGTCGGAGGCCTGTGGAGCGTGGGACGCGACGTGGAGGAGTCGGCCCTCGTCATGGGCCTCCTCGTCCTGGTGGGAATGGTGGGCGCCCTGGGCCTGGTGGCCTGGCAGCTCTACCTGCTCCTCACGACGGGGCAGAGCCTCGGCAAACGCCTGCTGGGCATCCAGGTGGTGCGCTCCGATGGGAGCCCCATCGACCTGGGCCGGCTCATCCTCCTGCGCAACCTCGTGCCGGCCATCCTCCTCGTGCCCACCTTCGGGCTCTTCGGCCTCGCCAACGCGCTCCTCGTCCTCACCACCGGGCGCCGCTGCCTGCATGATCACCTCGCCGACACCCAGGTCGTCGTGGTGAACGGGCACCTGCGCTGAGGCGGGTGCCCGTCCGCCCGAGGCGTCACAGGCCGAAGCTCCTCCGGAAGAAGTCCACCATGGCCCGCCGCGACGTCTCCGCCGTCTCCGGAGAGGGGGCGATGTCCACCTGCCCGCCCTTCCCCGTGTGCGAGTACGGATCGGTGATCTGGATGGCCGGCTCCAGCCGATCCCACCCGTGCGTGGCCCCCGGGTAGACGGTCAGCGACACGTTGGCGCGATCCGCCGGCGACAGGCTGTCCACCAGCCGCTGGCACGAGTCCGGATCGTCATACTGATCGGCCTCGCCCGCCTGGATGAAGATGGGGGAGCCCGTGAGCTCACCGAACTCGTAGCTGGGGACGTGGTTGTAGGCCCAGCACACCGGATAGAACGGCGCGTGCGCCACGAAGCGCTGTCCCGGCTCGGCGCCCGCGGCGTACTTCCGGGTGGCGCTCAGCATGGACATCAACCCGCCCCACGAGAACCCCATGATGCCGATGCGCGACGCATCGATGGACGGGTGCGCGGACAGGTACTTCAGCGCCCCCCAGGCATCGGGCAGCGTCTCGGCCACGGCCCTCGGCCGCCCCTCCGCGCCTCCGGACAGCCCCCGGGCGGCCCACATGTCGATCTCCAGCGTGGCGATGCCCGCCTCGTGCAGCGCCTGCGCGTGGAAGCTGCCCCGGGTGTCCACTCCGCCCGAACCGTGGGCAATCACCACCGCGGGCACCTTGCCCTGTGCGTTCGTGGGGACGCTCAGCCGCCCCGCCACCTGCAGCGGCGTGGGCGTCCCGAGTGCCGCGAAGGACACGTAGGAATGACGGGCCACCGGTGTCTGGACCGGGTCCGCCTTCGGTGGCTCCTCCTGCTGGGGACACCCGCTCAGCACGGCCGCGAGCGACAGACTGGCAATCCACGGCCTCACGACGGACTTCTTCATGACTCGACTCTCCCGGGGATGGGGGTGGGGCCCACCATCCCAGGGAGGGGACCGGCACGCCGCCGGTCCTGTCGTTCACCGTCCGCCCACCGACACGTGGGCGGAAGCAACTAGCGGGGACCCAACACCACCCGGTTGGGACCGCTCGCCTTGGAGGAGCGCAGGGCCTTCTCCGCGGCGGAGATGAGCTCCTGCTCGTTGCGGGCCTGGTCCGGGAAGACGGCCACGGCGGCCGTCACCGTCACCTCGCCCACGTCGCTGCCAGTCCCCTCCGGGATGTCCAGCTCCTCCACCGCCTTGCGGAGCTTCTCGGCGTAGGTGCGCGCCCGCTCCACGTCGGCATTGCAGAGGATGACGCCGAACACGTCCCAGTCGTACCGGGCGGCGATCTCCGAGGAGTTGTCGCTCCGGGCATGGGTGACGGGGTCCTCCATCATGTCCGTCACCATCTGCGCCACCCGCCGCAGCAGCTTGTCGCCCTCGGCGTAGCCGCGCGAGAGGTTGAAGCGGCGGAAGCCATCGATGTCGATGAGCACCAGCGCCAGCTTCTGCTCCCGCCGCCGCGCGCTCAGGAGGCCCGCGCTCAGCGCCTCCTGGAAGTAGCGGTGGTTGTAGAGGCCCGTCAGCCCGTCCCGGAACGCCAGCCGCTCGCTCTCGGGGATGAGCGACTGGGAGGCGGTGCCCTTGGCATCCGGCTTCTGGGGCTCCGCCGTCTTGGGACGAGGCGTCGCGGCGGGCGCACCCGGCGCACCCGGCTTGCTGGCCGCTGGCTTGGCGGCGCCTCCCCGGCCCAGTCCGAGCTGGTCCTTGAGCTCCTGCACCATCTTGTCGCGGATGGACAGCAGGGCGGCGTTGTGGACCGCCTGGCCCACGGTGTTCTTCAACTCCTGTTCTGTGAACGGCTTCGTGAGGAAGTGGTTCACCCGCGCTTCATTGATGGCCTTCTGCGCGTCCTCCAGCTTCTGGGACGCCGTCACCAGAATGCGCGCGGCATGGGGTTGTAGCTCGGCGACGCGCTTGAGGAGGTCGACCCCCATCAGCCCGTCACCAAGATTTTGATCCGATACGACCGCGTGCAGTTGTTCCCGCTGGAGGACTTCAAGTGCTTCTTCAGCGGACCGGGCAAGGAAGACCGTGAAGTCCTTGCTCAGGTAGTACTGCATCAAGGCCAGCATCGTCCGGTTGTCCTCGACGACGAGGACCTTCGCAGCAACAGGCTCACTCACCAGGGCAGACCAACGCAACGAGGGGCATGGAAGATGGAGCGAGCGTCGCAAAGGAAGGGGGCAGGCCGCAAGTCTCGAAGCGGGACTTCCTCCACTTCACTCCAGTGGCCACTCGTGGACCGGCCTGCCGGACGCGGCCAGGAGCATGTAACGTTCCAGCAGGGCCGCCAGAGCATCCTGCCGGGGCATGTGGGCTTCCAACCGGGCCAACATCTTCCGTTGCCAGCGTGCCCCGGTACACCCAGCGCGTAACCGGGCCCGTACAATGCCGAGCATGGCGTCCGCCTCCTCGGCCACCACTCCGGCACCCACCAGGCCCGCCCGGGCCACGGGCAGCAGCCGCTCCACCAGCACGCGCGCGGGCACCGGACTCGGCGAGGGCGCATGGCGCTCGGGCCACAGCAGCATCGCGTCCAGGCCCTCCTGGGCCGCGCGCAGGAAGTTGCCGCGGGCACACGGGAAGGGCAGCCCCGGCAGCAGCGCGTCCACCTCCTCGCTCAGCCCCAGCGTGAGGCCCAGCAGCAGCGCGCCGTTGGCCAGCATGTCCAGCACCGTGGGGCCCGCGGGCAGCGCGCGCAGCTCAATGCGCACGTGGCCACCGCCACTCGGGTCGTAGATGGCGCGGTTCCAGCTCCACACCGTGCCCTGGTGCAGCCGCAGCTCGTCCAGCCGGGGCAGGCCGCCGCGCTCCAGGGACTCCAGCGGAGCCTCGGCCCCCAGCACCGGCAGCAGCGGCGGGTAGAGCGCCACCGACTCGGAGAACAGCTCCAGCGCGCCCTGGCGCACCCAGCCGTGGCCGTAGGTGACGCGCCCGTGCCGCGGCGCCTCGGACTGGCGCTCGCCCCGGTCATCCACCGCCTGGCGGAAGAGCGCCACGCGCGTCTCGTCCCACAGCCGCCGCCCCAGGAGGAAGGGCGAGTTGCTGCTCACCGCGAGCACCGCCGGCGTCGCCAGCTGGGCCGCGTTGTACATGCGCGCGAAGTCCGCCGGGTCCACGCGCAGGTGGTACTGCAACGAGGTGTTGGCGCCCTCCAGCGTCACGTCGTCCCACTCCAGCGTGAGCGAGTCCTCGCCGCCGATGACGACGTGCAGGGGCTCCTCCTGGCGCCGGCGGCGGATGGCGGCCGACAGCGCCCGGTAGCGCGGCAGCGCCGTCATCGCCCCGCTGCCCAGGTCCTTCTCGCGCAGCGTGGGGAGGATGCCCATCACCGCCACGCGCGCGCCCTGCGTGGCGGCCGCGCGCCGCACCTCGGCCAGCGCGCTCTCGAACTCCTCGCGCATCGCCGTGAAGGGCCGCCCCGCCAACGGCCCCGGCCGCAGGTTGCACTCGAGGTTGAAGCGGTCGATCTCCACCGTCACGCGCGGATCCATCGTCTGGCCCAGCACCTGCCGGTTCACCGGCAGCGGGTAGCCCGCGGCGTCCACCAGGAACATCTCCAGCTCGGCGCCGATGGTGCGCGGCCCCACGCCGAAGCCGGGGCGGGCCAGCACCTGCCGGAGCGCCTCCAGGCTGTCCGCCAGCCGCTGGCTGAAACGCTCATACTCCTCGGGCTCGAAGGTCTCTTTCTGGATTTGAAGGCCCATATGGCAGCGGTGGTGCCCTAGGGAAACGAGGGAGGTGGAGGAGAGGCCACGGCGGTGGTGGCGGCGGGCGCCTCCTCGGAGCGGGAGGCGAGCTGCTCCAACAGCCGCCGAGAGAGAGACAGGGCCTGGGTGCGAATCTCCGGGATGGCCGTGCTCTCCCACAGGTCACCCCGGCGCAGAGGCCCCAGGGTGTAGAGCAGGCCGGAGACGCGGCCCCCGGCATCGAGCAGCGCGCCCTCCGCGTCCGTGGCCAGGCCGAGCCCCAGCGCATCCGCGCGGACGAGCCCGGACTCCAGCAGCCCGCGCAACAGCGGATGCCCCCGGCCGATGGAGGCGTCGGGGCCGGTGCAGTTGATGACGTGCTGGACGCGGAAGGTGGCCTCGCGCGAGAAGCCGCGGGGACGGACGCGCGCCAGCACCCACCCCTCGTCCGCGAGCTGGAAGTTGCGCACGCGCGCCGCGTGGATGCGCAGCACGCCGGTGCTCTGCAGTTGCTGGAGGAGGTCGTTCACCGCGGGCGCCATCCGGTGGCGGTGCACGTCCCAGAAGGAGCGCAGGTGGCGCAGGAAGCGGCGGCGCTCGGGCTCCGGCAGGCCGCGCCACAGCGAGGCCGTCATCGGCCGCAGCGAGTCCACCACGGCGCGCCAGTCGCCCCCCTCCTGCGTGCGCCGGGCCTGGTGGCGCAGCGTGCCCAGGATGGAGCGGACGCGCTGGGGCTCGGCCGGGGCCACGGGCGGACCCGCCACCACGCCGGGACGATGCACCTGGGGCAACAACCCGTGCCGGGAGATGGCGTGGATGCGCCCCTCGTGGTTGCGCTCGGCCAGCGAGAGCACCGTGTCCACCATCGTCAGGCCCGTGCCGATGAGCAGCACCGGATGGTGCGGCCGGACATGACGCAGCGCCCCTTCGGTCCAGGGCGAGCGGACATAGCGGGGGCTCGCATACAAGCCCCCATCCGCCACCGGCAGGTCGGCCGGCAGCGCGTTGCCCACCGCCAGCACCACCGCGCGCGCCTCCAGCACCGGGCCCCGCGCCAGCACCACCCTCGCGAGGCCTCCCACCTGGGAGAGGGACTGCACCTCGCCCTGGAGGAGCTCCAGCCCCACCCCCGGGGCCGCGCCCTCCCGCGCCTCGCGCAGCACCGCCTCCAGGTACTGGCCGTAGCGCCGGCGCTGGACGAAGTCACCGGGCGCCGTGGCCGGCTCCAGGCGGCGCATCCACCGCAGGAAGTGCTCAGGGTCTTCCGGGAAGGCGCTCATCCGCCCGGCGGGGACGTTGAGCAGGTGGCTGGCGCTGTCGGTGGAGTAGGCGAGGCCGGGACCCACACGCTCCGTGCGCTCCAACAGGGCCACCCGGAGGGGACCCACCGCATTCCTCAGGAGCTGGGCCGCCACCAGCGTTCCGCTGGCCCCTCCACCGACAACCAGTACGTCCCACCGCTGCTCGATTCGCACCCCCAGACTCTAAACCCTGAGGGCGGCTCCTACATCCCCCCTTGACTGTCTACGCTCCAGGCAGCCGTGCACGATTCTGGGGACCGGGGGGCTTCCTGGGTGCTCAAAAGGAGGGCCCCGGGGTCCTCCTTATAGAGGAGGGGGGCCGGCCCGGGCCCTGCCTGGCCGCCCGCCGTCCATGAGCCAGCGGCCCAGGTGTGTTATCGGTCCGTGACGATGCAGCCCACGCCCCCCACCCCCCTGGTCAACCTGTACGACCTGCCTCGTGCCGCCCTGGGCGAGCTGCTCGCCGGCTGGGGCTACAGCGCCTATCACCGCGACCTGCTCTGGGAGGCCCTCTACCGCCAGCAGGTGGAGTCCTTCGACGCCCTCACCGGGCTGCGGCCGGACCTGGTCCAGGCCCTGCGCGAGCACACCCGCCTGGAGCGGCCCACCACCCACCACGAGGTCTTCAGCTCCGACGGCTTCACCCGCAAGCTGCTGTTGCGGATGCGCGACGGGCAGACGGTGGAGACGGTCCTCATGCGTTTCAAGGACCGGGCCACGGTGTGCCTCAGCACCCAGGCCGGCTGCGCCATGGGCTGCGTCTTCTGCGCCACCGGGCAGATGGGCTTCGTGCGCCACCTGACGCCCGGAGAAATTGTCGGGCAGGTGCTGCACGTCACCCGCATCCTCCGCGAGACGAACGAGTCGCTGCGCAACGTGGTGCTCATGGGCATGGGCGAGCCGCTCCACAACTACGAGGCCACCATGGAGGCGGTGGACATCCTGGTGGAGCGCTCGGGGCTGGCACTGGCGCCGCGCTTCATCACCCTGAGCACCGTGGGCGTGGTGCCCGGCATCCGGCGGCTCGCGGACGAGGACCGGCCGGTGCAGCTCGCCGTCAGCCTGCACGGCGCCACCGAGGCGGAGCGCGGCGCCCTGGTGCCCGCGGCCCGCAAGTGGCCACTCACCGAGCTGATGGACGCCTGCCGCTACTACTCGGAGAAGCGCAAGCGCCGCATCTTCTATGAGTGGGCGCTCATCGCCGGGCAGAACGACACGCCCGAGCAGGCGCACGCCCTGGGCCAGCTGCTCCAGGGCATGGACGCGCACGTCAACGTCATCCCCCTCAACCCCACGGTGGGCTACGCCCAGCGGCCCAGCGGCCCCGACGCCGTGCGCGCCTTCCAGGACATCCTCGCCGGCTACGGCCTGCCCAGCACCGTGCGTCAGCGCCGGGGCATCGACATCGACGCCGGCTGCGGCCAGCTCAAGGCCGCCGTGGAGCGCCCGCGCCGCGCCCCCCAGCCCACCGCTTCCTGAGGCGAGCCCCCGCGCACGAGCCGCCGGACGGGACTGCGCTTCCTGGAGCGCCCGCTCAGGGTGCCTTGCGGCGCGCCCTCCGCGTCCCAAGCGTTTGACGAGGTGCTCCAGGAGGAGACTCCGTGCGAAGCCTCGCCAGGATGCTCGGTCTGCTGTGGCTGCTCGTCGTGCCAGCCTGCATGCACGAGGAGGCGCCCCCCCTGCGCGTCGGCACCTTCCTCTGGCCGGGAAGCGAGCCCCTCTTCCTCGCGAGGGATCTCGGCTACCTCGACGACGGCACCATCCGCCTGGTCGAGTACTCCTCCCTGAGCGAGGTCAACCGCGACTTCCGCAACGGCCGCATCGACGCGGTGGATGTCACGCTCGACATGGCCCTCCAGCTGCAGCAGCAGGGCTTCGAGCCCCGGGTGGTGCTCGTCCTGGACTACTCGAACGGCGCGGATGCGCTCCTCGCCCGGCCCGAGGTGCGGCGGATGGAGGAGCTCCGGGGCAAGCGCGTGGCGGTGGAGGACTTCTCGGTCAGCACCTACCTGCTGGGCCGCGCGCTGGAGAAGGCGGGCCTGCGCGCCTCGGACATCGACATCGTCCGCATCCCCGTCGATCAGCACGAGCAGGCCTATGCGTCCGGACAGGTGGATGCCGTGGTCACCTTCGAGCCCTTCGTGAGCAAGCTGCGGGAGCGGGGCGCCCACACGCTCTTCGACAGCAGCCAGCTTCCCGGGGAGATCTTGAACGTGCTGGTGGTGCGCGAGGACGTGCTCGAGAAGCGTCCGGAGCAGGTGCGGCACCTGCTGCGCGGCTGGTTCCGGGCCCTGCTCCACCTGAAGGAGCACCCGGAGGACGCGGTGGCCCGGATGAGCCCCCGCCTCGATACGAGCCCCACCGAGCTCGCCTCCATCCTGGACGCGCTGCGGCACCCCACCCTCCAGGAGAACCGCGCCCTGCTGCGCGAGCCCACCTCATCGCTCCTCGGCTCGGCGCACCACCAACAGCGGTTCATGCTGGAGGCCGGGCTGCTGCAAGAGCCCGTGCGGCCCGAGCTGCTGCTGGACGTGCGGCCGCTCGAGGCCATCGAGGAGGCCCGGTGATGAAGCATGCCCGGGCACAGGGAGCCGGGGCCCGGCCGTGGCGCCTCCGGGGGCTGCCCCCCCTGCCGCCCTTGCGCATCACCATCCCCGTGGTGCTGCTGCTCTTCGCCATCACGGTCGGCCTCCATGATCTGCACCAGAACACGCAGCTCGCCTGCCGCCGGGTGGAGGAGTACACCCACCAGGAGCTCACCCAGCACATGAGCGAGCAGCAGGACCATCTGGAGCTGCTGCTGCGTCTGCGCGAGCTCGAGCGCGTCCGGGAGGAAGTGGCCAGCTTCGGGACGGATCCGCACATCAAGACGGGGCTGCTCGTCGACGAGACCGGCCGGGTGGCCGCGTCGACCCGGCGCGTGGAGATAGGCCATCAGGGCTCGTCGCTCCACCCCGAGCTGTTCACCCCGGAGGCGGAGCCACTCCTGAAGCGGGCCCGCGAGCACCTCGCCGCGAGCATCCAGGTGACCGCGGAGGGCGATTCGCTCGTGGCCTGGTACCCCGTGCTGGCGCCTGACGACACCTCCGGGGAGCTCTCCTCCGAGAAGGTGTGGCTCCTCGTGGTGCGGAGGGATCTCTCCGTCCTCAAGAACCAGGCGCGGGACCAGGTGCTCGCGAACGTGGTGCAGCGCAGCGTGCTGCTGGCGGTGCTCGCGGGGCTGCTCTGGCTCTTCTTCCACTTCGTCCTCACGCGCCGCGTGGCCCGGCTGGTCACCACCGCCCAGCGCTTCGCCGCGCGTGACTGGGCGGCCCGCAGCGGGCTCACCGGGCGCGACGAGCTGTCCCTGGTGGGGCGCGCCTTCGACGAGATGGCCGAGCGCCTGCGCACCACCCAGTCCCAGCTCGAGGAGCGCGAGTCCCACATCCGGCTGCTGCTCGACTCGGCCGCGGAGGGCATCTTCGGGTTGGACCTCGAGGGGCGCAGCACCTTCGTCAACCGTTCCGCGGTGCGGATGCTCGGCTACACGGATGCCGGAGAGCTGCTGGGCCAGGACGCGCACGGCCTGTGGCACCACTCGCACGAGGATGGCTCGCCCTACCCCCGGAGCGAGTGCCCCATCATCCAGGCCCTGGACACCGGCAGAGAGAACCACGTCCAGGGGGATGTGCTCTGGCGCAAGGACGGCACGAGCCTGCTGGTGGAGCGCTGGTCCTACCCCATGAGCCAGGGCGGCAGGCGGGTGGGCGCCGTGTCGACCTTCGTGGACATCACCGCGCGCAAGCGGGCCGAGGAGACACAGCACTTCCTCATCGAGGCCAGCACGCAACTGGCGGAGCTGCTCGACGAGAAGGGAACCCTGGAGCGGGTGGCGCAGCTGGCCGTTCCCCAACTCGGCCAGTGGTGCCTCGTGGACCGGGTGGACGACGCGGGCCAGCTCCACCGCGCGGCGTGGGTGCACCAGGACGCGGCCCGGCGGGAGCTGCTGCGGGAGTGGGTGGAGCTCGCCCCTCCGGACTGGGGCTCGCGCCAGCCCACCGTCCAGGTGCTGGGCACCGGCAGGACGCTCCTCGCGGACGAGGCCCTGGAGGCCCTGCGCCAGGCCGGGGACTCCGACGCGCGCTACCCGGAGCTGCTGCGGCGGCTCGGGGCGCGCACGGCCCTCGCCCTCCCCATCTCCGTGCGGGGGCAGACGCTGGCGGCCCTGCTGCTCGTCTCGGACATGCCGGGCTTCCAGTACGGCCCGCATGAGCTGGCGCTCGCCCAGGAGCTGGCCCGCCGCGCCTCGGTGGCCATGGACAACGCCCGGCTCTACCGCCAGTCCCAGGAGGCGGTGCGCCTGCGCGAGGACTTCCTCTCCGTGGCCTCCCACGAGCTGCACACCCCCCTCACGCCCCTGCGCCTGCACCTGCAGACGCTCCAGCGCGCACTCGCCACCCAGGGCGACGGGACGGGCACCGGCCCCCTCCTGCCCAAGGTGGACAAGGCGCTCGCCCAGGTGAGGCGCCTGTCCCGGCTCGTCGATGATCTGCTCGACGTCTCCCGCCTCACCTCCGGACGGCTGCGCCTGCGGCTGGAGCCGGTGGACCTGGTGGAGCTGACGCGGGACCTGGCCGAGCGCTTCTCCGAGCAGGCCCACGCCGTCGGCTGCACGCTGCGCGTCACCACCGCGGGCCCCACCACCGGCCAGTGGGACCGGATGCGCCTGGAGCAGGTGCTCACCAACCTCATCACCAACGCGCTGAAGTACGGCGTGGGCCACCCGGTGGAGCTGCACGTCACCTCCGCCGGAGGACGGGCGCGCTGGAGCATCCGGGACCACGGCATCGGCATCGCCCCCGAGGACTTGGAGCGCATCTTCGGGCGCTTCGAGCGGGCGGTGTCCACGCGGCAGTACGGCGGGCTGGGGCTGGGCCTCTACATCTCCCGGGCGATCGCCCGCGCGCTGGGTGGCGACATCCACGTGGAGAGCCAGCCGGGCGATGGCGCCCTCTTCACCCTGGAGCTGCCGCTCGAGCCGGCCCGGGACGCACGCGAAGCGATGGAGCTCTCCACCCAGGGAACGGCCCGGCCGGAGCCGCCTGCTTCAGCCCCCGGACCCTGAGCGCTGGAAGCTGGCGGGTGCGGGGGGTGGGCGCTACAACGCGCGCGATGAATTCCCTCCACGTCGCCATCGTCGGCGCGGGACCGGCCGGCTCCTCCGCGGCCACGTTCCTCGCGCAGCAGGGTGCCCGGGTGACGCTGCTCGAGCGCGGCCGCTTTCCCCGGGACAAGATCTGCGGCGATGGCTGCACGCCCCGGACGCTGTGGATGCTGGAGCGCCTGGGGCTCGGCGCGCTGCCCCTGGGCACCGAGGCCGCGCCGGTGGACTCCGTCTACGCGCTCTCCCCCGGGGGCGTCGTCCTGGAGGAGCCCATCCCCTCGCGCCTCTTCGGCGGCAAGGCCAGCGTCATCGCCCGGCAGGTGCTCGATGAGCGGCTCGTCCAGCGCGCCGTCCAGGCGGGCGCCGAGCTGCGCGAGGGAGTGCTCGTGGACGGGCTCGAGCGCGACGGCCAGGGCGTCCTGCTGCGCTGCCGGACCGGAGAACCGCTGCGCGCGGACCTGGTGCTCGGGTGCGATGGCTCGCCCTCGGTGGTGCGGCGCGCGCTCGGGGCTCCCGACTTCCCGCGTCACGAGGGCGCCTTCGCCGTCCGCGCCTACTACGAGAACGTGCGCCTGTCCCACCCGCGCAGCTTCGCCTTCTTCTGGGAGCAGGAGCTGCTGCCCGCCTACGGGTGGATCTTCCCGCTGCCGGGCGGCCGGGCCAACGTGGGGCTGGGCATGCGGGCGGACCAGCTCGACGCGTCCGAGGCGAAGCTGCCGGTGTTGATGGAGAAGTTCTGCGCGAGCCCGCGCGTGGCGGCGGAGCTGGCCGGCGCCCGGCGCGTGGGCAAGGTGAAGGGCCACCACCTGCCCTACGGCTCCTTCTCGCGCCACACCCAGTTCGACCGGGCGCTGCTGCTGGGCGACGCGGCCGGCTTCGTCAACCCGCTCACGGGCGAGGGCATCGAGTTCGCCCTGGAGTCGGGCGCCTTCGCCGCCGAGGCGGTGGCCGAGGCCGTGGCGGCTGGAGACTTCTCGGCGCGGGGGCTCGGCGGCTACGCGCGGCGCTGGGAGACGCGCTTCCGCACCGCGTTCCGCCTCAACCGCCGGTTGATGTGGGCCTTCGAGCGGCCCTGGCTGTTGGATCGCGTCTTCCGCACGGCCAACCGCAGCACGTCCGTGCGCGGCGAGCTGAGCGACATCCTGGCGGGCGAGGCCACGCACATCTCCTGGCGCTTCCTCGCGGAAGTGGCACGCGGGGGCTGAGTAGCACACACCTCTGACACATGGATGACGTCTCGGTATGACGCACCGCGAAGGGGTCACCGCCCCCTTGCACGCCCTTGGCACGTGGGCACATTCTTCGTGGCGCGGACGGCCGCACAGGGAGGTGGGCATGCTTTCCATCCATGAGCACGCAACGCTGGAAGACGCGAGCACCGAGTTGCTCGAGTTCGCCCTCGAGCCGTCCAACTGGATGACGCTGCCGGCAGCCGAGCAGGCAGCCACCCCTGTACCGCAGGACGTGCGCTACCAGCGGCGCGTGGGCTCGCTGCGCGTCTACACGGTGCTGGAGGTGGCGCCCACGCTCGAGGTCTTCCTGCGCGTGGCCTTCCGGGCCCCTGGCCTCACGCCGGTGAAGGCGGCGGACCATCTGGAGGCCTTCCTCAAGCAGCGCCTGCCGCTGACGCCCAACACCGAGTGGCAGGTGGAGGTGGACGAGCGCCGGTGGATCCACTTCGTGCGGCGCTACGCGGCCCCGCGCCTCCAGGCCTGACCGTCACGGAGAGCCGTCTCGAAGTGCATGCGCTCGGCCGGCTGCATGCCGATTCCCGCCGCGTGCCCCCTCAGTGCAGCGCGCCACCGGGGACGTGCTTCTGCCCGCCCACCACCTGGCCGTCCTTCACCTCGATGACCCAGTAGCCCTCGCGGCCCAGCTGCGTGGAGGAGCCCGCGCTGAAGATGTGCGGGCGCTCGGCGGTGGAGGGGTGGTGGTAGCGCTTGTGGATGTGGCCGTGGAGCACCGCGTAGCGCGGCCCGGGGATGAGCCGGAAGAGCGACTCCGCGTCGCGCAGGCCGTGGAAGTAGCTGTCGGCCCGGCCGTGATGGGTGAGCGGCGCGTGGTGCACCGCCACCAGCACGGCGCGGCCCTCGAGCCGGGGGTCCTTCACCAGCGCCGCGAGCCCGTCCAGCTGCGCCGCGCCGATGTGGCCATGGGCGATGCCCGGCAGGGAGGGCACCCGCGCCGACAGCAGGCCCACCACCGCGGCCTCCTCGCCCACCAGCCGCACGAAGGGGAAGGCCCCCTCGCGGCGGTACTCGGGCAGATCGCTCTCCAGCAGGTGGCCGAAGTGCCGCGCGAAGCGGCCCGCGCGGTGGCTGCCCGGGGTGAAGACGTCGTGGTTGCCGGGGATGACGGTGCAGCGGCCCGGATCCTCCCCCAGCGCGCCGAGTGACTCGCGGGCCAGCTGGAACTCGGGCTCCAGCGCATACGCGGTGACGTCGCCGGAGAGGATGAGGTGATCCACCCCCTGCTGCTCCGCGTCGCTGGCGATGGTGGCGAGCGTCTCGGGAGCCCGCGCGTAGGCCTTCTTGCGCCCGCCCACGGACAGCTCGGCCATGGCGACCCACCGCCGCCAGCCGAGCCGCAGGAAGGGCAGGGAGAAGTAGTCGGCGGTGATGTGGACATCGGAACAGTGGAGGAAGCGCATCACGGTCATCCAGGGCACACCGGGCAGGCGGGCGGGCCCTCCCGCCCTGTCCAGGGCCGGGGAGTAACCTTCCGCGGCTTCCAGGGCCACGGAAAGCTGCGCACGTTGGCTCCGAGGGCCAAGGAGGAAGCAGCCAGCCCTCCCCGGGCGCGTTAGTCTGCCAGCGACCTCCATGAGCTTCCGCGGACGCTTCGCCCCCAGCCCCACCGGCCGCATCCACCTCGGCAATGCCCGCAGCGCGCTGCTCGGCTGGCTCCAGGCCCGCGCGGCCGGAGGCCAGTTCCTGCTGCGCATCGAGGACCTCGATCGCGCGCGCTGCAAGCCGCAGTTCCTCGACGACCTGTACCGGGACCTGGAGTGGCTGGGCCTGGACTGGGACGAGACGCCCCTGGTGCAGAGCCAGCGCGATGACGTCTACCGCGAGGCGCTGGAGAAGCTGGAGCGCACGGGCCGAGTCTACCCGTGCTTCTGCACGCGCGCGGAGATCGCCCGGGCGGCGAGCGCCCCGCACGGCCTGAGCGAGGAAGGGCCGCGCTACCCCGGGACGTGCGCCGCCCTGCCGCCCGAGGCCTGGGCCGAGCGGGCCCGGACGCGTGTGCCCGCCCTGCGCTTCCGGGCGGCCCCTGGCGAGTGGTGCTTCGAGGACGGGCTGCATGGCCGCTGCTGCCAGGACGTGACCACACTGGTGGGCGACTTCGTGGTGCGCCGCAACGACGGGGTGGCCAGCTACCAGCTCGCCGTGGTGGTGGATGACGCGGCCAGCCGCATCACCGACGTGCTCCGGGGAGATGACCTCCTCACGTCCACGCCCCGGCAGCTTCAAATCCACGAGGCACTCGGCCTGACGCCTCCGCGCTTCTGGCACGTGCCGCTGGTGCTCGGAGAGGACGGCAAGCGGCTGGCCAAGCGGGAGGGCGCCTTCGCGGTGGCCGAGCTGCGCGAGCGGGGCATCTCCGTGGAGCGGGTGCTCGGGCTGCTGGCGGCGTGGAGCGGACTGGGCGACGGCACGCCGGTGACGCTGCGAGAGTTGGTGCGGCGCTTCCGGCCCGAGCTGCTCCCCCGCTCGCCCGTGGTGGCCCGGGAGGCGCTGTTGAAGGAGGCACTGGGCCTCGAGGGTTGAAGGTGCACATGCGGGGCAGAGCCGTCTTCCTCTGGGTGGTCATCCCCTTCGTGGCCCTGAGCGCGCTGGCGCTCTGGCTCACGCGGGACATGCCGGCGCCCGCCGTGGCGGTGGACGTCCCGGCCTCGCCTCCGCCCGAGCCGCCCTCCCCTGCCCCTCCTCCCGCGGAGCCCGGGGAGCGGACACCTCCCGTCCCCCCGCCGCCTCCCTCACCGCCGCCGGAAGAGGAGCCGAGGCTCGAGCTGCCGCCGGGCACGTGGAGCGAGCAGGAGGTCCGAGTGGCGCTCCAGTCGGTGCAGCCGCTGGTGCGCGAGTGCCTCGTCGACGCTTCGGTGCGCCACCCGGGTCCACAGACAGTGAAGCTGCGCTTCACCCTGGAGGCGCGGGGGGAGCAGGGCCGCTTCCAGGGCAGCGAGGTGGTGGAGAGCACCGTGCAGGATCCCTTCGTGCTCGCCTGCCTGCTCGACGCTTTCGCGGACGCACAATTTTCCGCCCCACCTGGGAAGGCGCCACTCACGGTGACGCATCCGTTCCACTTCCGGCCCGGAAAGCGTGGAGGCCCTTGAAAACCCTGGCGGGACGTATGGTGTAGTAGGCCGGTTCTCGCCCCCATGCCCATCACGGTCCAACAACTCGCCCCTCAGGACAGCGATGCGCTGCGGGCGCTGCTCGCCAAGGATCCGGCGCAGAACCTCTACCTGCTGGGGTTGTTGCAGGAGTTCGGCATCGCGCCAGCGGACCACCGCAGCAGCTTCTCGTATTGGGGCCGCTTCGATGGGAAGACGCTGACGGCGGCGCTCTTCGTGGGAGGCGGGGGCGGACTGATGGTGCCCTCGGCGAGCGACGGCACGGCCACGAGCGTGATCGCGGACTCGCTGGCCGAGCGCGTGAGGCTCAAGGCGTCGGTGGGTGAGAAGCCGGCGGTGGACGCGCTGGTGCGCAGTCTGTGCCCGGGCAAGCCGCGGCTGTCGAAGAACTACCGGCTCTTCGCGGTGTCGGCCGATGACATGGGGCCGTTCACCAACCCGCTGCTGCGGCTGGCGCGCGAGGAGGATGTGCCGCGCCTGCTGCCGCTGGCGCGTGGAGCGGTGCAGGAGATCTACGGCCGGGACGCGCTGGCGGAGGATCCCCACTTCGAGGCGCGGGTGGCGCAGCGCGTGAGGGCCAGGCGCACCTACGTGTTGGAAGAGAACGGCGAGATGGTGTTCAAGGTGGACATCGGCAGCCGCTCGCAGTTCGGGGCCGAGCTGGAGAACCTGTACACGGTGCCCTCGCAGCGCGGGAAGGGCCACGCCACGCTGTGCCTGGGGCAGATCTCCCGTTTCCTGCTCTCCTCGTTGCCGCGGCTCACCCTCCGGGTGGAGGAGAAGGACGAGTCGCTGGCGAGAATCGCCCGCAAGGTGGGCTACCTCGCTGGCCGCACCCAGCGCCTGGTGCTGGCGGAGTAGCGCCCGTCTTCGTTTTGACATCACCTCCTGGCACCGGAGAATGCGCGCCTTTCCCCCTCTACCCACCACAGGGAGCGTCGAAGCCATGGGGCCCAGGAACAGCGCCGCGCTTGTCATGATGTTTCTCCTCACCGCGTGTCCTGGCGGTGGGGGTGCTCGACCGGGCCAGGTGACCGGGCTCGTCACCGACGGCGCTGGCAAGCCGCTCGCGGGCGCGGAGATCAGCATCTATGGCGACACCCTGGCGGATGGGGAGGAGGTGAGCTTCTTCCCCAAGACGGGCGCGGATGGGACCTACGCGCTCGCCGTTCCAGAGGGCATCTACCAGGTCTCCGCGACCTACGACCTGACCTATGAGGCCAAGCGCTACCGCTTCACGCTGCACCCGACGGACAACGTCGCGGGGGAGAGCTATCCGTCCGGGGAGGGAATCGACCGCGACTTCGTGCTCAAGGTGAGCGGCCTGCGCCCGGGCGGCGAGCGGAATCCGAGCGCCGGGTTCTCGTATTACGGCGGAGAAGTGGAGCTGAAGATCTCGGATGTCTACGACGAGAGCTTCCAGACCAACCACTTCGCCACCGAGTTCCCCCAGGGCTTCACCGCCGAGGTGACGTTCACGCCCGAGGGCCCACTCGCGGACGGCTCCACGGGTGCGCCGGTGACCTCGTCCTACGAGGTCATCTCGAAGTTCCGGGCCGCCTGGACGAAGATCGACCTGCCCATCGGCAAGTATCGCGTCACCGGGCGCATCACCCGTCCGGACGGCACGAGCAGGGACCTGCAGGTCATCGCGGCCTCCCACCTCCTCATCAATCACGCGCCGCAGGCCTCGGACACCCTGCTCTTCGAGCCGTCCACCGGCGTCACCGGCGGGACGCGCGAGATGGAGGTCCGCTTCATCTACGGCGCGCCCTATCCGCTTCCGACGATTCCGTAGGGGGCTCGCCCGGAAGGTGGGTAGCCAGACCAACCCACCCTGGGGCCCCGCTACGGCAGGAGTAGCGTCCGCGAGCAAGGCGGTTACACTCCGCGCCCCCCGCCGGAGTGCACCATGTCCCGTCCCACCCCTGAGCGCCGTCCCCTGTCCGGAGAGGGCCCCGTCATCCTCCGAGTTCCCTCGGATCCCCGCTGGCTGCCCCTGGCGCTCGAGCGCTTCGACGAGGTGCTCGTGGACCATGCCCACTGCGAGAAGAAGGCGGCGGCCAATGCCCTCTCGCTGCTGCAGGTGTACCCGGACCTGCCCGGCCTGCCGGCGCAGATGGCGCGGCTGGCGCGCGAGGAGAGCGCGCACCTGGCCCGGGTGTTGGATTTGATGGCGGCCCGGGGCCTGACGTTGGGGCGCGACGCGGGCGACCCGTACGCCCAGGGGCTGCAGAAGTTCGTCCGCACCTCCGCGGACGGGCGCAGGGTGGACCGGCTGCTGGTGGCCGCGGTCATCGAGGCGCGCTCGTGCGAGCGCCTCTCGCTGCTGGCCGAGGGCCTGGAAGATCCCATGCTGCGCCGCTTCTACGGAGAGCTGGCGCAGTCCGAGGATGGGCACCAGTCGCTCTTCTACCGGCTGGCCGTCACCGCGGCGGGCGGAGACGAGGCCCCGGTGCGCACGCGGCTGGACGAGCTGCTCGTGCTCGAGGCCGAGGTGCTCGAGCGCATCGGCCTGCGCGCCGCCATCCACTGAGCACCAGGACCCGGCGGAATCGCGTCAACCAGCGGGTATCGGGACTCCACCCCCTCCTTTACGGTGGCACCACGCGCTCGCTCACCGGCTCCCGGGCACGGACCGGCTCGGGCCCGGCCTTCTGGAAGGGCCACACCAGGGGCACCGCCACCACGAGGAAGGCGAGCAGCAGGGCCGTCAGGGGCGTGCCGAGCCGGAAGAAGTCGGTGAAGCGGTAGTGGCCGGGGCCGTACACCAGCACGCAGCTCGGCTCGAGCGGGGTGATGAAGGAGCAGCTGGCCGCCAGCGTCACCCCGATGGCGAAGGGCCTCGGGTCCACGCCCAGCTTCGTGGCGGCCCCCACCGCCACCGGCAGAATCACCAGGGCCGCGGCCTGGTTGCTCATGGGCGCCGACAACAGGATGGTGAGGGCCATCATCAAGAGCATCACCGTGCGCGGGCCTCCGTACTCGCCGAGCCTCGCCGCGTGGTTGCCGAGGAACTTGCCCGCCCCGCTCTCCTCCATGGCCACGCCGAGCGCCAGCATGGAGCCGATGAGCAGCACCACGCGCCAGTCCACGCGGAAGGCGCGCCGCGCGTCCACGCACCCGGTGGCGATCATCGCCAGCATTCCCGCCAGCCCCGCCACCGACAGCGGCATCAGCTTGAAGGTGCCCGCCGCGAGCGCGCCCAGGAAGAGCACCACCGCCAGCAGCGACTTGGTGTAGCGCGGCGGCTGGTACGCCACGTCGCCCAGGATGAGCAGGTTGACGCCGTCCGACAGCTCCTGGACCTTCTCGCGCGGGCCGCGCAGCAGCAGCACGTCACCGGCCGACAGGGGCAGCGTGGACAGCGACTGCCCGCCGAAGAGCCGCCCCAGCAGCTGCAGCTTCGTCAGCCGCTGGATGGCGGGCTTGCGGTGCAGCGCCAGCGCCACCAGGCCGTAGCGCTCCAGGAAGAGCGTCTCCTTCAGGCTGCGGCCGATGAGCGGGCTGCCCGTGGGCACCGTCGCCTCCACCAGCAGCGTGTCCTGGGGCCGCAGGTCCGTGTCCGACAACCGCATGTCCGGGCGGATCTCGATGCCCTTGAGGTCCTTCACCCGCAGGATGTCCTCGCGGTTGCCCTCGATGATGAGCCGCTCGTCCCCCACCAGCCGGTACGTCGGCACGGCCGGCAGCGACTGCCCCTCGCGCACCAGCCCGATGACGCGCAGCCCCAGGCCCTCGGTGATCTCCGCCAGCGCCTTGCCCGCGTAGCGCGAGTCCGGGGGCAGCTCCGCCTCGGTGAGGTAGTCGCGCAGGGACCAGTCGGCCACCGTGCCCTTGCCCACCCGCGCCGGCAGCAGCACCGGCCCCAGCAGCACCACCACGAGGATGCCAATCACCGCCACCGGGAAGCCCACCGGCGACAGCTCCGCCACCCCGATGGGCTCCAGCCCGAAGCGCGGGAAGGCCGCGGACGCCACCAGGTTGGTGGAGGTGCCGTACAGGAACACCATGCCTCCCAGCATCGAGGCGTACGCCAACGGCAGCAGCACCTTGCTCTTGGGCACCTTGGCGCGGTGCGCCGCGCCGATGGCCACCGGCAGGAAGGCCGCCGTCGTCACCGTGTTGGAGACGATGGAGGAGAACATGGCCACCACCACCATCATCGCCAGCACGAACGTCTGGTGCCCGTAGCGCGCGAAGAAGGCCAGCCGCTGCCCCACCAGGTGCACCACCCCCGTGCTGGCCAGCCCCTCCGTCATCGCCAGCAGGGTGAAGATGAAGATGACCGTGTCGTTGCTGAATCCCTCGAAGGCCTGCTCGGGCGTCAGCACCCGGGTGACCGCCAGCAGGCACACCACCACCAGCGAGCTCACCTCGATGGGCACGACGTCGATGGAGAAGAGCACCAGGGCGACCAGCACGATGCCCAGCACGATGGCGATGGTCATGGAGGCCCCCAACCTGGGGCCGCATGTGCCCGGAGGTGAGACCCCTCCCGCCTCGAACGTCCGCTAGCCGAGAGCCTCATCGGGGCGAACGTCTTCTACTGAATAATGGAGGCTCAATAAGTGAAATTGAAGGAACGTGGCAGCGGCGGGACAGGATTCACCCGAGGCGTTGTTGCTTTTACAAGGGGGTCCCAGGAAGGTTCGCCCACCAACTGAGGAGACAAGCGAATGGCTTCGACCCAAACCGCGTCGCTCCAGGGCAACGCTCCCACGAAGAACGCGGAGCTGCTGGCCTGGGTGGCGAAGATGGCGCAGATGACCCAGCCGGACAGCATCGTCTGGTGTGACGGCTCGGAGGAGGAGAAGAAGCGCTTCACCGAGCTGGCCGTCAAAGAGGGCATCCTCATCCCCCTCAACCAGCAGAAGCGTCCGGGCTGCTACCTGCACCGCTCCAACCCCAATGACGTGGCGCGCGTGGAGCACCTCACGTTCATCTGCACCACCAACAAGGAGGACGCCGGCCCCACCAACAACTGGATGGAGCCCGAGGCGGCCTACACCAAGCTCACCCACCTCTTCACCGGCGCCATGAAGGGCCGCACCATGTACGTGGTGCCCTACGTCATGGGCCCGCTGGGCAGCCCCTTCGCCAAGATTGGCGTGGAGCTCACCGACAGCGTCTACGTCGCGCTCAACATGCGGATCATGACCCGCATGGGGAAGGCCGCGCTGGACATGCTCGGCGATTCCAACGACTTCAACCGCGGCCTGCACAGCACGGGCGACCTCAACCCGGACCGCCGCTTCATCTGCCACTTCCCCCAGGACAACACCATCTGGAGCATCGGCAGCGGATATGGTGGCAACGTGCTGCTGGGCAAGAAATGCCTCGCCCTGCGCATCGGCAGCTACCTCGGCGAGCAGGAGGGTTGGCTGGCCGAGCACATGCTCATCCTGGGCGTCACCAGCCCCAAGGGGGAGACCACCTACGTGGCGGCCGCCTTCCCGTCCGCGTGCGGCAAGACGAACTTCGCCATGATGATTCCGCCCAAGGAGTACGCGGGCTGGAAGATCGAGACCGTGGGCGATGACATCGCCTGGATGCGCACGGGCCCGGACGGGCGCCTGTGGGCCATCAACCCCGAGGCCGGCTACTTCGGCGTGGCCCCCGGCACCAACTCCAAGAGCAACCCCAACGCCATGGCCTGCGTGGCCAAGGACACCATCTTCACCAACGTGGCCATGACGGCCGACGGCGACGTGTGGTGGGAGGGCATGGACGGCGAGGTCCCCGAGGAGCTCACCGACTGGCAGGGCCGCCCCTGGAAGAAGGGCAGCACGGAGAAGGCCGCGCACCCCAACAGCCGCTTCACCGCGCCCGCCTCCAACAACCCGGTGCTCAGCCCCAAGGCGAACGACCCCATGGGCGTTCCCATCTCCGCCCTCATCTTCGGCGGCCGCCGCTCCAACACCGTCCCGCTCGTCATCCAGGCCTTCAACTGGACCCACGGCGTGTTCCTCGGCGCCACCATGGGCAGTGAGACCACCGCCGCCGCCACCGGCAAGGTGGGCGTGGTGCGGCGCGATCCCATGGCCATGCTGCCCTTCTGCGGCTACCACATGGGTGACTACCTCCAGCACTGGCTGGACATGCAGAAGAACATCGCCCACCCGCCGAAGATCTTCCAGGTCAACTGGTTCCGCCAGGACAAGAACGGCAAGTTCATCTGGCCGGGCTTCGGCGACAACATGCGCGTGCTGGAGTGGATCGTGAACCGCGTGCACGGCCGCGTCCCCACCGAGGAGACGCTGCTGGGCTGGGTGCCGCGCGCCGACCAGGGCCTCAACCTCAAGGGCCTGGACCTCTCCCCGGAGGCCGTCGCCGAGGTGACCTCCATCAAGGAGGACGAGTGGAAGACCGAGCTCAAGAGCCAGGAGCCCTTCTTCGAGTCCCTGGGCCTCAAGGCCCCCGAGGCGCTCACGCTGCAGCGCAAGCTGCTCATCTCCCGTCTGGGCAGCTGAGCCAGCGGCCCATGTAGGACCCGCCGTCTTCCGGGGCCGTCCCGCCACCAGGTGGGGCGGCCCCGCCGTTTCCGGGCCCCCTTCGCCCGGTGGGGAGTTCAGGGGTAGGCTCCGCGACCATGCGATTGGTCTTGGTTTTGTTGGCGGCCCTCCTGCTCGCGCCCGCCCCCGCCCATGCCCAGCGGGGTGGCTCGCGCAACCCCAAGGAGCTCATCAAGCAGGCCGAGCGCCTGTACGATCAGAAGAAGTACCTGGAAGCGGCGGCGCTGCTGGAGAAGGCGAGCGAGTCGCTGCCCGACACGCGCATCATCTACAACATCGCCCGCGCGTACGATCAGGCCGGCAAGGAGACGGAGGCCATCTCCTACTACGAGAAGTACCTGACGGACGGGGAGGACGCGCAGCTGCGCAAGCGCTCGCGCCTGGCCATCGACCGGCTGCGGTTGCAGAAGGAGAAGGAGGAGAAGGCGTCGGCGGCGTCGGAGGCCGAGCGCAAGCGGCTGCGGGCCGAGGCCGAGGCGGCCCAGCGGCGGGCGGAGGCGGAGCGGGAGGCGGCCCGGCGCACCGACGAGGCCAACCAGCAGCGACTGAAGGTGGCGTACGAGGACGCGCAGGCCTCGCGCAAGCGCATGCAGGTGACGTCCTTCGCCCTGGGTGGGGTGGCGCTGGCGGGCGTGGGCATGGGGACCGTCTTCGGGCTGAAGGCCAATGGCTCGCGCACCGAGTTCGGCGCGGCCCGGGAGCTGGACACGAAGCTGGCGGCCAAGAGCGCCACCCGCAGCAACGCGCTGCTGGCGGACATCGGCTTCGGGGTGGGCGTGGTGGGCGCGGTGGCCGCCATCCTGCTCTACCCCAAGGAGCCCGTGACGAAAAAACCCGGCAAGGCCCGATTGACGTCCGCGCCCCAGGGCATGGGTGCCGGTGTGGAGGTGAGCTTCTGATGCGCGCGCTGTTCTTGACGGGAGTGATGTCGGTGCTGGCCACCGGGTGCAGCTTCACCACGGCGGCCGGGCTCGACGAGTGCCAGACGAGCGAGGACTGCGCGAGCGATCAGGTGTGCGTGCAGCAGGTCTGCCTGCCGCTGCCCGCTGGCTGCCTGGCCACGCCCTACGGCTCCACCGACGCCGATGCCATCCGGATGGGCGGCCTCTTCCCCCTGCACACCAGCCCGGAGGCGGGTGCCAGCATGGACGAGTCCGACGTGCAGGGCTTCAACGCCGTGCTGCTCGCGCTGGAGGAGGTCAACCAGCGGACCCTGGGCGGAAGGAAGATCGCCCTCTACTTCTGCGACACCGGGAGCAACAAGGACGTCGCCGAGAAGCAGGCCCGATGGCTGGTGAACGACAAGAAGGTGGCGGCGGTGCTGACGGCCGGCAGCAGCCAGACGCTCGCGGTGGCGGATGTGACGCTCCCCGCGGGCGTGCTCACCATGAGCTACAGCGCCTCCTCGCCGGAGCTCACGGCGAAGGAGGACACCAACGGGGGCCCGGTGGGACTCCTGTGGCGCACCTCGCCCTCGGACGCCATCCAGGGCAGCGTCATCGCCCACCTGCTGCGCACCGACAGCCGCTTCGGCCTGCCGTCCAAGGTGGGCATCCTCTACGTGGACGACCTGTACGGGCAGGGCCTCTCCAACATCATCTCCGACCAGCTCAGCCCGCTGGTGGCCAACCGGCCCTATGCCTATGAGCGCAAGGGCGACGTGAAGTCGGTGATGGATGCGCTCGACATGACGTACCGCCCGGCCGTCACCGTGCTGATCGGCTTCGCGGATGACGCGGTCGCCATCCTCAAGGAGGCGTCCACCCGGGCCAACCTCAATCGGGACAGCGGCCACCGCTGGTTCTTCTCCGACAGCGTGAAGGACACGGCCGTGCTGGCGGACCCGGTGGCGGCCAGCCAGGCCCGGGGCTTCTATGGCACCGCCCCGGCCCAGGGCACGGGTCTGGCCTTCAGCACCTTCAGCGCGCGCTTCAACGACCGGTACAAGAAGGACCCGGCCGGGTACGCCTACACCTCCAACGCCTATGACGCCATGTACCTGCTGGCCCTGGGCGCCTCCTACTCCCTGAGCACCACCAACACGGTGACGGGAGCGAAGATGGCCGAGGCGCTCACGCGCGTCTCCAGCGGCACGAGCGGCACCAACACCCAGCTCACCAACTCCAACTTCACCTACCTCGCGGCGGAGCTGGCCGCGGGCCGCAGCGTCAACATCGAGGGTGCCAGCGGCCCCCTGGACTTCGACGCCAACGGCGAGGCGCGTGCCCCCGTGGAGCTGTGGCAGGTGGGCGACTCGGGCTTCGTGACCCTCTCGTCCAACCTCGAGCCGCCTCCGTAAACGCTCGGAAGCCCCCCCGCCCGTGCGCACTCGCGGGCGGGGGACGGCCACTCAGGGGCACCGCCCCTCGAGCCCCCTCAGGGACTCGGGGCGGACTCCTCGAAGCCCCTGGAGCCCGGCTGGAACTGGGCCGGCACCCCGCTCCCCTCGAAGAAGACGAGCGTCTTGCCGTTCTCCTGGTCCTCGATCTCCAGGCAGTCGATGCTGCCGTCGTCGTCCACCTTGAGGAACACGCGCACCGGGTTGTCGATGTGGTGCATGAGCTCCTTGCGCTCGTCACCCACCGTCACCTCGATGTCGCCCACCTCGGAGCCCTTCGTCTCCAGGTCGATCCCCACCAGGGGAAGCCTGCGAGTCAGCTCCTGGTCGCCGATGTCCCGGTTCTCCACTTCGATCCGGACGGGTTCACTCAGCGCCCGCTTGTTGAGGTTGTCGAAATAGACGGCCCAGGTCTCCCTCGGAATCTCGATCGTACGTCCCATGACCCACCTCCGCACCCTCGAAGTTAGGTGCGGGGCTACCTGTTCGCCACGGCGTCCTTCTGGAGCTCGCGCGAGGACACGTCCGCATCCGCGCCCTCGCCCCCCGGCGAGCCGTCCGCGCCGTAGGCGGTGATGACGGGCTTGCCGCCCTCGTTGAGGTACACGTACTCGTTGCCCCAGGGGTCCTTGGGCATCTGCTCCAGCGTCTGCGTCTCCACCAGCGCGCGCAGGCCGGTGCCCGTGTCGGGGTACTTGCCCTTCTTCGCGTAGTAGAGCTTCAGCGCGTTGTGGATGTTGGCGATGTCCAGGCGCGCGGTGTCCCGCTTGGCCTCCTCGAGCCGCGGAATGACGGCCACGCCCACCGCGGCCATGATGAGACCGAGGATGGTGATCACCACCATGATCTCGATGAGGGTCATGCCGCGCGGGTGGCGGCGGTGCGGCTTGCGCGTCGTCTTCAGGCTCATGTCGTTCTCCTCGCGTACGGCCTTCCGTCAGGCCACCGGGCAGCAGTGCAACCGCCGCGCCCAACGCCATGACGCAGGGGGTCCAGAGGGAAACGAGGCGTCCGGACGCGGGCCGGGCGGCACTCGCGCGCCAGCGTGTCGCGGCGGTGGGGGGGACGGCGTGACAGGCCGTCAATGGCAGTGGAGGGGACTGCTCTCCGTGTAACAAAGCCCGGGTGACTGCCCCCCAGGCGGCCAGCCGGCTCGCTTCCTGGCCATGCTCGCACCCAGGCGGAATCCGGGCGCCTTCACATCCGGATCCACCTCACGAGCCACGTGGTAGGATTGGACTCCCCCCGTGGTCATCGCCCAAGTAGGAGCCCCCCTCCTGGGTTCAACCCGGTCTACAGAGAGAACCTGTATGGATGCCATCGCCGTGGTCGGATTGGGCTGCGTCCTGCCAAACGCCCTTCGCGTCGCAGACTTCTGGGCCAGCATCTCCACGGGCAGGGTGTCGCTCACCAAGGTGCCCTCGCGAGCCTGGGACCATTCGCTCTATTTCCACCCGGACCGCACGATGCCGGACCGGGCGCACGCGGAGCTGGGCGGCTTCATCCACGACTTCGTCTTCGACTGGCGCAAGTACAAGGTGACGCCGGCCGACGCCCAGCAGGTCAACCCCTTCCAGTGGATGATCCTCGAGGCGGGCACCCAGGCGCTCTCCGAGGTGCGGGTGCTGCCCCGGGACACCACCGGCATCATCCTCGGCGCCACCAGCCTCGGCTGGCAGCGCGACAGCGGCATGCACGTGCGCCTGGAGGACATGCTGGACGCGGTGCGCGCCACGGACGAGTTCCGCGCGCTGCCCGGCACCCGGCAGCAGGAGGTGCTGGAGGTCACCGCGCAGCGGCTGCGCTCGCGCCTCAAGGAGTGCAGCGACGACAACGTGGTGGGCTCCTCGGCCAGCGTGGCCGTGGGACGCATCAACATGCAGTTCGATCTCAAGGGGCTGCACTACTCGGTGGACGCGGGCTACTCGTCCTCGCTGGCGGCGCTGGACCTGGCGGTGCGCGGGCTGCGCGACGGCGAGTTCGACCTGGCGGTGGCCGGGGGTGTGAGCGAGATGCTCACGCCGCTGGAGTTCATCGCCTTCTCCAAGCTGGGCGGTCTGTCGCACAAGGGCCATGTGCGGCCCTTCTCGGACGAGTGTGACGGCACCCTGCTGGGCGAGGGCGTGACGCTCTTCGCCCTCAAGCGCCTGGAGGACGCGGAGCGCGACGGAGAGACGATCTACGCGGTGTTGCGCGGGGTGGGCGGCTCCTCGGACGGGCGGGGCAAGTCGCTGGTGGCGCCGCGGCGCGAGGGCCAGGCGCTGGCCATGCGCCGCGCCGTGGAGGACGCGGGCGTGGAGCCGGACTCCATCCAGTACGTGGAGTGCCATGCCACGGGCACCCCGGTGGGGGACGTGAGCGAGGTGCAGGCCCTGGCCAGTGTGTACACCGGCGCGGCGGGATCCATCGCGCTCGGCTCGGTGAAGGCCAACATCGGCCACCTGCGCGCGGGCGCGGGCGGGGCCGGGCTGCTCAAGGCCGTGCTCGCGCTGCACCACGGGCAGATTCCCCCGCAGCCGGGCGTGGAGCGCATCAACCCGAAGCTGGAGCTGGAGCGCACCCCCTTCTTCATCCCCCGCAAGGCGCAGCCGTTCCGCCCCGGCGCCCTGCCGCGCGCGGCCGTCAGCTCCTTCAGCTTCGGCGGCAACAACTTCCACGCGGTGCTGGAGGCCTGGCAGCCCGGCGGCGAGCGCAAGTCCACCCGCCGCCGCCCCCAGCCCGAGCCGCTGGCCATCGTCGGCATGGGCGGCATGTTCCCCGGCGCCCCCAATGTCGAGTCGCTCTGGAAGCGGCTGCTCGAGGGCCACGACGCCACGCGCGAGGTGCCCAAGGACCGTTGGAAGGTCGAGCGCTACCACCACCCGGACCGCAAGGACCGCACGTACACGAAGCTCGGCTGCTGGCTGGATGAGCTGCCCACGCCGACGATGGAGATGCGGATTCCTCCCGCGGCCTGGGCCTCGTTGGACCCCTCGCACGTGGTGGCGCTGCTGAGCACCGAGCAGGCCCTCAAGGACGCGGGGTACTCGCCGGACAAGTGGGACCGGGACCGGGTGGCCCTGGCCCTGGGCTTCCTGCCGTACCAGGGCATCAAGTTCCTCGCCGACACGCGCGTGCGCTGGGCCGAGTTCGCCCGGGAGCTGCGCGAGACGCTGGAGAAGTCCGGCCTGCCCGAGGAGCTGCGCGGCGCCATCCTCCGCAACGCGGAGGAGCGCTACAAGGCGGGCCTGCCGCCCATCAGCGAGGACAGCCTCACCGGCTACCTGGGCAGCCTCAACGCCGGCCGCATCTCCGCGCTCTACGACTTCCACGGGCCGCACATGGTGATGGACTCGGCCTGTGCCAGCTCCCTGGCCGCGCTCCACGGCGCCTGGAAGTTGCTGCAGCACCGCGAGGCGGACGTGGTACTCACCGGCGGTGTGTGGGCCGACATGTCGCCCGAGTTCTACATCGCCGGCTGCCGCTTCAACGCCCTGTCCGCCAAGGGCAGCCAGCCCTTCAACGCCCAGGCCGACGGCTTCGTCCCCGGCGAGGGCGCTGGCATCCTCGTGGTCAAGCGCCTCTCCGACGCCGAGCGCGACAAGGACCGCATCCACTCCGTCATCCGCTCCGTGGCCGGCTCCAGTGACGGAAAGGGCCGCTCCGTGCTGCCCCCCAGCGAGATAGGCGAGACGCTCGCCATGCGCCGCGCCCTGTCCGCCGCCAACGTGCCCCCCGCGAGCGTGGACTACGTGGAGTGCCACGGCACCGGCACCGCGTTGGGTGACGTGGTGGAGACGAAGTCCACCCACAACGCCTACAGCGAGGGCCGCACCCGCCCCATCCTCATCGGCTCGGTGAAGTCCAACATCGGCCACCTCAACGCCGCGGCCGGCGCGGCCGGGATGATCAAGGTCACCCGGGCCATGCAGGAGCGCGTCATCCCGCGCTCGCTCAAGAGCGAGCCGCGCAACCCGAAGATTCCCCAGGGCATCGAGGTGGTGACGGACAACCGCGAGTGGCCCGCCCCCGCGGGTGGAGCCCCGCGCCGCGCGGGCGTCAGCTCCTTCGGCGTCGGCGGCTCCAACTTCCACGCCATCCTGGAGGAGTACAAGGGACCGCCCTCGCGTCCGGGCAAGAAGGAAGGCGAGCCGGCGGAGGGAGATCCGAAGCTCGTCGCCGTGGCGGGCGCGGACCTGGGCGCGTGCCTGGAGCAGCTCCACGCGCTGTGCGAGCAGCAGGGCCCGGTGGAGGACACGCGCCATACGCCCGAGGGCCCCTGGCGCGTGGCCATCACGGCGCGCACCCGCGAGGAGCTGCGCAAGAAGCGCGACTTCCTGCGCAAGACGGTGGAGGCGGGCGGGGATCCGGAGCCGCTGAGCCAGTCCGGCATCTTCGCGGCGGGCCCGGACGCGCCCATGCGCGGCGCCAAGGTGGCCATCACCTTCCCCGGCCAGGGCGGCCAGTACGCCAACATGCTGCGCCCGCTCGCCCGCGCCTACCCCGTGGTGGCCCGGACGCTGGAGGAGGCGGACCGCGTCTACCTGCGCCTCACCGGGCGCACGCTGACGAGCAGCTTCTACACGGAGGACGCGAAGAGCTACCGGCAGAACGACGAGGACATCCACGCGGCCGTCTTCCTGGTCAACGTGGCCCTCTACCGGCTGCTGGTGTCCCACGGCATCCACGCGGACGTGCTCATCGGCCAGAGCGCCGGCGAGCTGGCGGCGCTGGTGGCCGCGGGCAGCCTCACGCTCGAGGAGGGCCTGCGCGCCATCCACTCGCGCACCGTGGCCGTGCTGGAGATGCCCACCGAGGACCCCGGGCAGATGGCGGCGCTCGCGTGTCCCTCCGAGGAGGTGCCCTCGCTCATCGAAGGCCTGCCCGGCTACGCCACGCTGGCGGCGGACAACGGGCCGCGCGCCTGCATCGTGTCCCTGGACCGCAACGCCCTGCCCGGCCTGGTGGAGCGCTGCACCGCCCAGGGGATTGAATGCACCGTGCTCGCCGTCTCCCACGGCTACCACTCGGAGCTCATCGGCGCGGCGCGCCCCGCCTATCAGCAGGTGCTGGAGGGGCTCGCCTTCCGGGCCCCCTCGGTGCGCCTCATCTCCACCATCGACGCGGCGGAGTACGGCGACCGGCCGCTGCGTGAGTACCCGGCGTTCCTGACCAGTCAGTTCGTCGAGCCCGTGCGGCTGCGGCAGGCCATCGGCGAGGCGCACCAGCAGGGCGCCCGCATCTTCATCGAGGCCGGGCCCAAGTGGTCTCTCACCCAGTTCACCCGGGAGATCCTCAAGGGCAAGCAGCATGGCGCCATCGCATCGATTCATCCCAAGGTAGGTGACATGGAACAGTTCAAGCGAGTGGTGGGATACTCATTCGTGAATGGCGTGGGCCAGCTCTCGGAGGACGCCGGGGCCGCCACCGCTGAGGTGGAGCAGGCGCTGCTGCAGCTGCCGCTCGAGGGCGTGCTCGAGCCCGCCACCGCGCTGAAGGTGGCCATCGCCCTGGGCCGCGAGTTCGGCGTGGACGCCTCCATGGCCCAGCCGGAGAACCTGCGCACGTTCGACGCCATCGTCGCGCTCGTGGAGCAGCTGCGCACGGGCCAGGCCGCGGCCCCCAGCGCCACCAAGGCGCCCGCCGCCGAGCCCGCCCCGGCCTCGCAGGTGACCACGGTGCAGAAGTCCATCGCGCTGGAGGAGGAGGTCCGCCGCGTGCTGCTGGACACCGTGGTGGCCAAGACGGGCTACCCGGAGGACATGCTGGAGATGAACCTCGATCTCGAGGCGGATCTCGGCATCGACACCGTCAAGCAGGTGGACATCTTCGCGCGCACCCGCGAGCACTTCGGCGTCACGCGCGACCCCAACCGCGCCCTGCGTGACTTCAACACGCTGCAGAAGGTCATCGAGCACATCGTCGAGCGCATCATCACCACGGGTGGCGGCGCCTCCGCCGCGGCCACCGCGCCCGCGCCCGCTCCGGCACCCGTGGCGGCCCGGCCCGCTCCGGCGGCTCCGGCCCCCGCCGCTCCCGCCCCGGCTCCGGCCCCCGCCGCCCCGGTGATGCCCACCTCCACCATCGCCGCCTCGTTGGATCTCTTCGAGCAGGTGCGCGAGATCCTCCTGCGCAACGTGGTGGAGAAGACGGGCTACCCGGAGGACATGCTGGAGCTCGACCTCGACCTCGAGGCGGACCTCGGCATCGACACCGTCAAGCAGGTGGACATCTTCGCGCGCACCCGCGAGGCCTTCGGCGTCACGCGCGACCCCAGCCGCGCCCTGCGTGACTTCAACACCCTGCGCAAGGTCATCGAGCACATCGTCGAGCGCGCGCAGCAGCAGGGCGTGGGCAGCGCGTCCGCCGCCTCCGCTCCCGTCCGGGCCGCCGCGCCCGCGCCCGTCCCCGAGCAGCCCGCCAGGCGCTCCGGTGGCGGAGGCCCGCGCTCCGTCCGCGACACGCTCCTGGCCATGGATCTCCGCCAGGCCGGGGTGAAGGACGGAGAGCTGCGCAAGCTGGCCGAGGCGATGTCCTCGCGCCTGGGCACCGCCACGCCGGAGACGGAGCCGGTCCGGACGCTGAGCGAGCTCGCCCAGCAGATCGTGAAGGGTCGCTAGGCCGTGCAACCCGATACCTCCCAATACCCTCTGCTGGAGGACGTCTCCGAGGTCTTCCGCGGCGAGAGCGCCGTCGCCAAGCGCGACGTGCACCTGCCGCGGGAGCTCGACGAGGCGATGCGGCCGCTGCCCGCCTCGATGGAGCTGGAGTTCCTGGCCGAGGTGGGCGCGCTCGTGTACCCGGACCGAGTGCTGGTGGGGATGAGGGATGTGCGCTGGTTCCTGCGCTCCTCTCAGCCCTCGTCCGCCGCGCGGCTGGTGGGGCGGGCGCGCCGTGAGGGGGATGGTGAGGTCTCGGTCTTCTTGTCGGTGGAGACGGTGAGCGCGGGCGCCAGCGCGGGGCACGAGGAGGCCACCGAGGAGCCCATCCCCGTCTGCCGCGCCGTGCTCCAGTTCGCCCATGCCTACGGGCCCGCGCCCTGGCCGCAGCAGCAGCAGATGCTGGCCCCCAAGTCGGAGAACCTCCAGAACGGCCGGCAGCTCTACACCTCCGCAGGCGGCCAGGGCGACGTGCCCGAGTCCCTGCAAGTCATCTCCTGGGCCCGCCTGTGCGAGCTGGGCCGCATCCAGGGCGGGCTCGTCCACCCGCGCGTGCTCTCCAAGGTGCTGCCCGCCAGCCGCATCCAGGTGGCCCCCGCCGCCATGGAGGGCGCGCTGCACATGGTGAAGTGGCTCTGGTACGCCTTCTCCGGAGAGGGCTCGCGCGAGATGGCCATCTCCGAGGCCACCTGGTTCCGCATGCCCCGGCGCGACGAGCGCCTCATGTGTGACGCCCGCCTGTCCGGCGCCAGCAGCGGCCTGGCTTCCTTCGACGCCCACCTCCTGGGCCAGGACGGCATTCCCGTGCTCGAGCTGCGCGGCATTGGCATGGCCTCGCTGCCCACCGAGGACGTCGCCCCCACCCTTCCCCGTCTCGCCTGGCAGTCGTTCGTCAAGAGCCTCTCACCGCGATGACCTCCTCCACGCACATCCCCCTGGCCATCATCGGGCTCGGATGCCGCCTGCCCGGCGCCGATTCCCCGTCGCGCTTCATGAACCAGTCCCTGGAGGGGATGCGCGCCCTGACGCGGGCCCCCGACGACTGGAGGGCCGCGCTCGGCCTGAGCCATCCGCTGCTGGGCGGCTTCACCCCGGAGGAGGGCAAGGACTGGAAGCAGTTCCGCCTGCCGCCCAACCAGGTGGAGAAGATGCACCGCATGGAGCGGCTGCTCCACCTGACGCTGCTCCAGGCGACGCAGGACGCGGGCTACGGCCCCGACAAGAGCCCCGGCGGCCGGTGCGCCATCTACCTGGGCGCCACCGGGCTGGGCGTGGACGTGAAGGTGGACCAGACGGTGCGCGTGCGCTCGCCCGAGTTCCGCGAGCACCTGGCCGCCATCCTCCAGGGCCGCGGCGACCAGGCCCGGCTGCTGCAGGCCGTGGATGGCTACATCGCGCAGCACGCCCCGCCCATCACCCCCGAGTCCGTGCCCACCACGGCCACCATCGTGGCTGGCCGCCTCTCCGGCCTGCTGGACACGCGCGGCGGGCACCTCGCGGTGGACGCGGGCACGGCCTCCTCGCTGGCGGCGCTGAAGTTCGCCTCGCTCTCGCTGCAGCTCGGCCACTGTGACGTGGCGGTGGTGGGCGCGGTGGCCCCACTGCTCAGCCCCTCCTCCTTCGGACTGCTCTCCGCGCGCGGCTGGCTGGCCCAGCAGGAGCTGCTCGCGCTGGATGGCCGCGCCGCGGGCACCCTGCCCGGCGAGGGCGCCGTGGCCCTGGTGCTGTGCCGGTTGGATGACGCGCTCGCGGACAAGCAGCGCATCTACGCCGTCCTGCACGGCGTCAGCGCCGAGGTGAACCTCAAGCAGGGCCTCTCCCGGCTGTCGCGCATGGTGGACAAGGCCGCGCGCAACTGTCTGGACATGGCCGGCATCGAGGCGGAGCTGGTGCGGCACGTGGAGGTGCAGGCGTGCGGCGTTCCGGGCCTGGAGGACCAGGAGCTCATCGGCCTCAAGGCCGCGCTCAACGCCACGCGCACCGAGCCGCTGACGTTCTCCAGCGCGGCCCCCCAGGTGGGCTTCCAGCAGGCGGCCAGCGGGCTCGTCTCGGTGATGCGCGCGGCGCTGTCGCTGCACGGGGGCGTGCGCGCGCCCGTGGCCGGCCTCACCTCGCCCCGTCACGGGACGGAGGGCTCGCTGGAGTGCCTCACCCGCCCCATGAAGCTGACGCCGCGCAGCTACGTAGGCGTCAGCTCGCTGGGGTGGAGCAACATCGCCTACCACGCGCTGCTCGGGCCCGCGCCGGCCCACGAGGCCTGGGCGGACATCCGCCCGGTGCGCCCGCCCAACCAGAAGTTCGCCATCATCGGCATGGGGGCCATCACCCCGGGGGCCTCGGACGCACATTCCCTGTGGAACAACATCGTCTCCAAGGCGGATGCCATTGGAGATCTGCCCACCTCGCGCTTCGACGCCCAGCATCTGCTCGGCGCCCTCATGGGCCCCAAGGAGATGGTGCCCCGGCTGGCCGGCACGGTGGACCTGCCGCCGCCGGATGCGCGCTGGCTGCGGCTGCCGCCCAACCAGGCCGCGGCGCTGGACCCGGCCGTCCCCCTCTTCGTCAAGGCGGCGGAGGAGGCGCTCGGACAGGCGGGCCACGAGCAGGGAGGGTGGAACGGGCGGCGCGTGCAGGTGGTGGTGGGCCAGCTCCCGGTGCGCGCCAAGGAGTTCGAGACCGAGCTGCGCTTCGTCCTGGAGCGCTACCTGTCCCTGGCGTCCGAGGCCCTTCACGGCCAGGGCATGCCTCGCGAGCAGGTGGCCACGCTGCTCGACGCCGTCCGCCAGCGCGTGGTGAGCAAGCTGCCCCCGCTGGACGAGAACACGTCCCAGTACTACTCCAGCCTGCCCGTGGCGGCGCGGCTGGCCGCCATCCATGACTTCACCGGCGGCGTACTGATGGTGGACGCGGCCTGCGCCAGCTCGCTCGTCGCGGTGCACGCCGCGATGATGGCGCTGGCCAACCGCGAGGCCGACGTGGTGGTGGCCGGCGGCGTGGCCTTCAACCTGGTGCCCGAGTACTCCGCCTCCCTGGCGGTGCTCGGCTTCCTGTCGCCGCGAGGCACCTTCCCCTTCGACGATCGCGCGGACGGCTTCGTCCCGGCCGAGGGCGCGGGCGCGGTGGTCATCAAGCGGCTGGAGGACGCGGAGGCGTCCAAGGACAAGATCCTCGCCGTCATCTCCGGCATCGGCTTCTCCAGCGATGGGCGGGGCACCACGCTGCTCACGCCCAACCCCAAGGGGCAGGCACGGGCGGTGGAGCGCGCGCTGCAGGACGCGAACGTGCACGCGCATCAGATTGGCCTGCTCGAGGCGCATGGCCCGGGCACGAAGGTGGGCGACAAGACGGAGGCGGACGCCTACGGCGAGGCCTACAAGTCGCGCGGCCGCGACAACCCGGTGCCCATGGGCACGCTCAAGTCGCAGATCGGCCACACCTCGTCGGCCTCCGGCCTGCTGGGCCTCATCAAGACGGCCTTCGCGGTGAGCGAGCACTTCCTGCCGCCCATGAACGGCGGCGAGTTCCCCAAGGCGGACATCCCCTTCGACAGGCTGCCCATCTCCCTGTCGCTGGAGGGGCGCCCGTGGCCCGTGCCCCGCGAGGGGCGGCGCTACGCGGGGGTGAGCGCCTTCGGCCTGGGCGGGACGAACTACCACGTCATCCTCGAGGAGCACGACAACGCCCACCTCAAGCCGTGGACGGCGGATCCGCTGAGCGTCACCGCCAGCTACCCCATCCCCAGCCGAGGGCTGTCCGCGCAGCGCTGGCGCGTGGACCTGGTGCCGCTGTCGCTCTCCTCGGAGAAGCGCTACCAGCTCCAGGGCAAGAAGCTGCTGCTGGTGGGAGACGAGCCGGGCCTGGTGGCGGCCTTCAGCCGGCTGCTGGTGGGCAAGGGCGTGCGCATCGCCACGGTGTCGGTGGCGGGCCTCACCGACGCCATGGAAGTGGAGCGCCGGGTGCGCCGCGCCAGCGAGGAGCTGGGCGGAGCCGACGGGGTCATCGACCTGGGCGCCTTCGGGCCCGTGGAGTACTTCCTCACCCTGGGCAGCGCGCGCTTCGGGCGGCGGATGGCGGAGACCACGGCGCGCTGGCACGGCACCGGGCGCGCCATGTACGAGCGCCTGCGGGACGCCAAGGGACGCACCGCCTGCTACGTGGCCGTCACCTCCATGGGCGGTGACTTCGGCTTCGTGGGGGATGGCGGCAACGTGATGGGCGGCTCCATGTCCGGCTTCCTCAAGGGGCTGAAGCAGGAGCTTCCCGGCGCGGTCATCAAGACGATCGACTTCGAGCCGCGCGCCTCGCACTGGGTGGTGGCCGAGACGGTGGCCCGCGAGCTGGAAGAGGGCAGCGACCGGACCGAGATTGGCTACATGGCCAGCCGCCGCTTCGTGGTGGGCCTGCGCCGGGCGGACTTCCCCAAGGAGGGCAGCCAGGTGCTGCGCCGGGTGGACCCCAGCTGGGTGCTGCTCTTCTCCGGTGGCGGGCGCGGCGCCGTCTTCGAGGTGGCCAAGGCGGTGGCGCGGATGGGCCCCAAGGTCATCGTCACCGGGCGCACCCCGGCCCCCACGGGCGACGAGCCCTACCTGGCGCTGGACGACAACGACTTCGAGACGTTCCGCAAGGAGGAGATGGTCCGCCGCAAGAAGGCGGACCCCACCCTCACGCCGGTGAAGTTCAAGGAGTCCTTCGAGCCCTACGAGCGGGCGCGCGAGCTGTGGCGCAACCTCCAGCACGAGGTCGCCGGCCAGGGCCTGTCCATCGAATACGAGGCGTGTGACTTCCGCAACGCCGCGGACGTGCGGGCCATGGTGGACCGGGTGCGCGAGGACCACGGCCACATCGACGGCATCGTCCACGGCGCCATGGTGGAGGCCTCCAAGAGCCTGCTGGACAAGACGCCCGGCATCGTCGCGGCCACCATGGAAGTGAAGGTGCTCGGCCTCATCAACCTGCTGGAGGCCACGCGGCGCGATGACCTGAAGCTGATGATGTGCTTCGGCTCCGGCGCGGGCCGCTTCGGCAACAAGGGCCAGACGGACTACAGCGCCGCCAACGACTTGATGAGCAAGTGCGCCATGGCGTACGCGCACCGGGCGCGCCCGCACATGCGCTGCGTCACCATCGACTGGACGGCGTGGGACAGCGTGGGCGCCGCGGCGCGCAACCCGGACGTGGTGCGCGGCACCGGCGTCTCCTACATCACCCCGGCCGAGGGCTCGTACTGGTTCATCAACGAGCTGCTGCTCGGCCGCACCGAGCGCGAGGTGGCCATCTTCGAGGAGCGGCTCTTCCGCGAGTGGCCCTTCCTGGGTGCTTCCGCCGACGGCCCGGATGCCCGCACCGTCTACGACGATCGCGGCTTCCTGCTCGTCCCCTCGGACTACCCGATGATCGACTGCGTGGAGCAGCACGGGGCGGAGGGCCTCGTCGCCACGCGGACGTTCGACCTGAACACGGACCCCTTCGTGCTCCAGCACCAGCTGGACTCGGTGCCCATCATGCCGGGCACGTTCGGCTTCGAGATGCTCGGCGAGGCCGCCGCCCTCTTCCGGCCGGACCTGGCGGTGCTGCGCGCGGAGAACCTGCGGATCGAGACGCCGCTCAAGTTCTTCAAGGCCCCGCATGGCTCCAAGGGCAAGCCCGTGCACATCACCCTCACCGCCCGGGTGCTCAAGCAGCAGGGTGACGAGGTGACGCTCTACGTCGAGTCCGCCAGTGACCTGGCGCTCGGCGGCCGCTCGGACCAGACGCAGCGCCGCATCCACCAGCAGGGCATCTACGTGCTGGGGCCGCCGCCGCGCATCGAGCCGGGCAACGGCAAGCTGCCGGAGGCACTGCCGGGCTCGCGCGCACGCTCCATCTTCCACCTGGCCAAGGAGCCGCTCTACCTCGGCCCGCTCTTCTGCCGCGCGGAATGGGTGTACGTCGGCGAGACCGAGGTGGAGGGCATCATCCGCGCGCCGCGGCAGCGGGAGATCTTCACGCACGTGGCGCGGCCGCGCTTCCAGTTGGATCCCCTGCTGCTCGACGCCGCCTTCCAGGTGGCGGCCAACTGGGACGGCCACCACAACACGCTCGTCTCCGTGCCCATGGGCGTGGAGCAGCTGGTGCGCGGGCGGCAGCGGCGGCTGGGCGAGTCCGGGCACGTGAAGGCGCGCATGGTGAAGGTGGAGGGCGACGACGTCCTCTACGACTTCGAGGTGCGTGGCGAGGACGGCGCCCTGCTGCTGGGAGGCACGGGGCTGTGGTTCCGCCGGCTGCGCCGGGGAGAGCGCCGGAGTGCGGAGGGCTGAGCGGCTGCGGCTGCCCGGCGGGCGCGAGGTGGTGCTCGGCTGGGGCGAGGTGGGGCGGGAGGAGGAATCCGCCCTCTCGCCGCTGGAGCGCGAGGGGCTCGCCCGGTGCAGGACGGATAAGCGGCGGCGGGAGTTCGTGGCGGGCCGGCTCGCCGCGCACCGGGCCCTGGCGCTGCTGGAGCCCGGGGCGCGCGCGGAGGTGACGGCGCGCGAGGACGGGCCGGATGCCGGGCGGCCCCTCTTCTCACCCGGACAGGGGCTCGCGCTCTCCATCTCCCACAGCGCGGAGCTGGCGGTGGCGGCGGTGGCGCGCGGCGGACCGCTGGGCGTGGACCTGGAGCAGCGGGTGGAGGCCGGCGGGGCCTTCCTGGAGGAGGCCTTCGCGCCGGGTGAGCTGGAGGGCTACCGCTCCGTCTGCGAGGGGCACCTGGACCCGGCCACCGCGGCCTGGGCCCTGAAGGAAGCGGTGCTCAAGGTGTGGGGCGTGGGGCTGCGCGCGCCCTTGCAGAAGGTGGCGGTGCGGCCGGTGCTACTCCACGCGGCCGGGGGCCCGCTGTCCCTCCGGGTGACCCTTGAGACGTGGGAGCTTCCACCCGGGCTGGGAGCGCCGCCCCCGGCACTGGCCGCGCTCCTGATGGCGTGGCGGGCCGGGGGGGTGCTGGCACTGGCCGGTCAGGCTCAGGAGACCTGATCTTCCGGCTCGCCGCGGTCCGGCCCCGGAAGCGGCGGCGGGAGGGCGGCGGCGGCGGCGGCTGCTGCTGCGGCTGCCTCGCGCTCCTTGCGGCTCTGCCAGTCGTACTCGCCCACGAAGATGCTCACGCGCTCGGCCACCATGCGCATCTGGTCCGCGGCCTCGTCGCTGGTGCGCAGGCTGGACATCGTCTTGTCCATGATCTTCGTCAGGTCGTTCACCGCCTGGAAGATCTGCCCGATGCCCTGGTTCTGCTGAGTGACGGCGGCGGAGATCTGCCGCACGGAGCTCACGTTGTCGCGCACGATGCCGGACAGCTGCTTGATGTTGTCGCCGAAGGAGCGCAGCTGCTGCACGCTGCCCTGCACCTTCACGGAGCCGCCCTCGGTCATGTCCGCCGTGGTGCGGATGGCCTCGCTCAGGTCCATGAGGATGTTCTGCACGCTGTAGGTGGCCTTGATGGACTGGTCCGCCAGGCTGCGGATCTCCCGCGCCACCACGCTGAAGCCCTTGCCGTGCTCGCCCGAGCGCACCGCCTCGATGGCGGCGTTGAGCGCCAGCATGTTGGAGCGGTCCGCCAGGCCCTTCACCGTGGTGGTGATGTGGGCGATCTGCCGGGCCCGCTCATCCAGCGAGCGGATGCTCTGGGCCATCTGGCTCACCTGCTTCTGGATGTCGTGCATGCCCGAGAGGCTCTCCTCGAGCGCGGCCTCACCGGCGCGGCCAATCTGATCCGCGCGCTCGGCCTGCTGCAGCACGTCCTCCGCCTTCTGGGCGGCGACGATGGACGTCTGCTTGATCTCCTGGGCGGTGACCTGCGTCTCCTGCAGCGACGCGGCCTGGATGGAGAGCGCCTCGGTCTGATCCTTGTGCGAGGTGTTGAGCGACTCCGCGGACCTGCCCAGCAGCTGCGCCGAGTCACTCAGCGAGGAGGAGAACGTCCGCAACCGCTCGAAGGCCGCCGCGGTGGAGATGGACAAGTCACCCACCTCGTCGGTGGCCACCCAGTTGGGCAGCGAGGGCCGGCCCGAGGCGATGGACTCGATGGACTTCTGCACGGCCTCGGTGCCCTGGCTCTGGTGGCGCGCCAGCTCCCAGGCGCACCACGCCGCCGCGAAGATCATGAAGCCACCGACGGACACCACCGGCACCACGATGGTGCCCAGGATGCTGGCGACGTCCGTGCGCAGTTGCGTCAGCACCGTCTCCGGCATCAGCCTGGACAGGTTGGTGAACAGCTCGCCGAAGCCGTACTGGGTCTTCTTGTAGACGATGATGCTCGTCACCGTCAGCGTGGCGAGCACGAAGAGGGCGAAGCAGTAGGGCAGGTACCAGCGCATCTTCGGCCACGGGTACCCGCTGTCCTCCACGCGCGCCTGCGGATACTTGTGGAACTCCTCGAGCGCGTAGGGGCGCAGCAGCCGCTCGAGCCGCAGCGCCATGCGGATGCCCACCACCGCCGCCAGCAGCAGGAACGAGGCCACCGTGAGCGGCACGTCCCAGGGATCCAGCCCGTACAGCAGCGTGGGCCAGCCGGCCCACAGCACGCATGACACGCCGTAGCCCAGCCACGCTCCGAACTCGATGCGCCGGGGGGCCTTGAGGATGCGCTTCAGCCGCTCGCCGGGAATCTCATCCGGCCGCGACGCGAGCGCACCCTTCAGCTCGAACCACATGATGACCAGGGGGACGATGACCCCAAACACCGGCGTCAGCGTTCCGAAGTTGACCCACGTGACGAACCAGGCCTGGTCCGGAGGCAGTCCCAGCGTCAGCGTGATCATGTACGCCACGGGACCCAGGGCAGTCAGCATCGCCAACTGCTGCTCCAGGAAGAACTTGAGAACCAGCCGCTTCAACTCAGCGTTGCTCATGGATGGGCGGCATCCTAACACCGTTCGCTCGAAATGCCGTTTTCCGTCCGCACTGCCCGGCCGCACTTCGAGTGAAGGCGCTCGCTCGGCAGGAGCTTGGGCATCCATCCCATGGCATCTGCTGAGTGTCACCCACCCTGTTGGGGAGGCTCGGAGAGTCCTACTCCGCCCGCACGTTCAGGACATACCGGTCCTTTCCGACATCACATATTCTCCTGGCCCCACAGCGAGCAGTCGATCAGCCCGAACACCAGGAGGTTTGAGTGCAGTCGAACGAGCGCGGACCCAGACAGGCCATTGTCATTGGCGGCAGCATGGCGGGGCTCGTGAGCGCGAGGGTGCTCTCGGAGCATTTCGAGAAGGTCATCATCCTGGAGAGGGAGCAGCTGCCCGCGGGTCCGGAAGCGCGCAAGAGCGCGCCGCAGGGCCGCCACATCCACGCGCTGCTGGAGGCCGGGCTGACGGTCCTGGACGGCCTGTTCCCCGGCTTGGTGGAGGAGCTGGAGCGTGAGGGGGCGGACCTCGTCGATCTGGCCCGCGACGCCGCCTGGTTCCAGTCGGGCAGCTGGAAGGTCCGCTACGAGGGCGGTCCCCGGTCCGTCCTCGTCTCACGGCCCTTCCTGGAGTGGAAGGTGCGCGGCCGCGTCACCTCGCTGCCCAACGTCGAGGTGTGGCAGGGCTATGCGGTGGAGGAGCTGCTCACGGACGCCTCGCGCACGCGCGTCACCGGGGCCAAGGTGAAGGGGCCGGAGGGCGAGCGGCTGCTCGAGGGCGGGCTGGTGGTGGACACCAGCGGCCGGGGCTCGCGCGCCCCGCACTGGCTGGAGGCCCTGGGCTACGGCCGCCCGGAAGAAGAGCAGGTGGGCATCGACCTGGGGTACACGAGCCGCGTCTACGAGCGCCCCGCGGGCTTCGACGAGTGGAAGATCCTGGTGGTGAATGGCCGGGCGCCCGAGGCGCGGCGCTCGGGCTTCATCTCCAACGTGGAGGGCGGACGGTGGATCGTCAGCCTCAACGGGTACTTCGGAGACCACGCGCCCACCGACGACGCGGGCTTCCTGGAGTTCGCGCGCGGGCTGCCCGCGCCCCACCTCCATGAGTACATCCGCCACGCGAAGCCGCTGACCGAGCCCGTCTCGTACAAGATCGCGACGAGCCGCTGGATGCACTACGAGAAGATGGCGCGCTTCCCGGAGGGCTTCGTGCTGCTGGGGGACACCGTCTGCGCGCTCAACCCCGTCTTCGGCCAGGGCATGACGGTCGCCTGCCTGGGCGCGAAGCTGCTCGGGGAGCACGTGGCCCGCTCGCGCACCTCGCCCGGCGGAACCCCGGGGCTCTCGCGGGCCTTCCAGAAGGAGCTGAGCAAGATCGTCGGCCTGTGCTGGTTCCTGACCACCACCATGGACCTGGCCTACCCGGAGACCCGGGGCAAGCGGCCCTTCGGGCTCAAGGCCGTGCAGTGGTCCGTGCAGAACATGATCGACCTGACCTCGCTGGACGCGAAGGCCTGCCACGCCTTCTACGAGGTGCTGCACATGCGCAAGGGCATGGAGGGGCTGCTGCAGCCGGGGTTCGTCGCGGCGCTGATGGCCTACAACCTCAAGAGCCTCGTCGTCCCCCGGGAGCAGCGGGCCAACCTGACCACCCTGCCACCCCTGCCCGGGAGGAAGGCCCCCCCGGCGGAGCCTGGTGCGCGGGACGCCGCATAGCGTCACGCCCGCCTGCCTGGGCTCCGGCTCCCAGCGGCCATTTGGCGGACCGGGGAGGGAGTTGTAGAACTCCCTCCCGACACGGTCGTCCCCCATCTGGGAGCCCCCATTGAAGCCTGAAGCAGCCAAGTCCGAGGCGGCTCGGAACGTCGCCGTTGTGGCCGGTTCCGCCCCGAACGAAGTCCCCAAGACAGCGGAGTTCCAGCCGTACATCCCCGCCGAGCGCAGCGACGTCGCCGAGTTCACGCCCAAGGCCATCGGCATCGGCGTGCTCTTCGGCGTCATCTTCGGCGCCGCCACGGTGTACCTGGCGCTCAAGGCGGGCCTGACGGTCTCGGCCTCCATCCCCATCGCGGTGCTCGCCATCTCCCTGCTCAAGAAGCTGGGTGGCTCGACGATCCTCGAGAACAACGTCGTGCAGACGATCGGCTCGGCCGGCGAGTCCATCGCCGCGGGCGTGGTCTTCACCCTGCCCGGCTTCCTCTTCCTGAGCACCGATAGCAAGGGCTCGAGCTTCTTCGAGTACTGGACCATCTTCACCCTGGCGCTGCTGGGCGGCGTGCTGGGCACGCTGATGATGGTGCCGCTGCGCCGCTCGCTCATCGTGAAGGAGCACGGCAACCTGCCCTACCCCGAGGGCACGGCGTGCGCCTCGGTGCTCATCGCCGGTGAGAAGGGCGGAGACCTGGCGAAGATCGCCTTCCAGGGCGTGGGTTTCGCCTTCGTCTACGCGCTGCTGCAGAAGATCGTGAAGCTCATCGCCGAGACGCCCGCGCTGGTGACGGAGCAGAGGAACAAGTACTTCCCGTCCGCCACGCTCAACGGCGACATCACCCCCGAGTACCTGGGCGTGGGCTACATCGTCGGCCCGAAGATTGCCGGCGTGCTGGTGGCCGGTGGCGTGCTGGCGTGGCTGGGCATCATCCCGCTGCTGGCCTCGGTGGTGCCCGCGGACACCATCGCGAGCCAGCTGGTGAAGCTGGGCTACCTGACGAGCCTGACCACGGCGGGCGGCCCGGGCGGGTGGGATCCGGCGACGCACAGCTTCGCCAACACGGCGACGGCCATCTACCGCGCCTACGTGCGGCAGATCGGCGCGGGCGCGGTGGCGGCCGGCGGCTTCATCACCCTGCTCAAGACGCTGCCCACCATCGTCGCGGCCTTCAAGGAGAGCATCGCGTCCTTCAAGGAGGGCGCCGCGGGCGCCGCGCAGAAGCGCACCGAGCGCGACCTGCCCATCACCTTCGTGCTCTTCGGCAGCGTGGGCCTCATCCTGACGATGGCCGCCCTGCCCTTCCTGCCGGGCAGCATGTTCGGCCGGCTGATGCTGGGCGTCCTCATCGTGGTGTTCGGCTTCTTCTTCGTGACGGTGGCCTCGCGCATCGTCGGCATCATCGGCTCGTCGTCCAACCCCATCTCCGGCATGACGATCGCCACGCTGATGGCCACCTGCCTCATCTTCATCGGCATCGGCTGGACGGGTGACATGTACCAGCCCATGGCGCTGTGCGTGGGCGGCATGGTGTGCATCGCCGCGGCCAACGCGGGTGCCACGTCGCAGGACCTGAAGACGGGCTACCTGGTGGGCGCCACCCCGAGGGCGCAGCAGATCGGCCTCATGATTGGCGCGGTGGCCGCGGCCATCGTCATCGGGCTCACCATGAAGCTGCTGGACACGCCCACCGAGGCGCTGCGGGCGCAGGGCGTGCAGCACATGATCGGCACGGACGCGTTCCCCGCGCCGCAGGGCACGCTGATGGCCACGCTCATCAAGGGCCTGCTGTCCTTCAACCTCGACTGGCAGTTCGTGCTGGTGGGTGTTGCCCTGTCGGTGACGATGGAGCTGTGCGGCGTCAAGTCGCTGTCCTTCGCGGTGGGTGCCTACCTGCCGCTGTCCACCACCGCGCCCATCTTCGTGGGCGGCGCCATCAAGGGCCTGTCCGACTACATGGCCCAGCGCAAGGGCGAGCACGTGGAGGAGTCCGAGCTCGGGCCCGGCAACCTCTTCTCCACGGGCCTGGTGGCTGGCGGCGCGCTGGCCGGCGTCGTCGTCGCCATCCTCTCGGTGAACGAAGGCGTCAACGCCTTCATCTCCAAGCTGTCGGTGGAGAAGGCCCTGCACCACTCGGTGGGCACGAGCGGCTATGACCTGATCGGCGTGCTCGCCTTCGCCTTCATGGGCTTCGTGCTGTACCGCATCTCCCGCAGGCCCTCGCAGGCGTAGCCCCACAGAGGCCCCAGGCCTCGTACAGGTAGGCGTTTGGAACGCCCGGTGGGAGTCCTCCACCGGGCGTTTCGCGTTTCACGGCTGGACTCCAAATCCAACGGGGCTGTAGAATTCCAACCGTCTTTCAGCGAAAAGCTGAGAAGACAGGAGAGCCCCGAAGTCATGAACGCGATGCTCAGTCCCAGCACCTCCTCCTCGAACGTGCTGACCGAAGGAGTCTTCCAGGTGCAGCACCAGGCCCTCCTGCGCACCATCATCGACGGCATCTCCGAGGGGGTGGTGCTCGCGGACGCCTCGGGCCAGCTGCTCTACTTCAGCCCGTACGCCCACAAGCTGCTCGGCTCCGGCCCGACGGAGACGGCGCCCGAGAAGTGGAGCGAGCACTACGGCATCTTCTACGCGGACACCCGGACGCCGTGCCCCTCCGAGCGGCTCCCGCTCTACCGCGCCCTCCACGGAGAAGAGACCCCCGCGGAGGAGATGTTCGTCCGCAACGCCCAGCTCCCGGACGGTCAGCACGTCCATGCGAGCGCCCGGCCCATCCGTGACGAGCAGGGAAGGCTGCTGGGGGCCATGCTCACCCTGCGCAACACCCATGGTCAGCGTCAGGCCGAGGCCCTCCAGCGCCGCACCGAGCAGCAATTCCAGCTCATCGTGGAGGCCGCCCAGGAAGGCATCTGGACGATCGACGCCGACAATCGCACCACCTACGTCAACCGCTTCATGGCGGAGATGCTCGGCCACACGGTCGAGGAAGTGATGGGCAAACCCCTCCATGCGTTCATGGACGAGGAGAGCCGCGCCCTCGCCGACCGCAACATCGAGCAGCGGCGCCAGGGCGTCGCCGGTGTCCTGGACATCAAGCTGCTCCACAAGGAGGGCCGGCCCGTCTGGACGATGATGTCGTCCAACCCGCTGCACGACGAGCAGGGCCGCTACACCGGCGCGCTGGCCATGGTCACCGACATCACCCGGCGCCGCGCCGCAGAGGAGGAGGTGCGCCAGCTCAACGCGCAGCTGGAGCAGCGCATTGCCGAGCGCACCGCCCAGCTCGAGTACTCCAACCGCGAGCTGGAGGCCTTCGCCTACTCGGTGGCGCACGACCTGCGTGCCCCGCTGCGCTCCATCTCCAACTTCACCCAGGCGCTGGCCGAGGACTGCGGCGAGCAGCTGGACGGCATCGGCCACGACTACCTCGCGCGCATGCGCGCCGCGTCCCGGCGCATGTCCGAGCTCATCGACGGCATCCTCTCGCTCTCGCGCGTCAACCGCACCGGGTTCGTGGAGACGGAGGTGGACCTCTCCGCCATGGCCCGCTCCATCGCCGAGCAGCTCCAGCACGGCCAGCCCGAGCGCTCGGTGCGCTTCCTCATCCAGGACGGGCTGGTGGACCGGGGAGATGTCCATCTGCTGCGCAGCGTGCTGGAGAACCTGCTGGGCAACGCGTGGAAGTTCACCCGCGAGCGGCCCGAGGCGGAGATCGAGTTCGGCTGCACCCGGGCCGGGGACCGGCGCGTCTACTTCGTCCGGGACAACGGGGCCGGCTTCGACATGGCCTACCAGAACAAGCTCTTCGGCGTCTTCCAGCGCCTGCACACCCAACAGGAGTTCGAGGGCAACGGGGTGGGCCTGGCCACCGTGCAACGCATCCTCCGGCGCCACGGGGGCAGCGTGCGCGGCGAGGGCCGGGTCGGCCATGGCGCCACGTTCTCCTTCTGCCTGCACGATCCCACCCCTACCGCGCCGGAAGCCGATGCCGGCCCCGTCATCTGAGGAGAGAGTTCCATGTATGAGCTGAGCCAGCGTGTCGTCCTCCTCGTCGAGGACAACCCGGATGACGAGTTGATGACCCTCCGGGCGTTCCGCAAGAGCAACCTGCACAACCCGATCGTGGTGGTGCGCGATGGGGCCGAGGCGCTCGACTACCTCTTCATGCAGGGCCGGCACGCGGACCGGGACCCGTCCATCCGGCCCCAGGTGGTGCTGCTGGATTTGCACCTGCCGCGCATCGACGGCCTGGAGGTGCTGCGGCGCATCCGCGCCAACGAGCAGACGCGCACCCTGCCGGTGGTCATCCTCACCTCCTCCAAGGAGGAGCGCGACCTGGTGGAGGGCTACGAGCTGGGCGTCAACAGCTTCGTCCACAAGCCGGTGGACGTCACCGCCTTCTTCGAGGCGGTGCGGCAGCTGGGCATGTACTGGCTCGTCCTCAACGAGCTGCCCACCGCCCTCCCCTCCCGGAAGAGCGCGTAGGGGCCTGTCCACTGGGGCACGCTGCCCTTCCTCCCAGGGCAGAACTTTGCTGGCTGGAGAACGCTTGGCTGCCCGCCAGCATGAAGATGGAGCGGGCGCTCCTTATCTCTCGTCAGGCGCATCACGAACCCGCGTCAGGCGTCTCCATCAAGTGGATGGAGACGGGCCCATTCCGGGCCTCTGGGGAGGAGCCGATGAGCACAGCCCTGGTGAAACGAGCCTCGGTGCGCGCCGAGGAAGCGCGTGTCCTGGATGCACGGGAGCAGCGCAACAAGGCGCGTCAGGAGCTCGCCCGGAACATGTCCGGCCGCTCGATTGTCGAGCTCGCCCTGGACGTGCCCCGGGGGACCGCGTTCAACGAGGACTGCCAGCACCTCTTTCTCGCCGCGCTGCAACGGCTGGAGCGGGAGCTGGGCGTATCGCCCTCGGAGATGCTGGAGGACTCGGCGGGCTACTACGGCCTCTTCGTCACGCAGCTGCCCGCCCTGCTGGCGCGGCGCCGGGCCAGCCGCATCGAGGGCGAGGCCACGTGGGACCGCCAGCTGGGCATCGAGTGCTACGGCCTGGCGGGGAGCCTCGGCACCACGAGCAAGGTGCCCCGTGAGGTGGTGGGCTAGGTCGTAGGCTCGGCGGCCAGCACGCGCACCAGCGGCTCCAGCGCGGCGGAGAAGCGCTCCGGCGGGGGCAACAGGGACAGCACCAGGAAGGCCCCGCCGGTGAAGTCGTAGAAGTAGCCCGGCTGCACCCCCACGCCCTCGTCCAGCAGGGCCAGGCACGTGGCCTCCTCGCCGGGCTCGAGCGGAATGCGCAACACGGTGCTCCATCCCCCCTGGGCGGGCAGCACGTCCCAGCGGGCATCGCGCGGGCGGGCCTGGAGCAGCCGGCGCCGGTTCTCCTTCACCCGGGCCAGCAGGGCCTGCTGGAAGCGCGGCGCGTGGGCCAGCAGTCCGGGCAGGGCGAGCTGCACGGGCGTGTTCACCGGCAGGTACGTGTCCGCCACCAGCTCCAGGCGGGCCAGGGCCTCCTCCCGGAGGGGCTCGGGTCCGCCCACGTGCGTCCACCCCAACTTGAGGCCGGGCAGCCCCGCCACCTTGGACAGGCCGGAGAGGGAGAAGGTGAGCATGGGCAGCTCGCGCCCGGCCACCGTGGGCACCCGGCCCGGCGACGCGTCCCAGGCGAAGTCGGAGAACACCTCGTCGGAGAGGAGCGCCAACCCGGCCTCCGCGCACAGCCGCCCGAGGGCCTCCAGCTCGCCCTCGTGGAGGTAGTGGCCGGTGGGGTTGCCGGGATTCACCACCAGCACGGCCCGGGTGCGGGCATCCCGCGCCGCGGCCACCGCCTCCACGTCCAGGCCGAAGCCGTGCGCGCGCGGCAGCCGGTAGGGGCGCGCCTCCACGCCCTCCAGGCGCGTGAGGTACTCGAAGAGGGGGTAGCTGGGCGCGGGGACGAGGACGTTGTCCCCGGGCTCGCACAGCAGCTTGAAGAGCCAGCCGTAGGACTCGCTGGTGCTCGCCGAGAGGACGAGGTGTCCGGGCGAGACGTGGGCGCCGCGCGAGGCCAGGTGCGCGGCCACCGCCTCGCGGGCGGGGAGGAGCCCCTGCGGCTCGGGCTCGTAGGCGAGGGCCCCGGGAGTGGCCAGCAGGGCCGGCTCGGGCGCGGGCAGGCCCACGCGGGTGGGGTTGGTCTCGGTGAGATCCACCAGGGGGAGTCCGCGCTGGCAGCGCTCGGCGAGCGCCCGGGCCAGGGGATTCCAGGTGCGGGGGAAACCGGTGCGGGCGGAGAAGCCGCTCACAGCCCCGTCTGTAGCATCGCGGAGGCGACGAGGCGGATCAGCTCGCGGCGCACTTCCTTGCGGCAGTGCTCGACGGCCTTGGGGTGAGGCGACGGCAGCGAGTCGGCGCGCGAGCGGATGGCGGTACGGACCACGAGCTCGACCTTGGCCGGCTCGATGTGGAAGAGCCGCTGACCATCCTTCTGGAGGAAGTAGGAGATACCGCGCGCATCGAGCAACTTGGAGAGGTAGCGCCTGGCATCGGCGAGGAGCGAGAGGTCGATGATGTCCGCCATTCGCGTTGCGTTCTCGCGCAGATCGAAACATGCGTCCATTTCGCGGCCGTGCAACACGAAAACTTGCACTCGCACGCGCGTTTGGATCGCCGCGGAGGCCGATTTACCGGCCTCGCGCGCGTTTGGCCACGAGTGGCGCGAGTGCCTTGCGGAATGCAGCGTGGCGCCGGCGCGGGTCCTCCAGGTAGGGAACTGGACCGAGGACCTGGATGTGATGGCGCTCGGCGATGAGGGCCGGGTTGTCGCGCTCAGAGGGATCGCGGGAAGGAGTGCTGCGGGAGAGGAGCACGGCCGCGACAGGGATGTTGCGCGCGGCGAGGGCCTCGAGGGACAGGGCGGTGTGGTTGAGCGTGCCCAGGCCCGCGCGGGCGACGAGCAGGACGGGAAGCCCGAGGGTGGCGATGAGGTCGATGACGTCGTGGGAGGAGTCGAGGGGGACGAAGAGACCACCGGCGCCCTCGACGACGACGGGCCCATGGCGCACCCGCTCCCAGGCGGCGAGGGTCTTGTTCCAATCCGGCTCGCGGCCGAGGCGGCGTGCGGCGATGCCGGGAGCCAGGGGCGCGCGGAAGCGGTGGGGGCAGACGATGTCGAGGGGCAGCTCACTCCGGGCGGCCTCGCGCAGGGAGAGCGCGTCGGAGGGGGCGGAGAGGGAGGGACACCCGCTCTCGTAGGGCTTGAAGCCCTGGGGAGACAGCCCGGCATCGGCGAGCAGGGACAGCAGGGCCCGTGAAACCTGCGTCTTGCCCACCCCGGTATCGGTGCCCGTGACGAAGAACCGTGGCCATTTCCCCTCGGAGCGCGGCCATTTCCCCTCGCCCTCCGGGAGAGGGACGGGGTGAGGGTATCGAGAACCTCGGGTTGCCACACGACCTCCCACTTGGAAATTCAGAGTCCCAGCGAGCGCAACCCCTGCAGAGCCAGGTCCACATGGCCCTCGGTATGGGCGGCGGAGAGACAGAAGCGAAGCCGGCTGGTGCCGTCGGGGACGGTGGGAGGGCGGATGGCCTTCACCAGCAACCCCTTGGCGCGCAGGGCCCGGGCGGCGGAGATGGCGAGCGCGGGCTCGCCGAGGATGACGGGGAAGATGGCGCTGCGGGGCTCGGCGGCGAAGCCGAGCGAGCGCAGGCCCTGGGAGAAGCGGCGGATGTTGCGCCACAGGCGGGCGCGCAGGGTGTCATCGTGCTCGACGATGTCCACGGCGGCCCCGGCGGCGGCGCACAGGGCGGCGGGCAGCGCCGTCGAGAAGACGAGGGGCCGGGCACGGTTGAGGACGAGCTCCACCACGGGGCGGGAGGCGCAGATGTACGCGCCCAGGCCGCCGAGGGCCTTGCTCAAGGTGCCCATGCGCACGTCGACGGCCTCGCAGAGCCCCAGCTCCTCGCACAGCCCGGCGCCGCGGGAGCCCAGCACGCCGGTGGCATGGGCCTCGTCCACGAGGAGCGCGGCCCCATGGGTCCGGCAGACGGCGACGAGCTCCCGCAGGGGCGCATGGTCCCCGTCCATGGAGAACACGGTGTCGGTGACGACGAGCCGCCTGCGGGCGGGAGTGGAGGCGAGGGCCCGGTCGAGCGCCTCGACGTCGGCATGCGGGTAGACGACGGTGCGGGCGCGGGAGAGGCGGCAGCCGTCGATGAGGGAGGCGTGGTTGAGGGCGTCGGAGAAGACGGCGTCCTCGGGGCCGACGAGGGCCTGCAGGGTGCCGACGTTGGCGGCGTAGCCCGAGTTGAAGAGGAGCGCGGCCTCGGCCTGCTCGAAGGCGGCGAGGCGGGCCTCCAGCTTCTGGTGGGCGGTGGTGTCGCCCACGACGAGCCGGCTGGCACCGGAGCCGAGGCCATGGGTCTCCAGGGCGGCGATGGCGGCAGCGCGCACGGAGGGCGAGGCGGCGAGGCCCAGGTAGTCGTTGGAGGAGAAGTTGACGAGCGTCTCGCCGCCCACGCGGACGAGGGGGCCCTGGGGGGAGTCGAGCGGCTCGAGGAAGCGCTTGAGGCCGCGGGAGGACAGGGAGTCCATGTCCGCCCGGGCCCACGCCGTGGCCACCATGGCCCCAGTGCCCACGGGAACCCCACTCCCCTCTCCCTCCGGGAGAGGGACGGGGTGAGGGTTTCGCGAATCCCGGGTCATTACCGCGACGTATCCGGCGCCAGGGGGCGGATGCCGGCCTTCTCGAGGAGGGCCATGTCCTGGGTGTACTCGGGGTTGCCAGTGGTGAGGAGCTTCTCGCCGAAGAAGAGCGAGTTGGCGCCGGCGAGCATGCACAGCAACTGGGCCTCCTCGTTCATCTGCATGCGGCCGGCGGACAGGCGCACCATGGCCAGGGGCATGAGGATGCGGGCGGTGGCGATGGTGCGGACCATCTCCACGGACTGCACGGGCTTCTGGTCCTGCAGCGGCGTGCCCTTCACCGGGACGAGCGCGTTGATGGGAACGGACTCGGGGTGGACCTCCTGGTTGGCGAGCGTGAGCAGGAGCTTGCAGCGGTCGTCCACGGACTCGCCCATGCCGATGATGCCGCCGGAGCACACGGAGATGCCGGCCTGGCGCACGCGCTCGAGCGTCTCGAGCCGATCCTGGTAGGTGCGGGTGGAGATGATGTCCGCGTACTTCTCCTCGGAGGTGTCGAGGTTGTGGTTGTAGGCGGAGAGGCCGGCGTCCTTGAGGCGCTTCGCCTGGCTCTCGGTGAGCATGCCGAGCGTGGCGCACGCCTCCATGCCGAGCGACTTCACGCCGCGGACCATCTCCAGGACGTTGTCGAACTGGGGCCCGTCCTTCACCTCGCGCCAGGCGGCGCCCATGCAGAAGCGGGTGGCACCGGCGGCGCGGGCCTGGGAGGCGGCCTGCAGCACGGCGGGCACGGACATGAGCTTCTCGGCCTGCAGGCCGGTGTCCTTGTGGTAGCGCGCCGCCTGGGGGCAGTAGCCGCAGTCCTCGGAGCAGCCGCCCGTCTTGATGGACAAGAGCGAGCACAGCTGCACCTTGTTGTCCTGGAAGACGGCGCGGTGCACGCTCTGCGCCTTGTGGATGAGCTCCAGCAGGGGCAGCTCGTAGAGGGCGCGGACCTCGGGGAGCGTCCAGTCATGGCGGACGACGACACCCGGAGGCGGAGCGGCGAAGTGGGCGTGACCGTGGAAATCGTGGGCGGGGGAGTCGGACATGGGCTCCTCGGGGGGTGTGGAGCGCGCACGGTGCGTGGACGGACCGCCCTTGTCAACCACGCAGCGCGCCCGGGTTGACGACCCCGGTCCACCCCCCGAGGAACAGGGACCCGGCGGAGGGAGCACGGCCCGCGTGCCCCTCCCCTACCAGGTCCCCGGCATCAGGCGTGGATGCGACGGCCCCGGCCCGCCATTCCCACCAGGAGTAGGACCACGATGGACCCGAGTACCGACATGATGAGACCCGTGGCATGCAGGTCCGTCACGGCACGGTGCGTGAAGAGCGAGCCGATGAAGCCGCCCACGAACGAGCCCACGACACCCAGCACCATCGTCATCACCAGACCCATGTTCTGACGGCCCGGAACGAGAGCACGCGCGATCAGACCCGCCACCAGACCCACGACCAGCAACCAGAGGATGCCCATCTTCGTTCTCCCTTTCAGTGGGGTACCGCGACGTGCGGCCCCGATTGGGAAGAAACGTGGTGAGCCCTGCCCCAAGGCACAACTTGACGGGGTGGCCCAGGAGGGACCCCCATGCCTGGCCGCTCGCTCTCCAGACGACCCCTGAGAGGGGGTGGGCGGGCGGACCGGAAAGGGAGGGGAAACGTGGGTGCCGTGCGATAGACAAGGGGTTCCATGGCGAAGGCAAAGACGCACTACACGTGTCAGGCGTGCGGGTACCAGTCGGCGAAGTGGTTGGGGAAGTGCCCCGACTGCGGCGCGTGGAGCTCGCTGGTGGAGGAGACCGAGGCGAAGGCGGACGAGAAGCGCCCGGCGTGGGGGGCCTCGGGCGGGGCGTCCAAGCCGGTGCGGCTGCGCGAGGTGAGCGGCGAGCAGGAGGAGCGCCGGAAGACGGGCATCGCCGAGTTCGACCGGGTGCTGGGAGGCGGGGTGGTGGACGGCTCGCTGGTGCTGCTGGGAGGAGACCCGGGCATTGGCAAGTCCACGCTGCTCCTAGCGGCGCTGGACAGGCTGGGGCGCGGGAGCCCGGTGCTGTACGTGTCGGGCGAGGAGTCGCTGCGACAGACGAAGATGAGGGCCGAGCGGCTGCGGGTAGAGGGCGAGAACATCCACCTGTTCGCGGAGACGGACGCGGACCGGGTGCTGTCGGTGGCCGAGGGCCTCAAGCCGCGAGCGCTGGTGGTGGACTCCATCCAGACGATGTACCTGCCGGAGCTGGGCAGCGCGCCGGGGAGCATCTCGCAGGTGCGCGAGGTGGCGGGACGCTTCATGGCCTTCGCCAAGCGCAGCGGGGTGCCGACGTTCCTGGTGGGGCACGTGACGAAGGAGGGCTCCATCGCGGGCCCGCGCGTGCTGGAGCACATGGTGGACACCGTCCTCTACTTCGAGGGCGAGCGCGGCCACCCGTTCCGGATTCTGCGGGCGCACAAGAACCGCTTCGGCTCGACGAACGAGATTGGCGTCTTCGAGATGAAGGGGGCGGGGCTGGTGGAGGTGCCGGACCCGTCGGCGCTCTTCCTGGCGGAGCGGCCGGCGGGCAAGGCGGGCAGCGTGGTGACGTGCACGCTGAATGGGACGAGGCCGCTGCTGGTGGAGGTGCAGGCGCTGGTGGCGCCCACGGGCTACGGCACGGCGCGGCGCACGGCGATTGGCGTGGACGGCAACCGCGTGGCGCTCTTGGCGGCGGTGCTGGAGAAGAAGGAGGACATTCCGCTGGTGGGGTGTGACCTCTTCGTGAACGTGGCGGGAGGCATGCAGCTGTCGGAGCCGGCGTGCGACCTGGCGGTGTGCGCGGCGCTGGTGAGCAGCCTGCAGAACCGGCCGCTGGAGGCGCACACGCTGGTGTTGGGCGAGGTGGGCCTGGCGGGCGAGGTGCGTGCGGTGGGCCAGGTGGAGCCTCGGTTGGCGGAGGCGGCGAAGATGGGCTTCAAGCGCGCCATCATCCCCAAGGGGAGCGCGAAGCGGCTGGAGGGCACGAAGCTGGAGGTGGTGGGCGTCGAGACGCTCTCCGAGGCCCTGGGGTCGATGTTCGACTGAGGGTGCCTCTCGGGGTGCCTACTGCACCCCGAGCTCATGATCCCAGTCAAGTAACAGACTGATGAGTTCCCCCGTGAGTGCGCCGGATACCCGCTCGAAAGCGCGAGCGTCGAGAGTGGCGAGGCGCTCGCGCTGGAAGACGGGATCAGCCACCACATTGCGGTGTTTCAACTTGCCGGCATGCGCGAGTGCTCGTGGCATTTCCCGGAAGATGGCCTCGATGCAATCCTCCCGGGTCGCTCGCGCCATGCGTTCCGCCGCCAGTGCCATGCGCTCGCGCACCGGCGCGTCTTGCCCTGGGCACCACGCATCCATGGCCCAGTCGCAGGAGGCCACCATCAGTTCCTCCAGCGTGTGTGCCTCCCCCAGCTTCTTGAAGAGGTAGCGCGCGCACTGGAGCGGCTCCCAGAAGCGCAGCACGGCCTGGAGCCGCTGCGCCATACGCTCGGCACTCATCGGGTGCAGGTATGTCGTCGCGAAGAACACCGCGCCCCAGGCCGTCTCGCGGAAGAATGCCTCGTAGGCAGTCCGCATGGACAATGTGTTCTGCCAGTCCAGAGATTCGCGCAAGCCGCTCATGACATCTGACACCATGTACAGCCGCCAGGCCGGGCGCTCGTGCAGGAAGTCCACCACGTCGCGCACCACCACCACCTCCCCCAAGGGTACCTCCAGCAGCTGCCGGGGAAGCGGGAAGGTGCCGTCCTTCTGGTACTGCTCGCCACAGCGCAGGCCCTCGCGCTTCGCCTTCTGTTGCACCGAGCGGAAGGTACCGTGCAGAAAGGACGGCAGTTGCAGCGATGGAGTCTGTCCGGGCTTCATGGGGCGCGTCCTATCAAATGGGCCTTTCAGCGAGGAAGGGGCATGCCCGAAGCGGCGGGCATCTGGGCCGGTGGTGCAGAGGGAGGAGGCCTCGTTGGAAAGGGGATGACTTGTCCACCGCTCTGGGCTGGCGGTTGCTGGTTCCCGGTACGCATCTGGCCCAAAATCGAATTCCACAAGACCGTCGTCGCAACCCCTCCGAGCAGGTCGATGACCATGCCCACGGTCCCGCTGACGGTGGCGAGTTTCTCACGCCGGCTGAGCATGCCTTCCACGGCCTTTTCCACCCACCCACCGTACTGCCGCAACTCGGCCTCGGTGAGGTCCACCCATTGGGCGGCCTTGTACGCTGCCGATTCCGAATCAAAGGGCTGATGGCTGCGAGTCCACCGGTACTGGACCACTCCCGGTTCGGGAGTCGTCCATTCCAAGCGCCAGATGTATCGACCTCCTGCGAAGCGAATCAGGATCTCGCCGCTGAAATCCGTGCCCCCCATGAAAGGTCTACCGACCAGAATGGTCCGATTCAGTGCGGCCAAGTACTTCCGCACCTCTGCACGGCCTTCCTGAAGACCCTGCTCGTGCCAGGGTTTGATTTCAAAAAGAACCCGAATCAAGGTATCGGTGATGTCCGGGCGCAGTTTGCGCTCATCAGGGCGCAGAAGAGACACGTCTCCGATTCCTGTCTCGTCAACGATGGCTTCGATTGCCTTGGTGTTGGAGTAGATACGGCTGCCCGGGTGATTGACACCGTACATGTAAGCAATGATCCGGTGTGAGGCACTACCCAGGAACAACTCCCAGGGCATCTGCGAATCCACCTTCCGGCCGGGAACGTTGTAGCCCTGGCTCGTAGGGCGAGGAAATTCGCCACCCGCCACCGGGCCATCGCTCATGGCCAGCAGGACTCGCTGCTGCGGAGAGGCAGTTCGCGGTGCCTCGAACCGTGACCCGTCCTGATTCCAGGCAGAGGAAGTCCGTCCGCCGGAGGCCGTAGCACAGCCGGCGAGCACCGATACGAGGAACACAGCTGCGCACCGCGCAGCCCGGGACATGGGTGGACAGCCGACGGCGGCACTCACGTGTACCTCCCGCTCCGCTCATGCGAACAGTCGCGGAGCCAGGAGAAAGTAGAAACGGAGAGTACGGGCAACTCCAGGCCCTCGGCAGTCAGATCACTCGGTGCACCCCATCCACCGGCCCACCTCTGGGCAATCATCCGCAGGCAGAGCAATAGGCGGAGTGCTTCATGCTAATGCTTCTCGAGCTCGCGGTCCCAGATGGTCAATAGCCAGATCAGGTCCCCCGGCCGCGCACCACAGATCCGCTCGAAGGACCACGAGTCGAGCGTGACGAGGCGCTCACGCTGGAAGTCAGGGCCGGCCACCACGTTCCGGTGCATCAACTTGCCGGCATGCGCGAGGGCTCGCGGCATCTCACGGAAGATGGCCTGGATGCAGTCCTCCCGCGTTGCCCTCGCCATGCGCTGTGCCGCCACCTCCAGGCGCTCGCGCACCGAGGCGTCTCCCACCGGGCACCATGCATCCATGGCCCAGTCGTAGGAAGCCACCATCAACCCCTCCAGCGTGTGCGCCGTCCCCAGCTTCTTGAAGAGGTAGCGCGCGCCCTGCAGCGGCTCCCAGAAGCGCAACACTGCTTGGAGGCGCTTCGCCGTTCGCTCCGCACTTACCGGGCCCATCTGCGCGAGAGCGAAATAGAGCGCGCCCCACGCCGTCTCCAGGAAGAAGTCCTCGTACGCGTCCCTGGTAGGAAACGTGTTCTTCGGATCCACGGCATCGAGCAGACCGTGCATGACATCCGACACCAGGTACAGCCGCCAAGCCGGGCGCTCGTGCTGGAAGTCCACGACATCGTGCGCCACCACCACCTCACCCGGAGGCACGTCCACCATCTGCCGGGGAAGCAGGAAGGTGCCGTCCTTCTGGTACTGCTCGCCACAGCGCAGGCCCTCCCGCTTCGCCTTCTGCCGAGCCGAGCGGTAGGTGCCATGCAGGAACGACGGCAGTTGCAGCGCGGCAGTCTGTCCAGACGTCATGGGGCGCGTCCTATCAAACCGGCTCCTCGAGGAGGAAGCGCGCCGCCGGAGCGGGGCTGGGCATCCCGCTCCCAGGCGCCGGTGTAGAGTGCGCAAGCGCCTTCCCCCATGTCCACCCCGCCTCCCCTCACCTCCCGCCTGAAGGACGCGCTGGGCTCGCTCTCGGCGCGCCTGCTGGTGGCCTTCCTGCTGCCCACGCTGCTCTTCCTCGCGCTCACGGGGACGGCGGTCTACGCGCTCGCCCGCTCCATCCTGGAGGAGGAGTTGGGCACGAGCCTCTCCGCCATCGCCGCCGCCACGGCCAGCCAGGTGAGTGGCGAGCGGATGCTCACCATCGAGCCCGGCGACGACACCATGGGCACGCGCACGTGGCGCAACCTGGTGCGCCTGCTCACCGAGGTCCGCGACTCGAGCGGCGTGCGGCGCCTGTACGTGGTGGACACGCAGGGCCGCGTACGCGCGGACGTGGGCGGCGACCTCCCGGTGGGCGCCGAGGTGCCGGAGCTCGCGCGGGACAGGCTCGAGCTGGCCCGTGTCATCTCCGGTGAGCGTGCGGCCAGCCAGGTGCTCTTCCGGGGCACGGATGGGCGCCTCTACAAGACGGGCTACGCGCCGGTGCGCCGCGAGGGCCAGGTGGTGGGCGCGGTGGCGGTGGAGGGCAGCGCGGCCTTCTTCGGCCCGCTGGCGCGCCTGTCCCGGAGCTTCGCGGCCGCGAGCGGCGTGGCGCTCGGGGTGCTCGGACTCGTCGCCATCCTCACCGCGCGGGGACTGGCCCGGCCGCTGCGGCGGCTGATGGCCTCGGCGCTGCGCATCGGCCGGGGTGACCTGACGACGCCGGTGCCTCCCGAGCCCACGCGGGAGATTGGCGTGCTGGCGCGCGAGCTGGAAGTGATGCGCGGCGCGCTGGAGAGCCGCGACCGGCAGCTCAAGCTGATGCTCGCGGGGGTGGCCCACGAGGTGCGCAATCCCCTCGGTGGCATCTCCCTCTTCTCGGGGATTCTCGCGGAGGACCTGAAGGCCGGCGCCCACGCGGAGGCCGCCGGACACGTGGCGCGCATCCAGCACGAGGTGGAGTACCTCCAGCGCATCGTCGAGGACTTCCTCGCCTTCGCCCGGGAGCAGCCGCTGTCGCGCTCGCCCGTGGCGGCGCCGGACCTCCTCACCGAGGCCAGCATCCTGCTCGCGGCGGACGCGGCGGCCCGGGAGGTGACGGTGGAGGTGGTGGCCGAGCCCGCGGTGCTGGAGGCGGACGGCAGCCTGCTCACGGCCGCGCTGGTGAACATGGTGAAGAACGCGGTGCAGGCCTCGCCCCCGGGCGGCAAGGTGCGCGTGACGGGCCGCGGCGAGGGCCACGGCTACACCATCCGCGTCGAGGACTCCGGGCCCGGCGTGCCCGAAACCGAACGCGAGCGCATCTTCGAGCCCTTTTTCACCACCCGCGAAAAGGGCACGGGCCTCGGCCTGCCGCTGTCCCGGAAAATCGCCCGCGCCCATGGAGGAGACCTGCGGCTCGTCGCCCTCCCGGGGGCCACCACCTTCGAGCTCACCCTCCCCCTCATCCCGGGGCAGCACCCCCCGTGAACCGGCCGGCCTGGCGAGCCCTCACACGCTCTGTGTGCTTCGAGGAAATGTGAAGGCCTGGATGACCTGTTGCGCGGACGACAGCCGCTCCGCCGTGGCCGGACATGAGGTCGCCGGGTCGCAGTAAGTAGAGAGGGAGGGAGTGCCGCACAGGCGGCAACGGATGGCTGCTCGGCTGGTTCCACCTCCTTTTGCCCCGCGGAGGGCCGCTCGACGTGTCCCGCCAATCCGACGGAGATCTCACCGCGTACGATCCGCTGTACTCCGTCTTCGGGGCCAGTGGACCGGAGCAGCGGCTCGACACCGAGCGCGAGCAGTTCCGCATGCTGGCCGAGGCCCTGCCGCAGATCGTCTGGACGTCGCGGCCCGACGGGGTCCAGGACTACCTCAACCGGCGTTGGTACGAGTACACCGGCCTGGACCTCGAGGAGTCGCGGGGCAATGGCTGGAAGCAGGCCTTCCACCCGGACGACATGGCCGAGGCCGAGAAGCGCTGGCGCCACAGCCTTCTCACCGGTGAGCCCTTCGAGATCGAGTACCGCTGCCGCCGGCTGGACGGCGTCTGGCGCTGGTTCCTCGGCCGCGCCATCCCCGTGCATGACACCCAGGGCCGCATCGTCCGCTGGTTCGGCACCTGCACGGACATCGACGACCAGAAGCGCACCGCCGACGTGCACGGCTTCCTCGCCGAGGCCAGCGCCCTGCTCGCCCTCACGTTGGATCCCGAGGAGACACTGCGCAACCTCACGCGGATGATCGTCCCGCGCCTGGCGGACTGGTGCACGGTGGACATGGTGCGGCCGGACGAGACGGTCGAGCGCGTCGCGGTGACGCACACCGACAGCACCAAGGAGCCCCTGGCCTGGGAGCTGGCGCGCCGCGAGCCCGCGGATCTCCACCACGCCCCCCACGGGCTCGGCTACGTGCTGCGCACCGGGGAGCCGGAGCTGCTGGAGGTCATCCCGGACGCGATGCACGCCCAGCTCACGCGCGGCGAGGAGGGCCTGCGGCTGCTGCGGGAGCTGGGGCTGCGCTCCTCCATCATCGTGCCGCTGGTGGTGCACGGGCGGACGCTGGGCAGCATCACGCTGGCGCAGGCCGGGAGCATCCGCAGCTTCTCCGCCGCGGACCTGTCGCTGGCCGAGGAGTTCGCGCGCCGCGCCGCGCTCGCGCTGGACAACGCGCGCATGTACCGCGAGAGCCAGGACGCCATGCGCCGGGCCCAGCAAGAGCGCTACCTCGCCGAGCAGGCCCGCGCCATGCTGGACACGCTGCTGGACGCGGCCCCCGCGGGCATCGCCCTCTTCGACCGGACGCTGTGCTTCGTGCGCGTCAACCGCACCCTGCAGGACATCAACCGCAAGCCCGCCGAGGACCACCTGGGCCACACCATGCCCGAGGTGCTCTCCACCCAGGGCCCCGGCGTGGACATCGTGGTGAAGTCGCTGCGGCGGGCGCTGGAGACCGGCGAGACGCAGACGGTGGAGTCCTCCACCCGGCTGCCCTCGGGCGAGGAGCGGGCATGGCTGGCGCGCTATGCGCCCGTGCGCTCGGCCGAGGGCGCCACGCTGGGCGTGGCCACGGTGGTGCTGGACATCACCGAGCGCAAGCGCGCCGAGGCCGAGCGCGAGCGCCTCATCGCCGCGCTGGAGCGCAGCAACCGGGAGTTGGATCAGTTCGCCTACGTGGCCAGCCACGACCTGAAGGCCCCGCTGCGCGGCATCGCCAACCTGTCGCAGTGGATAGAGGACGACCTCCAGGCCGTGATGACGGACGAGACGCGCGAGCAGATGCGGCTGCTGCGCGGGCGCGTGGAGCGCATGGAGGCGCTCATCAACGGGATCCTGGACTACAGCCGCGCGGGCCGGGTGCGGGGCCGGCCGGAGCCGGTGGACGTGGGCAAGCTGCTCACCGAGTGCGTGGAGCTGCTCGCCCCGCCGCCCAGCACGCTCGTCGAGGTGGCGCCCGGCATGCCCACCCTGCGCACCGAGCGGGTGCCCCTGCAGCAGGTGTTCCTCAACCTGCTGGGCAACGCCTTCAAACACGCCGGGACGCCAGAGGTCCGGGTGCGGGTGGACGCGCGGCAGTTGGATGCCTTCTGGGAATTCTCCGTGGCCGACAGTGGCCCGGGCATCGCTCCGGAGTACCATGAGCGCATCTGGGGCATCTTCCAGACGCTGCGGGCCCGTGATGAAGTGGAGAGCACCGGCATCGGTCTGTCGGTGGTGAAGAAGAGCGTGGAGGCACGCGGGGGGCGTGCCTGGCTGGAGTCCGCCCCTGGCCAGGGGGCAACCTTCCGTTTCACCTGGCCCAAGCACACCCCTGACGAGGGGCGCTGAGAGCGTACCGTGAAGACGCTGAACATCCTGCTGGTGGATGACGACTCGGTGGACGTCATGAACGTCCAGCGTGCCTTCAAGAAGAGCAACATCCAGAACTCCCTCTACGTCGCCGGCGACGGGCGCCAGGCGTTGGAGCTGCTGCGCAACGGCACGGTGCCTTCCACCAACCGCCTCATCCTCCTGGACCTCAACATGCCGAGGATGAATGGCCTCGAGTTCCTGGGCGCCCTGCGCGCCGACCCCGAGCTGTGCGCCACCCCGGTGGTGGTGCTCACCACGTCCAACGACGATAGAGACCGGCTGCAAAGCTACGCGCACAACGTAGCGGGCTACCTCGTCAAGCCGGTGGCCGCCCCGGCCTTCGTGGAGTTGATGGCCGCACTCAACGCATACTGGTCGCGGGTGGAGCTGCCGTGAGGGCCGAGGAGCACATGGAGGAGCAACCCCTGCGTCTGCTGGTGGCGGACGACGACGAGGTGGACCGGCTCGCGGTGCGGCGCGCCCTGCTCAAGGCGGGGCTCGAGGCGCAGCTCGTCGAGGTCCGCGATGGCACGGCCGCGCTCTCCGCCCTGATGGAGCAGACCTTCGACTGCGCCCTGATGGACTTCCAGATGCCGGGCCAGGACGGGCTGGAGGTGCTGCGCAAGGCCCGCGCCGCCCTGGTGGAGACGCCCATCATCATGCTCACCGGGCAGGGGGATGAGCACATCGCCGTGGAGCTGATGAAGGCCGGCGCCACCGACTACCTCGCCAAGTCGGCGCTCACCCCGGAGCGCCTGGCGCACCTGCTGCGCCAGACGCTGCGCCTGCACGAGGTGCAGCAGCAGTACCGCACCCTCGCCGAGGTGCTGCCGCACACCATCTGGACGAGCCGGCCGGATGGCGTGCTGGACTACATCAGCCGCCGCGGCTACCAGAACACCGGCCTGCCGCAGGGAGAGCCCACGCAGTGGCCCAAGGCCGTCCACCCGGAGGATCTGCCCCGGGTGATGGAACGCTGGCAGCACAGCCTGCGGACCGGGGAGCCGTACGAGGTGGAGGCGCGCCTCTGGCAGGCCGGGGGCATCTGGCGCTGGCACCTCATCCGGGCCCTGCCCATGCGGGATGCGCGCGGCCGCGTCATCCGCTGGTTCGGCACCAACGCCGACATCGACGACCAGCGCAGGACCCAGGAGCGCATCTCGCGCCTGCAGGCCGTCACCGCCGCGCTCTCCGAGGCCCCCACGCCCCGGCAGGTGGTGGACATCATCATCACCCAGGGCGTGGCGGCGCTGGAGGCCCACTCGGGGGCGGTGTGCCTGCTGACCGAGGACGGCCAGGCCCTCGAGCTGGCGAGTGCCACCGACAACGTGCGGCACCTGACGCGCAACCTCGAGCGCATCTCCCTCGAGTCGCAGCTGGCGGTGACGGAGGCGGTCCGCAACGACAAGCTCGTCACCTTCGCCAACCGCGAGGAGCGGGACCGGCGCTACCCCATGGTGGCGGGGTTGAACCTGCCCTACGAGGCCGCGGCGGTGATGCCCCTGCGCGGCAGCCGGGGCGTGATGGGCGCCCTGGTGGTGAACTACGCGAGCCCGCGCACCCTGTCCTCCGACGAGCAGGAGTTCCTCCTCGCGCTGGCGAGGCAGGGAGCCCAGGCGCTGGAGCGGGCCCGCCTGTACGAGGCCGCGCAGCAGGCGCGCGCCCAGGCCGAGGCGAGCGAGGCCCAGCTGCGCGACTTGCTGGCGGACCGCGAGCGGATGGAGGCCACGCTGCAGGAGCGCGACGAGCGGCTGCGCGCGGCGCTGTGGGCGGGAGGCACGGGCACGTTCCGCTGGGACATCCGCACGGGCGCGCTGGAGTGGGACGAGAACCTGGACCAGCTCTTCGGCCTGCCGCCGGGGCGCACGGTGCAGACGATGGAGGACTGCCTGGCCCTGGTGCACCCGGAGGACCGGGCCGAGGCGGCGCGCCGCAACGAGGCCTGCGCGCACGAGGGCGCGGACTTCGAGATGGACTTCCGCGTGGTGTGGCCGGATGGGCGCGTGCACTGGCTGAGCGGCAAGGGGAAGACGTTCGTGGACGCGAACGGGCGCCCCCTCTACATGACGGGCGCCTACGTGGACATCACCGTGCAGAAGCAGCAGGAGGCCGAGGCGCGCCAGCTCGCCGATTTCGAGCGGCAGATTCTCGGCATCGTCAGCCATGACTTGCGCAACCCGCTGAGCGTCATCCGCATCTCGGCCTCGGTGCTGCTGGCGCGCGAGGGGCTGGACGAGCGGCAGAGCAAGAGCCTCACCCGCATCATCTCCGCGGCGGACCGCTCCACGCGGCTCATCCGCGACCTGCTGGACTTCAGCCAGGCGCGGCTGGGCGGCGGCATCCCGGTGGAGCGCAAGAAGATGGACCTCTTCGAGCTGGCGCGCGGCGTGGTGGAGGAGCTGGCCGCCAGCCACCCCGAGCGGCAGCTGGAGCTGACGCAGGAGGGCGTGGGCGAGGGCGAGTGGGACGAGGACCGGCTCGCGCAGGTGCTCGGCAACCTGGTGGGCAACGCGCTCCAGCACAGCCCGCCGGACACGGCGGTCTGGGTGCGCTGCCGGGGCGCGGCGGGGGAGGTCTTCCTCGAGGTGCACAACGAGGGGGCCGCCATCGCGGGGGACACGCTGCCGGACCTGTTCGAGCCCTTCCGCCGGGGCCGCCACGCGGGCAGTGGAGCGGGCAGCGTGGGGCTGGGGCTCTACATCACCCGGCAGCTGGTGCTGGCACACGGCGGAGGCATCACCGTGACGTCGCACGAGGGACAGGGCACGCGCTTCACGGTGCGGCTGCCGCGGCGCGCCCCGACGCTCCCACCGGTCCCGAGCGCCTGACCTACCCCACGAGGCGTCCCCTCTCCCTATGGGAGAGGGTTAGGGTGAGGGAATGAAAAACCCCGCCCCCATCCTCGGACTGCGCACCACCATCTATCACGTGACGGACCTGGCGAAGGCGAAGGCCTGGTACAGCCAGGTGCTGGGCGTCTCGCCGTACTTCGACGAGCCCTTCTACGTGGGCTTCAACGTGGGCGGCTTCGAGCTGGGGCTGGACCCGGACCCGGCGGCGGGGAAGCCGGGCCCCGGCGGCGCGGTGACCTACTGGGGCGTGGAGAACGCGGACCAGGCGCTGGAGCGCCTGAAGAAGCTCGGCATCGCGCCCGCCAGCCCCGTGCGCGACGTGGGCGGGGGCATCCGCGTGGCCACCGTGGAGGATCCGTTCGGCAACGTGTTCGGGCTCATCGAGAACCCGCACTTCCCCAACACGGCGGCCTGAGCCACGCCTCAGCGGTGGACGGACTTCATGCCGCCCTCGGGGTAGCGAGTGCCGGCCGCCACGCCCTTGGGAGCGATGGCGTCGATCTCCCGCAGCTCCTCGGGGGAGAGCCGGAGGTCCGCCGCGGCGATGTTCTCCTCGAGGTACTTCACGTGCTTGGTGCCGGGGATGGGGACGAGGTCCTTGCCCTGGGCCAGCACCCAGGCGAGCGCGAGCTGCGAGGCCTTCACCTTCTTGCGCGCGGCCAGCTCGTTGATCTTGTCCACGAGCTGGAGGTTCTTGGCGAAGTTGTCGCCCTGGAAGCGCGGGTTGTGGCGGCGCCAGTCGTTGGGCTCGAGGTCCTCGAGGCGGCGGTAGCGGCCGGTGAGGAAGCCGCGGCCCAGCGGGCTGTAGGGGACGAAGCCGATGCCCAGCTCGCGCACGGTGGGGAGCACGTCGTCCTCGGGATCCCTGCTCCAGAGCGAGTACTCGGTCTGGAGCGCGGAGATGGGGTGCACCTTGTGAGCGCGGCGCAGGGTGTCGGGCGCGGCCTCGGACATGCCGAGGTAGCGGACCTTGCCCTGCTTCACCAACTGGGCCATGGCGCCCACGGTGTCCTCGATGGGCACGGTGGTGTCCACGCGGTGCTGGTAGTAGAGGTCGATGTGGTCGACGCCCAGGCGCTTGAGTGAGGCGTCGCAGGCCTTGAGCACGTAGTCGGGCTTGCCGCTGATGCCGAGAAAGGAGCCATCCTCGGCGCGCACGTTGCCGAACTTGGTGGCGAGGATGACCTGATCGCGCCGGCCGGCGATGGCCTTGCCCAATAGCTTCTCGTTGGTGAACGGGCCGTACATGTCGGCCGTGTCGAAGAAGTTCACCCCGAGTTCCAGCGCCCGGTGGATGACGGAGATGGACTCCTTCTCGTCTCCCGAGCCGTAGAAGTCGCTCATTCCCATGCAGCCCAGGCCCAGGGCGGAGACCTTCAGCCCCTGCTTTCCGAGTGCCCTCTGCTCCATGACATCCCTCCTTGGTGGGTACGTAGCGGCCCTTGTTAATGGCCCGGAGCATCCGGGGCCAGGAGAAGAACGGCGGGAGGCGGGCCCCTGTGTTCCCTTCGACAAGGGAAGTCCGCTACACCTGCGGCATGCCGTCCACGCCGTACAGAGCCCCCCTGGGACTGTCCGCCCTGGTGCTGGTGCTCGCCCTGGCGGTGCCGGCGTGGGCCCGTGTTCCCCAGCGGATGGACGTGACATCGCTGGAGCCGCTCGTGGAGCGCATCGTCACCGGGCAGCTCGCGGCATACCGGATTCCCGGAGCGACGGTGGCGGTGGTGCGGGATGGACAGGTGGTGCTGGCCCGGGGCTACGGCGACGCGGACGCCGGGAACCACACGCCCGTGGTGGCGGACAAGACACTCTTCCGCGTGGCCTCCCTCGGCAAGCTGTTCGTCTGGACGGCGGTGATGCAGCTCGCCGAGCGGGGGCGCCTCGAGCTGGACGCGGACGTCCACACGTACCTGGAGGACGTGCGGCTCCCGGCGGCGTACGCGCGGCCCCTCACGCTCGCGCACCTGATGGCGCACGCGGGAGGCTTCGAGGTGCACGAGCGTCTCTGGCCGGAGGGCCCACCACCCGAAACGCTGGAGGCATACCTGCGGGAGCGCATGCCGGCCCGGGTGCGGCCTCCGGGAGAGCTGTCGGCGTACTCCGACTACGGGACGAGCCTGGCCGAGCACATCATCGAGCGGGTCTCGGGCCAGCCCTTCGAGCAGTACCTCCGGGAGAACGTGCTGGAGCCGCTGGGGATGAAGCGCACCTTCTTCCGCAGGACGGTGCCACCGGAGCTCGCCGCCGACATGGCGCTGGGACACACCCTCGAGGACGGGAGCCCGCGCGCACAGCCGCTGGAGCACGTGGTGGTGGCCTCCAGTGGCTCGATGCTCACGACAGCCACGGACCTGGCGAGGTTCATGCTCGCGCACCTCCAGGGAGGGCAGCACGAGGGCCACCGCATCCTGCGCGAGGAGACGGTGCGGCGGATGCACCGCCAGCACTTCACGCATGACCCCCGGTTGAGCGGATGGGCCCATGGATTCATGGAGTTCCACCTGAATGGCCAGCGGCTCATCGGACACCTGGGGGACGCGTACCTCTTCCACTCGCTGCTGGTGCTGATGCCCGAGCAGGGCACGGGGCTGTTCGTCTCGTACAATGGCCCGGGGGAGAAGGACGCCGCGCAGCGGGCGCGGATGGAGCTACTGCGCGCCGTCCTCGAGCACGGCCACCCTGCCCCGCCCTCGGACAGGCCCGAGCCCCCGCGGGACTTCGCCGGGCGGGCGGCACGGTTCGCGGGGGGATATCAAACGACGTGGCGGTCCTACGGCACGGCGGAGTCCTCGCTGGGTTGGCGTCAGGAGATCCGCGTGCGAGACGGCGGAGATGGAACCCTGCACCTCCGGGAGCCGGGGCGCGCATGGCGGCGCTGGGTGGAGGTGGAGCCCCGCCTCTTCCGTCCCGCCGAGGACCCGGCCTCAGCGGAGCGCGTGGCGTTCCGCGAGGACGCGGCGGGCCACATCACGCACCTGTTCTTCGAGAACCAGCCCGCGGCGGCGTACGAGCGGGTGCCCTGGTACGAGACATCCGCCTTCACCTACGGGCTGCTGGCCGTGTGCGCCGTGCTCTTCGCGCTGGCCGTGTTGGCGGGCATCCTCCACCGGAGCCCGGCCACGGGGCTGCTGGCGATCATCGGCCTGCTGCACCTGCTGTTCCTGAGCGGCTTCACGCTCCTGGTGCGCCATCACGTCGAACTGGAATACGGCGCCACGCCCCGGCTGCTGGGGGTCTCGATGGCCTGCGCGCTCGGGGCCACGGTGCTCACTCCGGGAGCCCTCGCCTGGAGCGCACGCGCCTGGTGGAAGCGCTCCGGGAGGCTGGCCCTCCGCCTGTCCCTCACCGGCGCCACGCTGGCCGCGACAGCCTTCGCCGCATGGCTCCACCACTGGCACCTGCTCGGGCTCGGGCCCGGATGACGGCTCCCCTCCGTGTCGCGCCAGGTCGATGGCGACGAGGTCCAGTGGTGGGCACTCGCCCTGGGGGACGATGGGCGGCGCGGGACGGGAGGGCAAGCTGAGTCCCCCATTCCGGAGGTCCACATGTCCCGAAACGCCAACCGCCGCCTGTTCCTCTCGATGACCTCGCTCGCGGCAGCGGGGCTCGCATGGGGTGGGGAGAAGAAGAAGGTCAAGCCCGCCGAGGTCAATGCCACCGAGGATCTCATGCGCGAGCATGGAGTCATCCGCCGCACGCTGCTCGTCTACGAGGCCTGCGCGAGTCAGCTCGGCACCGGGAGCCCGCCGCGCGCGGACGTCATCTCTTCCGCCGCGAACCTCATCCGCCGCTTCGCCGAGAACTACCACGAGCGGCTCGAGGAGGAGCAGGTCTTCCCCCGGCTGGAGAAGGCCGGGAAGCAGGGCGAGCTCATCCGGGTGCTCCGGGAGCAGCACGCCGCGGGGCGCAAGCTCACCGAAGCGCTCCTGAAGTCCGCCACACCCGCGGCGCTCCAGGACGCGGGGCAGCGGCAGGCCCTGGCCTCCTCGCTCCAGGCGTTCGTGCGCATGTACCAGCCGCATGCCGCGCGCGAGGACACGGAGCTCTTCCCCACGTTCCATGCGCTCTTCACCGAGGCGGAGTTCCACGAGCTGGGCGAGCGCTTCGAGGAGCGGGAACACCAGTTGCTCGGCGGTGGCGGCTTCGAGGGCGCTGTCGCGGAGGTGGCGCAGCTGGAGAAGGCGGTGGGCATCCACGACCTCTCCGCGTTCACCGCCCGCTGAAAGGGAAGCGCTCAGCCCGCGCGCACCGCCGCCCGTGCCTTCTCCATCAAGCGCCGCAACGGGGCCTCACCCTCCGCCCGCGCCAGCGCCTCGTCCCACGTCAGCCACTGCGCGCCCGAGGACTCGCCCGGGTCATGCGCCAGCGCCTCCGGATCCTCCGCCACCACCAGGTAGCGCACGTCCAGGTGCACGTGCTCCGGCTCGTCCTTGCGCGCCGGAATGGTGTGGATGTCCACGTCCAGCGGCCTCGGCGCGCTCGCGTGCAGCCGCACCCGGCACCCCGTCTCCTCCCGCGCCTCCCGCAGCGCCGTGGCCTCCATGCTGCCCGCGTCCCCCTCCTCCGCGTGCCCGCCCGGCTGCAACCACCGCTTCAGCTTCCCGTGGTGCACCATCACCACCCGCTCACCCGGTGGATCCACCACCACCGCACTGCCGGTGAAGTGCCCCCGCTCCTGTGCCCGCGAGAAGGGCCGCGCCAGCTCCGTGGCCAGCGCGCGCATCCGCGCCAGGTCCTCCCGCTCCTTGTCGTCCGAGGGGACGTGGCGGGCCAGCAACTCGTGCAGGGAAGTCAGGGGGATGCTCGTCAGGGGGGTGCTCATGAGGGGGCGGATTGTGCCCACTTCGACGCCGGGCGCCAGGACGATATAGGGTGCCCCTTCATGGCCCGCATCCTCGTCATCGACGACCACGACACCCTCCGCGAGGGCATGGCCGTCACCCTCACCCGCTCCGGCCACACCGTGACGGCCGCCCGCTCCGGCACCGACGGTGTCTCCGCCTACAAGAAGACGCCCTTCGATCTCGTCGTCACCGACCTGAAGATGGACGGCATGGACGGCATCGCCGTCACCCGCACGCTCAAGACGCATGACCCGGCCGCCGTCGTCATGGTCGTCACCGCCTTCGGCACCATCGAGACGGCCGTGCAGGCCATGCAGCAGGGAGCCTACGACTTCATCACCAAGCCCTTCACCCCGGACGTGCTGCGCGCCAAGGTGGAGAAGGGCCTGGAGCTGTCCTCCACCCGCCGCCAGGTGGAGCGTCTGTCCGCCCGCACCGAGGCATTCGAGTCCGACGCCGCCCTCGCCCACGGCAACCTCATGGTGGGTGACAGCGAGCCCATGCAGCGGCTCGTGGGCATGGTGCGCAAGGCCGCCGCCACCGACGCCACCGTCTTCGTGCGCGGCGAGTCCGGCACCGGCAAGGAGCTCGTGGCGCGCATGCTCCACCAGCTCTCCCCGCGCAAGGACGGGCCCTTCGTCGTCGTCCACTGCGCCGCCCTCGCCGAGACGCTCCTGGAGAGCGAGCTGTTCGGCCACGAGCGCGGGGCCTTCACCGGCGCCATCAAGCGCAAGCTCGGCCGCTTCGAGCTCGCCGACGGCGGCACCCTCTTCCTCGACGAGATTGGTGAAATCCCCCACTCCGTCCAGACGAAGCTGCTGCGCGTGCTCCAGGAGAAGGAGATTCAACGCGTGGGCGGCGAGGAGACGCTCAAGGTGGACGTGCGCGTGGTGAGCGCCACCCACCGCGACCTCCAGGCCGAGGTGAAGGCCGGCCGCTTCCGTGAGGACCTCTACTACCGGCTGCACATCGTCCCCCTGCAGATTCCGCCCCTGCGCGAGCGCCCCGAGGACATCACCGCGCTGGCCCGTCACTTCGTGGCCAAGCACGCCCCGCGGGTGAACAAGCGGGTGAAGGGCCTGGACGACAGCGCCCTGCGCGCGCTGGCCCGCTACGCCTGGCCGGGCAACGTGCGCGAGCTGGAGAACGTCGTCGAGCAGTCGCTCGTCTTCGCCGAGGGCGAGACGCTCGCCGCGACGGACCTGCCCACCCACCTCACCGGCACCACGCCCCGGAGCGACTCCGGCCTGCCCGTGCCCATGGGGGACCGGCCCCTGCCCGACATCCTCGAGGACCTCGAGCGCCAGCTCATCGCCCGCGCCTACGAGAAGGCCGGCGGCGTGAAGACGGAGACGGCCCGGCTGCTCGGCATCAAGACGTCCGCGCTCTACTACAAGCTGGAGAAGTACGGCTTCATCGCCAAGAGCGAGCGCCCCGAGGAGAACTGAGCCGGCCCTCCAGGCTGGCGCACGGCGGGTGGCGGAGCGCCTCATCTGGCTGTAAAAAAGAAACCGTCCCCTCGAAAATCTACCGTCCCCCCGCCCCCATCGTGGTTTTCCGTCATCCCCCCTCCTCAGCCCCGGCCCGGCCGTATGCGAAGTCCCCGGAACCTTTCGGGTTTTGCGGGCAACGAAACGCCCGGGCGGGCCTTGGCCCTGGCATCCGGCTTGCTGTCGGGAGGGGATTGATGAAGCGCGTCCTGCTCCCCGTGCTGCTGTGTCTCTCCCTGGGTACGCCCGTCTGGGCGGCCTCGGGAGTGGACTCGCTGCGGACCGAGGCGCGCACGGCGCGGACCCAGGTGCGCGACCTGAGAGACAGGCAGCAGGTGCTGCGCGCGGAGCTCAACACGCTGGCCGGACGCATCGAGCAGCTCAAGGCCGAGCACAAGGGCCGGCTGGTGGCGGGCCCGGAGCTGGAGACGGCGCTGCGGCAGTCGCAGGAGCTGTCCGGCCAGCTCACCGGGCTGGCCCAGTCGCTCGCCGGGGCCGAGACCGAGGCGGAGCGCCGCAACCTGGCGCTGCACACGGCGCTCTCCGACGAGCTGGCCCGGGTGCGCGCCGCCTGGGACGCCACCCCGGACCGCGAGGCCCGCTCGAAGCTGATTGCCCGCATGCGCGACCTGCGCACCGAGCGCGATGCGCTGCGCTCCGCCCTGCCCGCCTCCCAGGTGCCGGCGCTCGACCGCCGCGAGGCCAGCGACGACCCGGAGGATCTGCTGGAGCAGGCGGACGTGCTGCGCGACTCCGAGGACAAGGTGCGCCAGCGCCTCCAGGCCCTGCGCGGCCGCATCACCGAGGTGCGCGAGGAGCGCGAGCTGGACCGGCGCATGAGTGACTTCCTCGGCGAGGAGTCCATGTTCGACGAGCAGGACCGGCGGATGCGCCTGCGCTTCGACGCGTCCACGAAGTCCATCTCGGTGGAGGCCTCGCAGCGCACCCGCGGAGGCCTGTTCCCCAGCGAGTCGCTGGACTTCTCCTCGGGCTCGCAGGCGGATCCGCCGCCGCCCTCCCCGTCCACCGGCGGAGGCGCTCCGGGACCGGGGATGCCCTCGCCGGGAGGGGGCGGAAGCACGGACACGCCGGACATGGGCGAAGGCCAGACGCCGGTGGAGCAGGTCGCGCCCATCTACCGCGCCTCCGACGCCCGGCCCCAGGTGGGCACGGTGCGCGCCCAGGCGCTCGCCAGCGGCAACCCGGAGGACCTGCGCGGCCTGGAGGCGGAGGCGGCCCGGCTCGAGTCGCTCGCCCGCGAGCTGGACTCCCGCGCGGACTCGCTGGAGCGCCGGGCGCGCGAGCTGCGCTAGTTCAGCAGCCGCACCTGCACGTCCAGCTTCACGTCCACCTGCAGCCGCACCTCCTTCGAGGGCTTGCGGCCCTTGCCCCGCACGCTGATGCTCATGGCGGGCGCGGTGATGAAGGGCTGCAGCTCCGCGCCCGTCACGTCCAGCACCAGCACCGGGTTGGGCGCCTTGAGGCCCAGCGAGGCGATGTTCTTCTTGGAGGCCACCAGCACCTCCTGGTCCCCCGCCTTCGCGTAGAACTCCAGCGTGTCGAGGAAGGAGAAGTCCTGGTCCGCCGGAGAGAGCACCTTGAGGCTCAGCGACTGCAGCCTCGCGGAGGACACCTGCTCCTTGGTGACGCCCTGGTTCTTGAAGTCCTGGTTCTGGTCGAAGTCGAGGCTGGTGAAGCTGCCGATGGACGGAAACGCATCGAGGACGGTGGAGATGCCCGTGGGGTCTCCGGGCACGGTGGTCTCGCCCTTCACCTCCGCGGTGAAGCCAGGGGGAGCGCAGGCCGCGAGCCAGAGCAGGGCACACACGGGGAGTACGGATGTGAGTCGCATGACACCCACTCTACCGAGTGCCCGGGCGCGCAGTCATTGCCCCGCCCGGCCGGCTGCCCTCTCGTGGACAGGGCATGCTGCCAGGGCAGGGAGTATGTTGCGCCCGTTGAAACGGCTCCTCTTTGCGCTCGTGGTGTTTCCCCTGGCGCTCGCCGGTGGCGCGCATGCCGCCGACGTGGAGGGACAGCTGCGCGTGGCGGGCCGGCTGATGCTGGACGGCAACGCGCCGCGTGACTTCTCCCAGGGGGACAAGCGTCCCGACACGCTGGACACGGTGTTCGGCCTGCTCGTCACGGGCGAGGGCCGCTACACCGCGGACCGCTGGCAGTTGGTGGGCCGCTATGACGGAGGAGGCCGCAAGTACGTGGCCTTCCCTGGCGAGGACGTGCTGGTGCAGGCCGCCGCGCTGGAGGGCTCGCTCGCCGTGGGCGAGACGCTGGGGGTGGGCGTGGAGGGGCGCGCCAAGGACCGGCGGGGCGGCCCCCGCGCGTACACGGACCTGGCGGCCTTCGTCTTCCTCGAGCACGCCCCGGATGCCCGGCTCTCCTTGCGCGTGCGCGCCGGAGCGCACCGCTTCGTCTACCGCCCCTTCTTCGCCGCCAGCTTCGGCAGCCCCGAGGTGGGTTTCCTCGCGCGCTACCGCCTGGACAAGCGCCATGCCTTCACCGTCACCGGCGAGTACGGCCAGCGCCGCTACAACGCCTCCGTGAGGTACCCGCCGGACAGCACGCCGCAGCAGTGGACCGGCCGGCGCCAGGACGGGGTGCTGATGGCGAGCGCAGGCTACAGCTACAAGGGCCCGCTGGCGCTGGGGCTCTCCTACTCGTACCTGGAGACCAGCTCCAACAGCTATGGCGAGTCGGTGCAGCGCCACCGGCTGAGCGGCACCGCCGGGGTGCGGCTGCCCTGGAAGCTGACGCTGATGGCCCAGGGCGCGCTGGGCCTCAACTCCTACCCGGACGGCGTCTTCCTCTCGCCCGAAATCACCCTGCTCGACGATGACGAGGCCCAGCACATGCTGTCGCTGAAGCTGGCCCGGCCCCTGAGCGAGCGGGTGGATGTGGAACTGTCGTTCGCGATGTACGGCACCGAGCTGTCGCGCAACGGGCTCTTCTTCTTCCGCCAGGTGGGGGGCGTGGGCCTCACCTGGCGGCCGTAGCGCCCGTCACTCCAGCCCGGAGAGCCGCTCGTCGATCTCCTCGGCGAGGCTGGCGTGGCTCTGGGCGAGCGCCGTGTCGCGGGCGCGGGTGAGCACCTCGCGGGCCTTCTGCGTCTGCCCCGCGCCGGTGTAGGCATCCCCCAGGGACACCATGGCCGCGGCGTACTGCGGGTCCAACCGCACCGCCGCCTCCAGGGCCTGGGCCGCCTCGGCGTACTGCCTCAGCTCCAAATAGGCCTTTCCCAGGGAGAAGTGCGCCATGGGCGCGTCGGGAAACTCGGCCGCCATCTGCTTGAACTGCTCCAACCGGGCGTTGCTCATGGGGCGGTGATAGAGGAGAGGCATGTCCGTTGCCAAGGAAGACGTGCGCTCCCTCGCCGAGGCCGCCCGGGCGGCTTCCCGCGTGCTCGCCACCGCCCCCACCGGCCAGAAGGATGAGGCCCTGCGGGCCATGGCGCGCCACCTGCGCGAGGCCCTCCCCACCCTGCTCGCCGCCAACGAGGCGGACATGGCCGCCGCGCGGGCCTCCGGCAAGGGAGGGGCCTTCCTGGACCGGTTGCTGCTGGACGCCTCTCGGGTGGAGGGCATGGCCCGGGCGGTGGAGTCGGTGGCCGGCCTGAAGGACCCCGTGGGAGAGGTGACGGAGGAGTGGGACCGGCCCAACGGCCTGCACGTGCGCAAGGTACGGCTGCCGCTGGGGGTGGTGCTGATGATCTACGAGGCCCGCCCCAACGTGACGAGCGACGCGGCGGCGCTGTGCCTCAAGAGCGGCAACGCGGCGCTGCTGCGCGGGGGGAGCGAGGCGGCGCGCTCCAACGCGGCCATCGCCTCGGCACTGGCGGCGGGCGTGACCGAGGCGGGACTGCCGGCCGCATGCGTCCAGCCGGTGCCCCCGGGCGAGCGCGAGACGCTCCTGGAGCTGCTGAAGCTGGAGGGGCTGATTGACTTGTGCATTCCCCGGGGCGGCGAGGGCCTCATCCGCTTCGTGGCGGAGAACGCGCGGATTCCGGTGGTGAAGCACTACAAGGGCGTCTGCCACGTGTACGTGCACGCGGCGGCGGACCTGGACATGGCCACGCGCATTGCCGTCAACGCGAAGACGAGCCGCCCGGGGGTGTGCAACGCCGCCGAGTGCCTGCTGGTGGACCGCGCGGTGGCGGAGCGCTTCCTGCCCCAGGTAGGCCGGGAGCTGGTGACCCGGGGGGTGGAGCTGCGGGGGGACGCGGCCACGGTGGAGGTGCTCTCGCGCGCCGGGGTGGCGGTGACCCCGGCCTCGGAGGAGGACTGGGGGCGGGAGTTCCTGGACCTCATCCTGGCGGTGAGGGTGGTGGACGGGCTGGACGCGGCGCTGGGGCACATCGCCCGGTACGGAAGCGAACACACGGAGGCCATCGTCACCTCGGACGAGGCGGTGGCGGGCCGCTTCACCCGGGAGGCCCAGGCGAGCGCGGTGGCGTGGAATGCCTCCACCCGCTTCAACGACGGGGGCGAGCTGGGGCTGGGGGCGGAGATCGGGATTTCCACCAGCCGACTGCACGCTTTTGGGCCCATGGGGTTGCGAGAATTGACCAGCCAGAAGTACGTCATTCTGGGACAGGGGCAGGTGCGCTAGGGTGCCCCGGACACGTATGGCGACCAAGAAGAAGACGACCACGAAGAAGGTAGCGGCGAAGAAGAAGAGCGCGACGTCGCTGACCGCACGCACCAAGACCGCGGCGAAGAAGGGAGCAGCCAAGAAGCTGCCCGCGCGGAAGAAGACCACCAAGAAGAAGGCGCTCACCCCAGGAGGTGCCGCCGCCGGGGCTCCCGCGGAGAACCCGCGTGCCCATGCGCTGGCGCGCAAGATTGGCACCCTGCTCTCGGACAAGAAGGGCTTGGACATCGTCATCCTCGACGTGCGCGGGATGACGTCCTACGCGGACTACTTCGTCGTGGCCTCGGGCGAGAGCGACCGGCAGGTGTCGGCCATGGCCGAGCACGTGCTGGTGAAGCTCAAGGAGTCGGAGAACCTGCGCCCCATCGGCCACGAGGGCATGGACACCGGCCAGTGGGTGCTGCTGGACTTCGGCGAGGTGGTGGCCCACCTCTTCTTCACCGAGGCGCGCTCGCACTATGACCTCGAGGGCCTCTGGGCCGACGCGGCGCGGGAGAAGGTGGCCTGAAGGTCCGCCTCCTCTCCATCGGCAAGGACCGCTCGGGCCTGTATGAGCCCGCGGTCCAGGAGTACGCCTCGCGCCTGGCCCACTACACCCGCTTCGAGCTGCTCGAGCTGCCCGAGGCGGGTGGGAAGAAGGGCAAGGCGCCGGACGCCAAGGCCGCCGAGGCCGAGGCCATCCTCTCGCGCCGCAAGCCGCAGGACCTCATCGTCGCGCTCGACGAGCGGGGCAAGCTGCTCGACTCGGTGGAGTTCAGCCGGTACGTGGGCAAGGCCCAGGATGGCGCGAAGGACCTGCTGCTCGTCATCGGCGGGGACGAGGGACTGGACGAGCGGGTGAGACAATCCGCGGACCTGGTGCTCTCGCTGTCGAAGATGACGCTGCCGCACCGGCTGGCGCGGGTGGTGCTGGTGGAGCAGCTCTACCGCGCCTTCACGATTCTCAAGGGCGAGCCCTACCACAAGTAGGCGGGCAGGCGGCATGTTGAGTCCCAACGACATCAAGGAGGAGTTGAGCCTCGCGTATGTCCGGGCCATCGCTTCGCGAGCCGGTTTCTCCATCGAGGAGATCCGCAAGGATCGCGACAGCGTGGACCTCAAGGTGTGCGCGCGAGGCCTGCTGGCCGAGGACGCCGTCCTCACCTCGCCCGAGCTGGCCGTCCAGCTCAAGGCCACGGTGCTGGAGCCGCTCCCCACGGACGAGTTCTCCTTCGTGCTCTCCCGGAAGAATTACGACGACCTCAGCGCCCCCTCGCTCGTCCCTCGGATCCTCGTGGTGTTCGTCCTGCCGGAAGACGAGCAACAGTGGCTCACCCACACCGCGGAGTCTCTCATCCTGCGGCGGTGCGCTTATTGGCGCTCGCTTCGGGGTGCGCCCCCCACGCCCAACGAAACCAGTCAGACGGTCCGGATGTCGCGCGGACAGACCTTCGACCTGGACACCCTGCGCGGCCTGCTGCGTAAGGTGGCTCGTGAAGAGGAGCTCGTGCCATGAACCCGGAGCAGTTCCTCACGCTCGGAGCCCGGGTTGACTACCAGAACGTGCGTTCCTACCTCGAAGCACACGGGTGGAGCCGCATCCCGTCACGCCGTCTCCAGGCCGCCATCTATCGCAGCGGCCGGGCTCCCGCCGTGGAAGTCCAGGTGCCGCTGGATCGCGACCTCATCGATTACGATGAAGCGATGGTCGCGGTGGCGCGGCGCATCGCCGAGCACGAGCAGCGCCCGGCGGAGAGCATCCTGCGAGACCTGCTGCGGCCCAGGAGGGATCTCCACCGCTTCGCCCTGGAAGGCGCGGAGACGCAGGATGGAGGTATCCACCTGGAGAATGGGCTCAGCCTGGTGAACGGAGTGCGCAAGGCGCTTCTCTCCAGTGCCTGTAGCGTCAAGCGTCCAGAGACGACCTTCCACCCGCGCATGAGCCTGGCGGATGCCGAGGCCTTCCTGAAGGGATGCCGTCTCGGACAAACGGAGGTGGGGAGCTTCGTCCTGACGGTGGAGGCGCCTCTCGAAGTGGCACCACCCCGGACGGTCCAGGAAGAGTCCTTTGGAAGGCGCGCATCCCTGCTGCTCCTGCGCTCCGTGGCCCATGTGGCTTCGGCGGTCCGAGCGGGTGAGCCCGGACGGGTCCTCGAGCCCGCCCCGGGAGAGCCCGTGGTGAGCGCCAATCTCTGCGAGGCACTCGTCGAGATGATGCCGCCCGATGAAGGCGCCGACCTGCGACTGCGCAGTTCCTGGTCCCCGCTGCTTCCTGTCGAGCCCCAGGTGCCGTCCGAAGTGCACGTGGATCGGAACATGTATGAGTCCATCGAGAAGCTGTCCCATCAGCTCCGGCCATCTCGAGGGGCACAGCCCAACCAGTTCGTCGGCAGGGTCGTGGAACTGATGGGAGGGCCAGGAGAGCACGGTGAGGTCGAAGGCGCCGTCGTGCTCCAGGCCCAGGTGGAAGACGAGCTGCTGAAGGTCCGCGTCCTGCTGGGAGCCGCCGACTACCGCCAGGCGACCGAGGCCCACCTCACCCAGCGCTACGTGACCGTGAAGGGCGTCCTCCGTCGAGGCTCACGCGTCCACCAGCTCGATCAAGCCTCCCATTTCGAGCTCGTGGGCATTTAGCGGGCGGGCAAGCAGCCTGAAGGGCGCGCCCCCTGCACGTCAGGCAGCGGACGCCGCGCGCGTCCGAGGGGACATGAATTCGCCCGCCCCTCACGTTCGTGTCATCGCCTCGCCCCATTCGTGGGTGGAGGGTGAAGCCGTCCGCCAGCTCGAGGCCGCCTCGCGGCTTCCCGGCATGCGCTCCGCGGTGGGCCTTCCGGACCTGCACCCCGGCAAGGGCGCACCGGTGGGCGCCGCCTTCGCCTCCGAGGGCCTCTTCTATCCCTTCCTCGTCGGCAACGACATCGGCTGTGGGATGGGCCTGTGGGAGCTGGACCTGCCCGCGCGCAAGGCGAGGCCGGAGCGCTGGGCGGCGCGCCTGGACCTGGATGGGCCATGGGAAGGTGACACGGACGCCGTGCTCGCCAGCATGGGCGTGAAGCCCTGCGGCTTCGAGGCGGCGCTCGGCACGGTGGGCGGCGGCAACCACTTCGCCGAGGTGCAACGGGTGGACGCGGTGCACGACGCGGAGACCTTCACCGCGCTGGGCATGGAGACGGACCGGCTGCTGCTGCTCGTGCACTCCGGCTCGCGGGGACTCGGCGAGGCCATCCTCCGGGCCCACGTGGACCGGCATGGCACCGGCAGCCTCGCGGAGGACTCGGACGAGGCGCGGCTGTACCTCGCGCGGCATGACCACGCCGTGGCCTGGGCTCGGGCCAATCGCGCCACCATCGCCGGCAGGATGATGCAGGGCATCGCGGCGGGTGGACGGCGGGTGCTCGATGTCTGCCACAACAGCGTCACCGCGAAGCAGCACGAGGGGCACACCTGCTGGCTGCACCGCAAGGGCGCGGCGCCCTCGGACCAGGGGCCGGTGGTGATTCCCGGCAGCCGCGGCGCGCTGAGCTACCTGGTGCTGCCCCTGGGCGACGGCGCGGGCCACGCCTACAGCCTGGCGCATGGGGCCGGCCGCAAGTGGACGCGCACCAGTGCCCGCGAGCGCATGCGCGAGCGCTTCACCCCCGAGGCCCTCACCCGCACCTCCTTCAAGAGCCACGTCATCTGCGAGGACCGGGACCTGCTCTTCGAGGAGGCGCCGCCCGCGTACAAGGCCATCGACCGCGTGGTGCAGGACCTGGTGGACGCGGGGCTCGTCCGGGTGGTGGCGACGCTCGCCCCGGTGCTCACCTACAAGACGCGCACCCGGCGCGAGTAGGGCCACACCTCCTGCCCGTGACATCCTGCACGTGGGCACATGCTCAGACCCGCGCCCATTTCCCCTCGCCCTCCGGGAGAGGGGACATACTTCCCCTTCGGCCACTTCCCTGAAGGGGATTAGAGTCACGGCCTCCCATGTCTCCGCTCCCGCGCCTGCTTCTGCTCGTGGTGATGACGTGTGTCACCGGCCTCGGTTGCACGCGCACCACGCCCTCGTTCTGCGGTACGCCCGACGACCCCGGCTGCCCCGAGGGCACGGTGTGCGTCGAGGAGCGCTGCGTCTCCCGGGACGAACTACCGGCCTGTGCGCTCGGCCAGACGCGCTGTGAGGCGGCGTGCGTGGACACGCGCAGCGACGCCTCCCACTGCGGCACCTGCGGCACGGCCTGCGCGGACGGCCAGGTGTGCAGCCGGGGCCGGTGCACGGACGCCTGCGCCGCCGGGCTGACGCAGTGCGAGCGCGGCTGCGTGGAGCTCGAGTCGAGCACGGCGAGCTGCGGCACCTGCGGCGCGGCGTGCGGCTCCCGCGAGTCGTGCGAGGCGGGCACCTGCGCCTGCGAGCCTCCGCTGACCGCCTGCGCGGGCGCGTGCACGGACCTCGGCTCGGACGGCAACAACTGCGGCGCCTGCGGCAACGCCTGCGGCTCGGGCCTGTGCCAGGACGGCGAATGCGTGAACGACTGTGACCCGGGCCTGCGCCGCTGCGGCCAGGGCTGCGTGGACGTGCAGTCCGACACCTTCAACTGTGGCTCCTGCGGCACGGGCTGCGGCGCCAACGAGGTGTGCGTGGGAGGCCGCTGCCGGCTCGACTGCCCCGTGGGCAGCGTCGAGTGTGACGGCACCTGCGCCAACCTCACGAGTGACGCCCGCCACTGCGGCACTTGCGGCAACGCGTGCGGCTCGGGACAGGTGTGCACCCGGGGCGCGTGTGCCTGTCCGTCTGGCCAAGCCGAGTGCGAGGCCCAGTGCGTGGACCTGCGCACGAGCGTGCAGCACTGCGGGGCCTGCGGCCGCGCCTGCGCAGTGGACGAGACGTGCGCCAGCAGCCGCTGCCAGTGTGCCGCGCCCCTCGTCTCCTGCGCGGGTGGCTGCGTGGATTTGAGCGCGGACGCACGCAACTGCGGCACCTGCGGCCGGGTGTGCGGCCCGGGGCTGGTGTGCTCGGGCGGGCTCTGCGCCTACCCGTGAGCTCCGGGGCCCGCCAGCCGAGCGCCCGCGCCTCCCACGCCTCCCCCCACTCCACCTCCGGAAACCGGCCCTTAGGTTTCCGGGATGAAGCCCGCGCACAAAATCCTGCTCTGCATCCTCGATGGCTGGGGCGTCCGCAAGGAACGCGAGGACAACGCCATCGCCCTCGCTGGCACGCCGCACCTCGACGCGCTCACCCACGGCACCCCCTACACGGAGCTGCAGACGTCCGGGCTGGCCGTCGGTCTCCCCGAAGGGCAGATGGGCAACTCCGAGGTGGGCCACACCAACATCGGCGCCGGCCGCATCGTCTACCAGGACCTGGTGCGCATCAACCGGGCCTCAGAGTCCGGGGAGCTCGCCTCCAACCCCGTCATCCGCGCCGCGCTCGACAAGGCCAAGGCGGATGGCAAGGCCTTCCACCTGCTCGGGCTGGTGTCCCCCGGCGGCGTGCACTCGTCGATGGAGCACCTCTACAGCCTCCTCAAGGCGGCGCACGAGCGGGGCGTCCCCCACGTCTACGTCCACGCCTTCACCGACGGACGCGACACCCCGCCCCAGAGCGGGCTCGGCTACGTGGAGGAGCTGGAGAAGTTCCTGCGCGAGACGCGCACCGGCCACATCGCCACCGTGGGCGGGCGCTACTACGGCATGGACCGCGACAAGCGGTGGGACCGGGTGCAGCTCGCCTACGAGGCCATCGTCCATGCCAAGGGGCCCAAGGCCCCCGATGCCATCTCCGCCATCCGCGCCTCCTACGCGGAGAAGGTGACGGACGAGTTCATCAAACCCACCGTCATCGCCCATGGCGACGGCACGCCGGTGGGCCGCATCCGCGATGGCGACGTGGTGATGTTCTTCAACTTCCGCGCGGACCGCGCCCGGGAGCTGACGCGCGCGCTCGCCTTCGATGACTTCAAGGAGTTCGACCGGGGCGGCCTGCACCTGGGCATGTACGTGTGCCTGACGCAGTACGACGAGACCTTCGGCCTGCCGGTGGCCTTCGCGCCGGACCAGCCCAGTGAGATCTTCCCCGAGGCCATCTCGCACGCGGGCTGGCGCCAGTTCCGCACCGCGGAGACGGAGAAGTACGCGCACGTCACCTTCTTCTTCAACGGGGGCCGCGAGGTGGTGTACCCGGGCGAGGAGCGGCACCTGGTGCCCTCGCCGCGTGACGTGAAGACGTACGACCTCAAGCCCGAGATGAGCGCGCGCGAGGTGACCCTGGAGCTGGTGCGGCGCATCGAGTCGGGGGCCTATGACTTCGCGCTGGTGAACTTCGCCAACCCGGACATGGTGGGCCACACGGGCCTGTTGGACCCGGCCATGAAAGCCGTCGCCACGGTGGACGAGTGCCTCGGGCTGCTGGGGCAGGCGTGTGCCCGGCACGGCTGGGTGCTGGCCATCTCCGCGGACCACGGCAACTGCGAGCAGATGCGCGATCCGGTCACCGGAGAGCCCCACACGGCGCACACGCTCAACCCGGTGCCCTTCCACCTCATCCACCCGGACTTCCGGGGGCAGAAGCTGCGCCCCGGCATCCTCGCGGACATCGCCCCCACGCTGCTCCAGGTCATGGGACTGCCCAAGCCCTCCGAGATGAATCGGCTAGGCTTGCTCCCATGATCAAGCTCTACCAGTTCCACGCCTCGGGCAACTGCTACAAGGTCCGGCTGCTGCTGCACCAGCTCGGGGTTCCGTTCGAGACCGTGGAGACGGACATCGGCACCAGCGGGACCCGCTCCCCGGAGTTCAAGGCGAAGAATCCCATCGCCAAGGTGCCCACCGTGGAGCTGGAGCCGGGCGTGTTCCTCGCCGAGTCCAACGCCATCCTCTGGTACTTCGCCGAGGGCACGCCGTTCATCCCCACCGGCAAGCTGGAGCGGGCGCGGATGCTCCAGTGGATGTTCTTCGAGCAGTACAGCCACGAGCCCTACGTCGCCGTGGCCCGCGCGTGGATCTCCTTCTTCGGCATCCCGCCCGGTAAGGAGCGCGAGCTCGAGGAGCGCATCCAGAAGGGCTATGCCGCCCTGGACGTCATGGAGGGAGAGCTGAAGCAGCGCCCCTTCTTCGCGGGCGAGCGCTACAGCCTCGCGGACATCACGCTCTACGCGTACACGCACGTGGCGGAAGAGGGACGCTTCGAGCTGGCCCGCTACCCCGCCATCCGCGCCTGGCTCGAGCGGGTCCAGGCCCAGCCGAGGCACCTGCGCATCACGGACGGCGCTCCCGCCGCCTCCCGCTGACCGGCCCGCCCCGGGAAGCCCGGTGTGGCGGATCGCCGCACCTCCCCAGAATGCCGCACCTCCCAGGGCCCGCCCCTGGGGCGAAACGCCACACCTGCTCCCCGGGCGTCCGCCCCCCTCTCCGGGAGGCACGGGTGGCATGCCCCTCGCAATGCTGCGGACCGTTCCGCACGCGAGGTGAGCACGATGATGGCGCAATGCATGGAGGGGTCGTTCGTGGTGCCCGAGAGCCGCACGGAGACCGTCCGCGCCCGGCTCCGGAGGGCCGAGGCCGAGACCTCCGAGTGGGAGATGCGCCACCACACCGCCCTGCTGGAGGAGACCGTGCGGCAGCGCACTTCCGAGCTGGAGCAGACCAATGCCCGGCTCCAGGAGAGCCTGAAGCAGCTCCAGGCCGCGCAGGCGCAGCTGCTCTTCGCCGACCGGCTGGCGACCATCGGCCAGCTCGCGGCGGGCCTGGGCCATGAGATCAACAACCCGCTCGCGTTCATCGTCGGCAACCTCGACTACGTGCAGCAGCAACTGGTCCGCACGTCGGGCGCGCCCTCGCCGGAGGAGCAGCAGGAGATGATCGAGGCCATCGCCGATGCACGCGACGGCGCCGAGCGCGTCCGGCTCATCGTGCGCGACCTCAAGGTGCTCTCCCACCCCAACGACATGGAGCGCGGCCCGGTGGATGTCGTGGCCAGCCTGCGCAGCGCGGTGAAGGTGGCCGCGTACGAGCTTCGCGACCGGGCCCGGCTGGTGGAATCGTTGGAGGAGGTGCCGCGGGTCCACGCCCCCAAGGCGCGCCTGTGCCAGGTGTTCCTCAACCTGCTCATCAACGCGGCCCATGCCATCTCGCCGGGACGGGCCGCGCGCAATGAGATCCGCATCTCCACCCGGATGGCCGGCCCCCGGCATGTCGCCGTGGAGGTGAGCGACACGGGCTGCGGCATCCCGGCGGAGAACCTGGAGCGCATCTTCAACCCGTTCTTCACCACCAAGCCCGTCGGCGTGGGCACGGGCCTGGGGCTCTCGGTGTGCCACGGCATCATCAAGGCACTGGGCGGCGACATCTCCGTGAGCAGCGAGGTGGGCCAGGGCACCACCTTCCGCGTGCTCCTCCCCATCCACGAGGCCTGTGCGGAGCTGGAGCCCACCACCCAGGGGGACCTCACCTCCCGCGCCGCCTGATGCCAGAGGAACCCCCTGGCGCCAGGCCCTCCACGTTGCTGCAAGCGCCCCCCTGCATGGACTGACTTCGGCAGACGCCCCGGCTCTACCGCACCGGGCCGCCCGCCAGCTCCACCGCCTTGGCGGCGAGACCCAGCTCCACGTCGACCGCCACCTCGGGCTCGTCCTTCACCAGGTGGTGGAACTGCTCGCGGAAGGCCTCCGGCGTGAGGCGGGCGGCCGCGGCGAACCGGGCCAGCTCCTCCGGCTTGTCGAAGTCCTGCCGCTTGAGCCGCAGCATGAAGCTCCGGGCGATCTTGTACCGGTCCGAGTCCACGTCCACCAGCCGCACCCGGGGCCGGCCCGTGGCGGGGTCCTTCATGTCCTGGAAGGAGATGGGCTGGAACCGGCCGTTGACGATGGAGACCACCGCCTCGGTGCCACCCTCGATGATGTAGCGGGCCGCGCAGTAGCCGAGGTCGCGCGTGTACTCCATGTCGAAGGGAATCGGGTCCGCGCAGCGCACCTCGTAACCGATGTACTTGGTGATGAGCGTGGCCTTGATTCCCAGGCCCGCGAGCCGCTCCTTCACCGCCTTCTCGAGCACCTCGCCCAGGTTGATCTCCGCCACGTGGACATTGCCCATGTGGTCCCGGGGGATGGCCGTGTGTTTGGCCAGATCCTCGGGATCGATGCAGTCGGCGAGGCCCTCGGCCAGCAGCACGATGCCATCCTGGCGGCCGTAGCCCAGCCGCTTGATGACCGAGCCCGCGAGGATGTCCACCACGGTGTTGAACGCGACGGGGCACCCCTGCTGGAACTCCTCGGGGATGATGATGTTGGTGGCCCCCACGGCCTTGCCGATGGAGAGGGCCAGGTGCCCCGCCTTGCGGCCCTGGGCCACGACGAAGTACCAGCGGTGGGTCGTCTTGGCGTCCACCATCAGGTTCTTCACGATCTCCACCCCGACATGGCGCGCGGTCTGGAAACCGAAGGTGCTCACGTCGTAGGGCAGGTCGATGTCGTTGTCGATCGTCTTGGGGACGTGGACCACGCGGATCTTCCCCCGGGTCTTCTCCGAGATGATCTGCGCGAGCGTCGCGGTGCCATCCCCGCCGATGGTGATGAGCATGCCCACGTCGAGCTTCTCGAGCGCGTCGAGCGTGCGCTGGAAGTGCTCGGGGGAGCGGGTGGGGTTGGCCCGCGAGATGCCGATGTACGAGCCGCCGCGGAAGTGGATGCGGCTGGTGTCCTCGATGGTGAGGGGAACGACGTGGGAGAGGTCCCCCTCGGAGATCCACTTGAAACCATCCTGGATGCCGAGCACCTCCACCCCCGAGAGCCGGGCGCGGATGGTGGCCGCTCCAATCACGCTGTTGATGCCCGGAGCAGGTCCTCCGGCGACGACGATGGCGAGCTTCTTCATGCGGCCATCCAAGCCGAAGACTCCTTCCAGGTCCAGACACCTTCCCCGCCCCCGTCCATCCGTATTAATTCCCGCGTCGTGCTCCAATCGCTCCTCGAGCTGCTCTACCCGCCCGCGTGCATCGCCTGCGCGAAGGTGATGCCCGTGCGCGCGGCCTTCTGCGAGACGTGTGACCTCGCCGTGGAGCGGCTCCCGCCCTCGCGCTGCCGCACCTGCGCCGAGCCCGGCACCTTCCCGCGCGACACCTGTCCGCGCTGCCACCTCTCGCCCCCGCCCTTCACCCGCGCCTGGGCACCCTTCGCCCACGAGGGCCCCGTCGCCCGCGCCATCCACCGCTTCAAGTACGAGGATCACCCGGAGCTCGCCCCCGCCCTCGCGGAGCTGCTCGCCTCCGAGTGCCGCCAGTTCCTCGAGCAGGCCCCCTCGGTGCTGGTCGCGCTCCCGCTGCACGACCAGCGCTTCCGCGAGCGCAAGTACGACCAGACGCAGTTGCTGGCGGGCGAGCTTGCCCGCGCCACCGGCCGCGAGGCCCCCGTGGGCCTGCTCAACCGCGCCCGGGAGACCCGGCGGCAGGTGGGCCTGTCCGAGGCCGAGCGCGCCCAGAACGTGGCCGGGGCCTTCACCGCGTCTCCCTCCGTAGCCGGCCGGGAGTTCCTCCTCGTGGACGACGTGCTCACCACCGGCGCCACCGTCCGCGCCGCCGCCACCGCGCTCCGAGAGGCCGGTGCCACCCGCGTCGAGGTCATCACCCTGGCCCGGGCCTTCTCGCTCGCCTGAACGGTTTAGAGCCTGTTTCACTAGGAGCCCTCGCCCGAGAAGCAATCGGTTAGGGGAGAGGTCTACCGAAACTGGCCTTTACCACCTTCGTGTTTGTGACTAGCAATGCAGGTGCCAACCCTAGTACACTCAGTAGACCAATTGGAGATCAATCAATGACAATCACATCCCAAAAACTTGTGCAACTTCAGGATCAAATTCAAAAAGAACGGCGACTGGTTTCATTCGACAGCTACGACATCAGTGTTCGTCAGCTCGTAGAGATGTTTGAAGCCGGCAATATATTTGTACCGCCCGAGTACCAGCGGCAATTCCTTTGGGATCCTGAGCGGCAGTCTCAATTGATTGAATCGCTATTTCTAGGCATTCCGGTTCCAAGCCTTTTCATGGCAACCAATATAGATTCGACCTGGGAGGTTGTCGATGGCGTCCAGCGACTCTGCACTATTGCTCATTTCATTGGTTCAAAAGAACTGCTTGCTCGCGTCAAACGAGACGAACCGCTACGCATTACCGAACTAGACAAAATTCCCGCCCTGGAAGGAATGAAGCACGAAGACTTGCCAGCCACGCTACAACTGATGTTCGGCACGCGCCCACTACGCGTGACGGTCCTTAACGACAAGAGTGACTCAAACGTTCGCTTTGATCTGTTTGAGCGACTCAACACTGGCGGCATCATTCTTTCCGCACAGGAGATCCGAAACTGCGTGTACCGCGGAGCATTCAATGACACCATCAAGAAACTATCTGGCGAATCAGATTTCATTGCTGTAACAAACCTTCAGCCTGCAGACGAGAAGAACGGCACACGCGAAGAATTGGTATTGCGTTTCTTTGCGTTCCTAAACAAGTACGAAAGTTTCGAACACAGCGTCAAGGGCTTCCTAAACGAATACATGAAAGAGACTGCCAACACCCCACCTTCAGACACAGATATTCAGCTGTTTCGAAAGACCTTTCAGTATCTCCGCAAAGAACTCCCCAATGGGATCGCCCGAGGTACTCGGCGCATAACGCCGATCAATCTCTATGAAGCAATAAGCGTTGGTGTCGCTCTGTGCTTCAAGGCAGGCAAGACTCCACGCAAAGTAGCAAGACTGCTTGACGATCCGGCACTCAAGAAGTTGACTACCGGGGCAACAAACAGCAAGAAGATGGTGGCAGGTCGAATCGAATATGTTCGGGACACGGTGCAGTAATGTTGCACTCGCAACGAGCCGAAGCCTACCAGCGCCTGAAGGAAGTGCGGCTTACGCTCGAGACAATAAAGAGTCTTGAGAGCACCGACGTTCTCGTTCCCGATCCCTCGAACGTTACAGTTCTGCGCGGACTCTACTATGTTCATCTTTATGCGGCACTCGAATTTACAGTCAACAGCGCAACGCAGGCAGTCCTTCAGCAAATTGCTGCTCTGAATGTTCGCTATAGCGATTTCGTACCGAGTTTATATTCAATCGCATTGGATGGGGCGTTCAAATCAGTGCGCGATGCACGAAGTGAACAATGGAAAAAGCGACTCGCGCTACTTGCTACACAATTCTCAAATGACACCTGCACTGTAAGTCCAGTCGTTTTCAGCAGTGATCTCCAAAACATCTGGTACAAGACCCTAGTCGAACTCTTTGACTGCCTAGGAATTACGTCCCTACCCGTGCCGGATATTCGCCTAAAGCAATACATCGACGAAATTGTCGAAAAGCGTAATGCTGTTGCACATGGCCGTGAGAGCCCAATCCTAGCGGCAGCTGGGCGTCGTTCCCCGGATTTGGAGCAACGTTACGACGCAGTATCAAAGACCATCGATTATCTCTTTGACTGCTTTGAAGGTTATTTGCAAAGGCGTGACTTTGTTCGACAAGACCAGCGCGCGGCGTACCCGTGACAACAATATGTGAGCCGATAAGGTTCCCCTTGTGGTGGACGGAGTGGGCGCAGAAGGGGAGAAGCATGCTGGGGTGTAGGTCTTCCCCATCTTTGTCGCTCATTCGACTGTGCTAAGAGCCAGTTTCGGTAGGGCACCTCGCGGTGAGTGTCAACGTAGTTGTCGCGAAAAGCTGACTCAAGCAGTGAGCCGAAATGAAGGCACTGCAGGGATGGGGGGCGGCGGGGAGGGGTTGAGGCGGACTCGGCCAGTGGGAGTCCGGTCGCGGTGTTGCCGCGCCACCGTCCACGCCGCCGCCAGTGCGCTCCGGAAAGCAAGTGCCACCCACGTCGAGGTCATCACCCTGGCCCGGGCATTCTCCCTCGCCGGAGCAGCATGACCTCATGAGTCCTCCACTCAGAGGAAACCACTGCCGTAGTATGGGCGTAACGGACTTCCTCCGACGCCACTCGGGCGTGGTAGGGAAGAGAGATCGAGGACTGCGCATGACGGCCACGAAGAAGAAGAGCAGGCGGTTGGGCCCGTTCCAACTCGGGAAACGGCACAAGCACGCGTCGGCGGAGCTGGGCCACATCCACGAAGCGCGCAACGTCCAGACGGGAGCCCCCGCCATGGTGATGCTGCCCGGGCCACGCCCCACCTGGGGACCCAAGAAGAACTGGCAGGTGCGCGCCTCCTTCCAGGTCACGCCGCCCTTCATCGTGCTGGAAGTGGAGCAGGCTCCGGACTCAGGCAGGTTGTCGGAGCTGGCGACCCTGTTCACCCTCCTGCTCGCGGCGCTCGAGGCCGTGAGGGACAACACCCGGATGCGCACCCACCTGACCGGCGCGCCCATGGGACAGTGGATGAGGCGCCCTTCGCTGAAGGCCCTGGTCGCCGCGGGACTCGTCGTGCTCGTTCTGGGCGGCGGCTTCTGGTTGGCCTCGGAAACCCGTCCGATGGGTGCGCCCCCTCCACTCCCTTCGACTCCCGGCATGAGTGATCTCGCGGACGCCGGGATTTCGGCCTCATTCCTGGCCGACGGTGAAGTCCAGCGCCCGGCGGGTATCTCCTACCCGCTTCCCGACAAACCCTTCTCGAACCAGGTCAGGCCGCCCTGCCGCACCAAGGCGGACCATGTCGCGATCAATGGCGGCTGCTGGATAGAGATCGCACGCCGTCCGCCGTGCGATGAGGAGCACGCCGAGTACCAGGGCAAGTGCTACATCCCAATCATGAAGGCTCCACGGCCGCCTCAATCCCTTTCCCCGTGAGGAGTGACGTCATGCGACAGTCGATGAAGCTGGCCTGCCTGTTCCTCTTCGCCGCGATGACCGTTGGCTCGACGGCCCGCGCGGAGGCCACCGAGCCCGTGCCTCCCCACCAGTCGTTCACCCTCGAGTCCAAGACGCTCAAGGAGACCCGGCGCATCAACGTCTACACACCGCCGGGCTACGACGCGGCGAAGTCCACGCGCTACCCGGTGCTGTACATGCCCGACGGTGGCCTGCAGGAGGACTTCCCGCACGTCGCCACCACCGTGGACACCGCGATCCGCGCCGGAGAGATGCGACCCCTCATCGTGGTCGGCATCGAGAACACCGAGCGGCGGCGCGACATGACCGGACCCACCCAGGTCGAAGGGGACCGCAAGATCGCCCCGCGCGTCGGCGGCTCGGCCGCGTTCCGGGGCTTCATCCGCGACGAGCTGATGCCCCAGGTGCGCCGCCGCTATCGCGTGACGAAGGAGACCGCGATCATCGGCGAGTCCCTCGCCGGTCTCTTCATCGTCGAGACCTTCTTCCTGCAGCCAAAGCTGTTCGACACCTATATCGCCTTGAGCCCGAGCCTCTGGTGGAACGGCGCGGAACTGGTACGCAAGGCCGGCGAGCGCATCGAGGCCCTGCCGAACCTGCACAATGCCCTGTACCTGTCGTCCGCCGATGAGGAGGACATCGTCAACGCCGTCACGCGCCTGGCGGAGACGCTCCGCACGAAGGCACCGGCCGGGTTGAAGTGGCAATACGAGCCCAGGCCGGACCTGCGCCACGACAACATCTACCGCACGGCCTCGCCACAGGTGTTGCGCAAGTGGTTCGCGCCCGGGGCCACGCACCGAGCGCCGTAGGGCCCGGACTCTTCACCCAGTCCACGGCCCCCCCTGCATGGCGAGCCGCTATACTGGCCGGCCCATGAGCCATCGTGCGCTGGCATTCCTGAGCCTCTTGCTGCTGTCCGCCTGTGGAACGCCCTACCCCACCGCGGGAAACGCCGACGCGGGCTCCGGCCCGGATGCGGGACTCGACGGAGGGCAGACGGACGCCGGCGGAGAATACGATCTCCCGTCAATCCCATACACGGTGAACGAGGCACCTCCCATCGAGGCGCCCCAGGAGACCTGGACGTTCGTCCCGGTTCCCGACGCGCACTGCGCCAACGGTTCTTCCACGGGCATGGCCGTCAACCTGACCGGCCGCTCGAACCGGGTCGTCATCTTCCTCGCTGGCGGCGGCGCGTGCTGGGAGGCGGCGGCCTGCGCGCTCGGCACCGCCACGCACATCAACGACACCATGGGCGAGGGCCCGGTCCTCGCGGGGGCCCAGGCTTCCAACCTGGCGGCCTTCTTCGACCGCGCCGACACCGGCAACCCGTTCCGCGACGCGAGCTTCGTCTACATCCCCTACTGCACGGGCGACCTCCACGCCGGGACGCGCGTCCACACCTATGACTGGTTCGGCCCGAGGAAGCTCGAGCACGTCGGCGCCCGGAACATGGACGCGTACCTGCGGCGGCTGCGGCCTACCTTCCCCGAGGCCAGCCGGGTGTGGCTCTCGGGGGTGAGCGCGGGCGGCTACGGGGCCACCCTCCACTGGTGGCGCGTGCAGAAGGCCCTGCCCTGGGCGCGGGTCGACGTGGTGAATGACTCGGGGCTCATCAT